>NZ_JBEZMS010000001.1:0-370426 GCF_040652815.1 Micromonospora sp. NPDC048169
CCGCCGCCTACGCATCCGCTGGGAAATCCGCGACGACATCCACGAAGCCTTCCTCAGCCTCGCCTGCGCCCTCATCTGCTGGCGCCAACTCCAACGTTAGGAGTTCTAAGAAGGGGCCCCTCCTCTACGCGAGGCGTTAAGAAGGGGCCCTTCCTTACACCCTCAGAACGTGTGCTCGGCCGCCGGGAACTCCCCGCCGCGTACCTCGTCGGCGAACCGGCGGGTGGCGTCGGTGAGCGCGCCGGCCAGGTCGGCGTAGCGCTTCACGAAGCGCGGCGCCCGGCCGGTCCGCAACCCGGCCATGTCCTGCCAGACCAGCACCTGCCCGTCGGTGTCGGGCCCGGCCCCGATGCCGACGGTGGGGATGGGCAGCTCGGCGGTGACCCGCTTGGCCACCTCGCCCGGCACCATCTCCAGCACCACCGCGAACGCGCCCGCCTCGGCCACCGCGCGCGCGTCGGCGAGCACCTCCTCGGCCGCCTCGCCCCGGCCCTGCACCCGGTAGCCGCCGAGCGTGTGCTCGCTCTGCGGGGTGAAGCCGATGTGCGCCATCACCGGGATGCCCGCGCCGGTGATGGCCTCGATCTGGGCGGCGCAGCGCCGCCCGCCCTCCAGCTTCACCGCGTGGCAGCCGCCCTCCTTCATGAACCGCACGGCGGTGCGCAGCGCCTGCGCCGGGCCCTCCTCGTACGAGCCGAACGGCAGGTCGCCGACGATCAGCGAGTGCTTCGTGGCCCGCACCACGGCGCGCACCAGCGGCAACAGCTCCTCGGCGGTCACCGGCAGCGTGGTCTCGTAGCCGAAGACGTTGTTCGCCGCCGAGTCGCCGACCAGCAGCACCGGGATCCCCGCCTGGTCGAAGATCGAGGCCGTGTACTGGTCGTACGAGGTGAGCATCGCCCACCGCTCGCCGCGCTCCTTGGCGGCGATCAGGTCGCGGGTGCGTACCCGCCGGGTGGCCGGCCCGCCGTAGAGGGCGGTCACCTCGGCCGGGGTGGACTCCACCATGACAATCTCCTTCCTCGAGGCCGCGCACGCGGTCCCCGGGTTCCCCGCGATCGTCGCACCGGGCGGCGGGCCGCGGGCAGGTCGCAGTGGAGGATGTCACTCCCCGGCCGGGCAGCGATCAGCCGTCCTCGCGCCACCGGTTGGTGATCGGCAGCCGCCGGTCCCGCCCGAACGCCTTCATGGAGATCTTGGTGCCGGGCGCGGACTGCCGCCGCTTGTACTCGGCGGTATCCACCATCCGCAGCACCTTGTCCACCACCGCCGGGTCGTGGCCGGACTCGACCAGGCCGTCGCGGCCCAGGTCGCCGTCGACATAGCCGATCAGGATCGGGTCGAGCACGTCGTAGTCGGGCAGCGTGTCGCTGTCGAGCTGGCCGGGGCTCAGCTCGGCCGACGGCGGCTTGCCGATCGAGTTCTCCGGGATCGGCGGGGTCTGCCCGCGCCGGGCCGCGTCCGCGTTGCGCCACTTCGCCAGCCGCCACACCAGCGTCTTCCAGACGTCCTTGACCGGGTTGTAGCCGCCCACCGAGTCGCCGTACAGCGTCGAGTAGCCCACCGCCAGCTCGCTCTTGTTGCCGGTGGTGAGCACCAGGTGGCCCTCCTGGTTCGACAGCGCCATGAGGATCACGCCGCGTACCCGGGCCTGGAGGTTCTCCACCGCCACCCCGGACAGCGACATGTTCGCCAGGAACGTGTCCACCATCGGCTGGATCGGCTCGACCCGGTAGTCCAGGCCGGTGCGCTTCGCCAGGTCCTCGGCGTCGGTGCGGGAGTGCTCGGAGGAGTGCTGGCTGGGCATCGAGACGCCGACGACCCGCTCCGGGCCGACCGCGTCCACGGCGATCGCGGCCGCCACCGCCGAGTCGATGCCGCCGGACAGGCCGAGCACCACCGAGGGGAAGCGGTTCTTGTCGATGTAGTCGCGCAGGCCCAGCACCAGCGCGTGCCACACCTCGGCCTCGTCGGCGACCGGCTCGATGATGCCGCCGTCCGCCGCCGGGCCGGACGGCGCGGCCGGGATCGTGGGGATCTCGTGCCGGGCCACGCGCATCCCGTCGGTCAGCGGACCGGTCCCGCCGGGCGTGCCGGCCGCCGCCGGCAGTTCCAGGTCGTGCACCAGCAGGTGTTCGACGAACTGCGGCGCCCGGGTCAGCAGCGTGCCGTCCGCGGCGACGATCATCGAGTCGCCGTCGTAGACCAGCTCGTCCTGGCCGCCGACCATGTTCACGTACGCGACGGCGGCCCCGGCCTCGGCGGCACGCCGGCCGACCAGCGGCAGCCGTACGTCGTCCTTGTTCAGCTCGTACGGCGAGCCGTTGATGCTCAGCACCAGCCCGACGCCCGCCTGCCGGGCGACCGCGAACGGGCCGCCGGCCTGCCACAGGTCCTCGCAGATGGTCAGCGCCACGTCCACGCCGCCGACGCGCACCACGGTGAGCGTGTCGCCGGGGACGAAGTAGCGGTCCTCGTCGAAGACGCCGTAGTTGGGCAGGTGGTGCTTGAAGTAGGTGGCGACCACCTCGCCCCGGTGCAGCACCGCCGCCGCGTTGCGGGCGCCCCGGCCCGGCTCGGCGTCGGAGCTGACCTGCGGGGGCCCGTCCGCGTCCAGATAGCCGACCACCACCGGCAGGTCACCGAGACCGTCGGCGGCCAGATCGGCGGCGAGCCGGTGCAGCGCGGCCCGGGACGCGGCCACGAACGAACGGCGGAACACCAGGTCCTCGACCGGGTAACCGGTGAGCATCAGCTCGGGGAACAGGACGAGCTGGGCACCGGCGTCGGCGGCCCGGCGGGTCCACGTGCGGACCAGGCCGGCGTTGCCGGCGAGGTCGCCTACCGTCGGGTTGACCTGGCACAGGGCGAGACGCAGGGTGGGCATGTCTCCATCTTCCCCCAGCCCTCCGGGCCGAATCCGACAGGTCGCGGGAGACCGGGGCGGCGCCGCGCGTGTCCCGGCCGACCGGACACGGCGGGACGGCCGGCCGGGGGAGGGCGTAACGTCGGCGTAACGAGCCCGGTGGAGACTGGGCGGTCAGGCCGGGCCGGCCCGACCGGTGCGGACGTAAGTGTCACGAGGGGTGGAAGTGGACCGTCAGCAGGAGTTCGTCCTCCGCACGCTGGAAGAGCGGGACATCCGTTTCGTCCGGCTGTGGTTCACCGATGTGCTCGGCACGCTCAAGAGCGTCTCGGTGGCCCCGGCGGAGCTGGAAGCCGCCTTCGAGGAGGGCATCGGCTTCGACGGTTCAGCGATCGAGGGTTTCGCCCGGGTCTTCGAGTCGGACATGGTCGCCATGCCGGACCCGACCACGTTCCAGGTCTTCCCGTTCGAGGGCGGCGTCAGCGGCGAGAGCGCCCGGATGTTCTGCGACATCATGCTGCCCGACGGCAGCCCGTCCTGGGCCGACCCGCGGCACGTGCTGCGCCGGATGCTGTCCCGGGCGGCCGACAAGGGCTTCACCTTCTACACCCACCCCGAGATCGAGTTCTTCCTGCTGGAGAACGGTCCGCAGGACGGCTCGGTGCCGATCCCGGTGGACACCGGCGGCTACTTCGAGCACACCACGCACGCCGTCGCGCGGGACTTCCGCCGCCAGGCCGTGCTGGCGCTGGAGCGCATCGGCATCTCGGTGGAGTACAGCCACCACGAGGTCGCCCCCGGCCAGCAGGAGATCGACCTGCGCTACGCCGACGCGCTCACCACCGCCGACAACATCATGACGTTCCGGCACGTGGTGAAGGAGGTCGCGCTCTCCACCGGCGTGCAGGCCAGCTTCATGCCGAAGCCGTTCACCGACCAGCCGGGCAGCGGCATGCACACGCACCTGTCGCTGTTCGAGGGGGAGCGCAACGCGTTCCACGACGCCGGCGACCCGATGAAGCTGTCGAAGGTGGCGAAGTCGTTCATCGCCGGGCTGCTCACCCACGCCCGGGAGTACACGGCGGTCACCAACCAGTGGGTCAACTCGTACAAGCGGCTGTTCCCGCAGGCGCTGCCGGACCGGATCACCGAGAGCCCCGCGTACGTCTGCTGGGGTCACCTGAACCGGTCCGCGCTGGTGCGGGTGCCCGCGTACGGCAAGCCGAACTCGGCCCGGGTCGAGGTCCGCTCGCTGGACTCCGCGACCAACCCCTACCTCGCGTTCGCGGTCATGCTCGGCGCCGGCCTCAAGGGCATCGAGGAGGGCTACGAGCTGCCCCCCGGCGCCGAGGACGACGTCTGGTCGCTGAGCGGCGCCGAGCGCCGGGCCATGGGCTACGAGACGCTGCCGGAGAACCTGTCCGAGGCGATCGACGTGATGGCCGAGTCCGAGCTGGTGGCCGAGGTGCTCGGCGAGCACGTGTTCGACTTCTTCCTGCGCAACAAGCGCTCCGAGTGGGAGCAGTACCGCCGCGAGGTCACCCCGTACGAGCGGCAGCGCTACCTCTCGCTCTAGATCGTTGTGGCGCGGTGCCGCTATCGTCTGCGGCACCGCACCGGCACCCCCGCCGGGCGGCGTGAGCCGGGGAGGCGTTGGTGCTGGGAGATCTGCTCGACGGGGCGTGGCAGAGCATCGTGTTCGGGATCGTCGGGGTCGCCCTGATGGCGGCCGGGTTCCTGCTCGTCGACCTGCTCACCCCGGGCAAGCTGCGGGAGCTGATCTGGGTACGCCGCAACGGCAACGCCGCGCTGCTGCTCGCCGCCAACCAGCTCGGCATCGCCGGCATCGTCTTCACCGCCATCCTGACCAGCTACAGCTCGTTCACCAAGGGGATCGCGTCCACAGTGGTCTTCGGGCTGATCGGCCTGCTGGTGATGGCGCTCGCGTTCCTGGTGCTGGACCTGCTCACCCCCGGCCGGCTGGGCGACGTCATCGCCGCCGACGAGCCGCACCCGGCGGCCCGGGTCAGCGCCGCCACCCACTTCGGCGCCGCGCTGATCGTCTGCGCCTGCATCGCCTGAGCGGTGTCGTACCCCCGGGTTAGCGTCCGGGGGTGAACCGTACCGACCGCCTCTACGCCCTGGTCGAGGAGCTGCGGGCGGTCTCGCCGCGCCCGCGTAGCGCGAGCTGGCTGGCCCGCCGCTTCGAGGTGAGCACCCGCACCGTCGAGCGCGACATCTCCGCGTTGCAGGGCGCCGGGGTGCCGATCTGGGCCGAGCCGGGCCGCACCGGCGGCTACGTGGTCGACCGGGCGCGCACGCTCCCGCCGGTCAACCTGACAGCGGCCGAGGCGGTGGCGATGGCTGTCGCGTTGCACCGGCTCGGTGGTTCCCCGTTCGCCCCGGCGGCCGGGGCCGCGCTGCGCAAGCTGGTCGCGGTGATGCCGCCCGCCGCGGTGGCCGAGGCGCACCGGCTCGCCGGCCGGGTCCACCTGGTCGGCGACGGGCCGGGCACGCCCGTCCCGGCCGCCGTCGCCGACGCGGTCCCCGCCGGGCGGGTGCTGCGCCTGCGGTACGCCGACCGCGGCGGCACGGATTCGCTGCGCGACGTGGAGCCGCTGGCCTACCTGGGCAACTCCGTGCACTGGTACCTCGTCGCCTGGTGCCGGCTGCGTGACGGCGTGCGCTGCTTCCGCACCGACCGGATCGTGTCGGTGCGTCCGCTGGCCGAGCCGGTGACCCGGGAGTGGCGTCCCGGCGATCTCGATGTGCCGGTCGACCGGGTGCGCCCGCTCACCCTGGTCTGATCCGGTGGAAACACCGACAGGTCCGATCCGGTGGAAACACCGACAGGACGCTGTCGTGGCCCGGCCTCAGGCTGAATCCTGACGACGTCGGCCGACCGCCGGCGCGAATCCCAGGAGGAAGCATGTCCAGTACGCCCGTGACCTGGTTCGAGATCGGCTCCGACCGCCCCGACGAGGCGCAGCGGTTCTACGCCGAGATGTTCGGCTGGAGCTTCGAGCGGGGCGGCCCGGGTGGGTCGTACCGGCAGACGACGGCCGGCGGTGAGCGGGGGATCGGCGGCGCGATCCGGGGCACCGACGACGGCAACTACGCGACCTTCTACGCCCAGGTGGCCGACGTCGCGGAGACCTGCCGCCGGGCGGAGAAGGCCGGTGGCACCGTGCTGACGGCGCCGGTGACCACGCCGGCCGGCCTGGTGCGTGCCATGCTGCGTGACCCGTCGGGCAACCTGTTCGGCATCTTCAGCCCGCCCGCCGAGGGCTGAGCGCGCGCCCTTGCTCCCGGTCCGGCCGGTCGCCGGCCGGGAGCAAGTCGTTGCGGGCGGTGCAATCCGTTGCGCCCGTGTCTACTGTGAACCTCTGGTTTCGGGTGATCGAAGCTGGTAACTTCCTGGCACCACGCGTCGCAAGTTCTTGCAACGCCTTCATCCCCTTGCGCCCATCGTGCGGGCGTGGGTGTCAGGAGAGCGCCATGAGGGGCACCACCACCACCACCAACCGCCGCCGCTGGGGAGCGCTCGCGCTCGCCGCCGGCATGCTCGCCGCGCTGCTGCCGTACACCGCCGCCGCGGCGGCGAACACCGTCACCGTCTACTACCAGCCACCGGCCGCCTGGGGCACGTCCGTCAACATCCACTACGGCGTGGACGGGCAGGGCTGGACGCCGGTGCCCGGTGTGCCCATGGACGGTGCCTGCGCCGGCTGGCGCCGCAAGGTCGTCGACCTGGGCGGCGCCGCCGGCCTCCAGGTCGTGTTCACAAACGGCAGCGGCGTCTGGGACAACAACGACGGCGCCAACTACCGCCTCGGCACCGGCACCGTGACAGTCGCCGGCGGCCGGGTCGGCACGGGCGACCCGTGCGGCACCGCATCCCCGACGCCGAGCCCGTCCGCCACGGTCGCGCCGAGCCCGACGCCGTCCGGCGCCGCCGGGAACACCGCCGAGGTCTGGTACCACCTCACGCCGCGCGGCTGGACCGCCGCGAACCTGCACTACCGGCCCACCGGCGGCGCCTGGAGCACCGCCCCGGGCGTCGCCATGGAGACGCGCTGCGCCGGCTGGGCCCGCCGGGTCGTCGACCTCGGCACGGCCACCGGCCTGACCGCCGCGTTCAACAACACCGCCGGGGCCTGGGACAACAACGGCGGCGCGGACTACACCCTGGGCGCGGGGCGCAGCGTCGTCGACAACGGCCGGGTCACCGCCGCCGCCGCGGACCCGTGCGCGCCCGCCACCCCGGACACCACGCCGCCGTCCACGCCCGGTGGCCTCACCGCCGTCGCCGACGGCTTGGCGGTCACCCTGACCTGGACCGCCGCCACCGACGACCGGGGCGTCACCGGGTACGAGGTGAGCCGCACCGGGGGAGCCGGCGGCACCACGGTCACCAGCACCACCACCCGGCACGTCGCGTACGACCTGCGGCCCGATACCGCGTACACCTGGACCGTGCGGGCCCTCGACGCGGCCGGCAACCGGTCGGCGGCGAGTGCGCCCGCCTCCGCGACCACCGGCGCCCCGCAGACCGGCGGCGTCCCGCTGGGCGGCGACCCGCGCGAGGACACCATCTACTTCGTGATGACCGCCCGGTTCGCCGACGGTGATCCTGCGAACAACCGCGGCGGCAGCCAGCACGTCGCCTCCGGCAACGCGGCGAACGACGACCCGATGTTCCGGGGCGACTTCAAGGGCCTGGTCGACAAGCTCGACTACATCAAGGCGCTGGGCTTCTCGGCGCTCTGGATCACCCCGGTGGTGCTCAACCGCTCCGACTACGACTACCACGGTTACCACGGCTGGGACTTCTACCGGGTGGACCCGCGGTTGGAGAGCGCCGGCGCCTCCTACCAGGACCTGATCAACGCGGCGCACGCCAAGGGCATCAAGATCTTCCAGGACGTGGTCTACAACCACAGCTCCCGGTGGGGCGCGAAAGGCCTGTTCACGCCCACCGTCTACGGCACCCGCGACGACCAGTGGAGGTGGTACTACGACCAGCCGCAGGCCGGCCGGGAGTACGACCCAACGGTCGAGGCGACGGGGAACGACCCGGCGCTCACCCCGGCGCAGAACGCCAAGGCCAAGGGCCGGCCGTACAACGGCGACGTGTGGTCGTCCGCCGCGCCCGCCGGCAACCAGTGCCTGAACTGGGGTACGCCGACCGGCGGGCGCAGCCCCGAGGGCTACACGCTCTACCAGTGCCAGTGGCCGGTCCCGACCAGCAAGCTCTTCCCCGCCGACAAGTACCACCAGTGCTGGATCGGCAACTGGGAGGGCGAGGACTCGCGCAGCTGCTGGCTGCACGAGGACCTGGCCGACTTCAACACCGAGAACGCCGCCGTGCAGCAGTACCTGATCGACGCGTACAACAGGTTCATCGACATGGGCGTGGACGGCTTCCGGATCGACACCGCCGTGCACATCCCCCGGGTCACCTGGAACCGGCGCTTCCTGCCCGCCATCCAGGAGCACGCGGTCGCCCGCTTCGGCGAGAAGGGCAAGGACTTCTACGTCTTCGGCGAGGTCGCCGCGTTCGTCAACGACAAGTGGAACCGCGGCTCGGTCAACCACTCCGCGCAGTTCTTCACCTGGTCCGAGCGCAAGGAGTACAGCCCGGACGACGTACGCGCCGCGATCGAGCAGTACGACCACGAGCAGCTGATCGGCCCGAACGGGCAGCCCACCACCGACAACGCGTTCCTGCGCGGCAACGCGTACCACGCGCCGGACCGCTCGCGGTTCTCCGGCATGAACGTGATCGACATGCGGATGCACATGAACTTCTCCGACGCCGGCAACGCGTTCGGCAACGGGAAGGACTCCGACGACAGCTACAACGACGCCACGTACAACGTCGTTTACGTCGACAGTCACGACTACGGGCCGAACAAGTCCTCCACCCGGTACACCGGCGGCACCGACGCCTGGGCGGAGAACATGAGCCTGATGTGGACGTTCCGCGGCATCCCGACGCTCTACTACGGCTCGGAGATCGAGTTCCGCAAGGGCGCCCGGATCGACTGCGGGCCGAGCTGCCCGCTCGACACGACCGGCCGGGCCTACTACGGCGACCACCTGGCCGGCACCGTCACGGCCAGCGACTTCGGGGTGGTCGGCTCGGCCGCTGGGACGGTCGCCACCACGCTCGCCCAGCCGCTGGTGAAGCACGTGCAACGGCTCAACCTGATCCGGCGGGCAGTGCCGGCCTTGCAGAAGGGGCAGTACTCGACCGAGGGCGTGAGCGGCGCGATGGCCTACAAGCGGCGCTTCACCCAGGGCGCGGTGGACAGCTTCGCGCTGGTCACCGTGTCCGGCGGCGCCACCTTCCGCGGGGTGCCGAACGGCCGGTACGTGGACGCGGTCACCGGTGACGTGAAGACGGTCACCGACGGCACGCTCACCGCCGCGGTCGGCGGCAAGGGCAACCTCCGGGTCTACGTGCTGAACCTGCCCGGCAACCCGGCGCCGGGCAAGATCGGCGCGGACGGGCCGTACCTGCGCTGACACGCGCGCGGCGGGGTGGCGGTGCGAGTGCACCACCACCCCGCCGCGGCCCGAGGGAGCGTGGGTGGCCCCGCCGGGCGCCGGCCAGGAGGAGGGAACGGCCGGTGAGGGGCGGCGGGGCCACCACGTCACTTGCCGCCCTGGCCCTCCTGCTCGGCCTCGGCGCCCTTGTCGGCCTTGCCCTCCGGGCCGCCCTTGCCGTGGTGGCCGGGCATGCCGTCGTGGCCGCGCTTGCCCGGGCCCGGGAACACGCCCGCCTCGGCGGCCTTGAGCACCGCGTCGGCCTGCTCCTGGGTGAGCTTGCCGTCGGTGACGGCCTGGTCCAGGCGCTCCTTCAGCGCGGCCTGCCGGTCCTCGGTCGAGGGCCGCTCCGGCCGCTCCGGGCGGTCGCCCTGGCGCTGCTCGTGCAGCTTCTCCAGCGCCGCGGTGACCTTGTCGGCCGGGACGCCCAGCTCCTTGGCGAGCGCCTCGGCGAACTCGGCCTGCCGGTCGGCGTGCTTCTGGCGGCGGTCGTCACCCTGGTCGGTGGTGCTGGCGCTGGAGGACGGCTTCGGGCTCTTGTCGTCGGCGAGCGCCACCGTCGGGGCGGCGATCCCGACGCCGAGCACGCCGGCAGCGGCCAGGCCGGCCAGCAGGTGCTTCTTCGACATCGTGCGGATCATGCGATTCTCCTGTTCGGTGGTGGTGCGATGACGTCACCGACAGTGGTCGCCGGAACTGAGGGCCACCCGTGGCGAACCTGTCAGCGAGCTGGCAATCTCGCCCGGAAGGCCCGAATTATTCGTGTTGCCGGGGGCGGTGAGCGCCCGAGAGGCTGGGCGAAACCCGACGAAAGGCCACTCTATGACACAGCCCGCCATCCGCGAGATCCCGCTCACCGGGCCGGGCTCCGGGCCGTACTCGATCACGGTCGGGCCCGACGGCGCGCTCTGGCTGACGCTGGCCGGCTCCGGCGGCGTCGCCCGGCTCGGCCTCGACGGTGAGGTGCGGATCCACCGCGACGACCCGCCCGGCAGCCGTCCGCTGATCATCGTCGGCGGCCCCGACGGCGCACTCTGGTACACCCGCTCGGGCGACGACCGGCTGGGCCGGGTCACCGTCGACGGCGAGGCCGGCTCGGTGGCGCTGCCGCCCGGCTGCGGCCCCTGCGGGCTGGCGGTCGGCGCGGACGGCGCGCTCTGGTACGCCGGCATGAACGACGACACGGCCGGCCGGGTGACCGCCGCCGGGGAGGTGACCTCCTTCCCGCTGCCGGTGACGAAGGGCTTCCCGTCGATGCTCGCGGCCGGGCCGGACGACGCGCTCTGGCTCACGCTCAACCAGGCCGACGCGATCGCCCGGGTCGGCCTGGACGGGAGGGTCACAGTGCATCCGCTGCCCACCGAGGCGGCCGGGCCGGTCGGCATCACCCGGGGTGGCGACGGCGCGCTCTGGTTCGTGGAGATCGTCGCGGGGCAGATCGGGCGGATCACGCCGGACGGGCGGATCGACGAGTTCCCGTTGCCGGACCGGGCGGCCCGCCCGCACGCGATCGTCGCCGACCCGGCCGGCGGCTGCTGGTTCACCGAGTGGGGCGCCAACCGCATCGGCCACATCGACCCCGACGGCCACATCACCGGCCACGATCTGCCCACCCCCGCGTCGGAACCCCACGGCCTGACCGTCACCCCCGACGCCACCGTCTGGGCCGCCCTGGAGATCGGCGCCGTGGCCCACCTCACCCCGAGTCAGCATTGATCATGAGGTTGGCGGCAGTTGTGGATCTCTGAACTGCCGCCAACCTCATGATCGCCGGGCCTCGGCGTCAGCGGACGGCGGACGTCACAGTGAGGGTGCCGTCTGTGGCGTTCAGGACCGCGGGGGTGTTCACCGGGACGGTCAGCTGGCCGGGGCCGTGGCCGATCGGCAGGCCGCCGAGGACCGGCACGCCCAGGTCGCCCAGGCGGTCGGTGAGCACGTCCACGACTGTGGTGTCCCAGCCGTCCGCGCACTCGGTGAACTGACCCACAGCCACCCCGGCGATCCCGTCCAGCGCGCCGCAGCGGCGCAGGTGGGTGAGCATCCGGTCGATCTTGTACGGCGGCTCCTGCACCTCCTCGACCAGCAGGACCGCCCCGGTCAGGTCCGGCATGTCCGGCGTGCCGATCGACGCGGTGATCAGGCACAGGTTGCCGCCGATCAGCCGGCCCTCGGCCCGCCCGGGCACCCGCACCGGGTACGTCTCCTCCGCCTCGACCGCCGTCACCGTCACCGGCTCGGTGCTGGTCAGCGCGGCGTGCAGCGACTCCGCCGAGCGGATCGGCGTGCGCTCGTCGCGCCACGCCGCGCCCGGCCCGTGCACCCCGGCCAGCCGGGCGCCCCGCCAGAGCGCGAACTGCAACGCGGTGATGTCGGAGAAGCCGGCCACCACCTTCGGATCCCGGCGTACCGCCGCCATGTCGATCAGGTCGACCACCCGCTGCGCGCCGTAACCGCCCCGGGTGCAGATCACCCCGCGGATCTCCGGGTCGGCGAACGCCGCGTTCAGGTCCGCGGCCCGCAGCGCGTCGTCGCCGGCCAGATAACCCCGCCGGGCGTACGCGTTCGGCGCGGGCACCGGCCGCAGCCCCCAGCCGGTGAGCAGCTCGATGCCGCGGGCCACCCGCTCGGGACGGGTCGGCCCGGACGGGGACACCAGCATCACCGCGTCGCCGGGACGCAGAGCCGGTGGGCGCACGCAGTCGTCAGGCACGATCGCGAGCCTAGGGCCTGCCGGACCGGCCGGTGTCGTGCGCACCGGCTAGCCTCGACGTCGTGGCGACCGCGCTGGTGATCGAGAACGACCCGACCGACGACCTCCGCCGCCTGGGGGAGTGGCTCACCGAAGGGGGTCTTGAGCTGCGTGTGCTGCGTCCGCACGCCGGCGACGCGCTCCCCGCCGACCTGGAGGGATACGCCGCGCTCGTGGTGCTCGGCGGCGACCAGCAGGCCTACCCGGGGCCCGACGGCGCTCACGGCGCGCCCTGGTTCCCGGCGCTGGAAGGGCTGCTGCGCAAGGCCGTCCGCCAGCGCGTGCCCACGCTCGCCGTCTGCCTCGGCGCGCAACTGCTCGCCACCGCGCACGCCGGCCGGGTCGAGCGCAGCCCGTCCGGCCCGGAGGTCGGGCCGGCGCTCGTCGGGCGGCGCGACGCCGCCGAGGACGATCCCCTGTTCCGGTACGTGCCGTTGATGCCCGACGTGCTCCAGTGGCACGCCGACGAGATCACCGAGCTGCCGCACGGCGCGACGCTGCTCGCCGCGTCCACCCGCTACCCGCACCAGGCGTTCCGCCTCGGCGACCGGGCCTGGGGGTTGCAGTTCCACATCGAGTGCGACACCGCGATGATCGCCGAGTGGTCCCGCGACTCGGCCGTGCTGGCCGAGCTGGGCTACGACCCGGAGCTGGTGGTGGCCGCCTGCGACCGGGTGATGGCCGACGTCGAGGAGGCGTGGCAGCCGTTCGCGATCCGGTTCGCCGCGCTCGCGCTCGGCGAACTCGGCGACGACAACCCGCGCCGCAGCCTGCCGCTGCTCGGGGCCTGACGGTGACCCGGCCGGCCCGCGGGCGCCTGGCCCGCTACGGATTCGCCGAGGGTGACGGGGCCAGCCGGGCGGAGGACCTGCTCGGCCCGGACGGGCTCGCCCTGTGGCGGCCCGACACCCAGGAACCCGCCGACGAGCGTGCCGCCGAACTGCTCGCCGCGCTGTCCCGCGCCGCCGACCCGGACCTGGCCCTGCGCCAGTTGCACCGGCTGGTCGAGTCCGAGCGGCGCTCCGGCGACGAGGCGGCGATACGCGACGCCCTGGCCGCCGACGCCGGGCTGCGCCGCCGGCTGATCGCGGTGCTCGGCGCCTCCTCCGCGCTCGGTGACCATCTGGTCGCCAACCCCGGGCAGTGGGCGGTGCTGGCTACCGAGCCGGACGGGCTCGCCCCCGCCGCGGACGGCCGGCTCGACCTGGGCGTCGCCGCCCGGCTCACCACGATGACCGGCGCGGTCCCGCTGCTGCGGCAGGCGTACCGTCTTGCGCTGCTGCGCATCGCGGCGGCCGACCTGACCGGCGGGCGCGGCCTGGAGCAGACCATGGCGGCGCTGTCCGGGCTGGCCGACGCGACGCTGGCCGCCGCCTACGACATCGCCGCCGACGAGCTGCCCGACGGCACGCCGCGCCCCCGGCTGGCCGTGGTGGCGATGGGCAAGTGCGGTGGCGACGAGCTGAACTACGTCTCCGACGTCGACGTCATCTTCGTCGCCGCGGCCGACGACGATCTGCCCGCCGCGACCCAGGTCGCCACCCGGCTCATCCAGATCTGCGGGCTGGTGGCCTGGCCGGTCGACGCGGCACTGCGGCCGGAGGGCAACCGGGGTCCGCTGGTGCGTACGCTCGCCAGCCACCTCGCCTACTACAAGCGCTGGGCCCGCACCTGGGAGTTCCAGGCGCTGCTCAAGGCCCGCCCGGCCGCCGGGGACCTGGAGCTGGCAAAGGAGTGGACCGACGCGCTGGCTCCGCTCGTGTGGACCGCCGCCGAACGCCCCGAGGCGGTCGAGGACGTCCGGTCCATGCGCCGCAAGATCCTCGACAACGTGCCGCCGAAGGAGCTGGAACGCGAGATCAAGCGCGGGCCGGGCGGGCTGCGCGACATCGAGTTCGCCGTCCAGCTGCTCCAGCTCGTGCACGGCAGGGGCGACGAGTCGCTGCGGGTACCGGGCACCGTGCCGGCGCTGCGCGCGCTCGTCGCGGGCGGCTACGTGGGCCGCGCCGACGGGGAGGCGCTGCTGCGCGGCTACCGCTTCCTGCGCGCCGTCGAGCACCGGCTCCAGCTCCAGGCCCTGCGCCGTACCCACACCGTGCCGACCGAACCGGCCGCGCTGCGCTGGCTCGCCGCCGCGCTCGGCTACGTGGCCAGGCCGGGCCGCAGCGCCGTCGAGGAGTTCCGCGCCGAGTGGGTCACCCACGCCACCGAGGTACGCCGGCTGCACGCCAAACTGCTCTACCGGCCGCTGCTGGAATCCGTGGCCCGGGTGCCGGCCGAAGGGCTGCGCCTCACGCCCGAGGCGGCCCGGCACCGGCTGGAGGTGCTCGGCTTCGCCGACCCGGCCGGCGCCCTGCGGCACCTCCAGGCGCTCACCGGCGGGGTCAGCCGTACCGCGGCCATCCAGCGCACGCTGCTGCCGGTGCTGCTCGACGAGTTCGCCGACGCCCCCGAACCGGACCGCGGTCTGCTCAACTACCGGCAGGTGTCCGACAAGCTCGGCAGCACTCCGTGGTACCTGCGCCTGCTGCGCGACTCCGGCCCGGTGGCCCGCCGGCTGGCCCGGGTGCTGTCGTCCTCCCGGTACGCGGCCGACATGCTGGCCCGCGAACCGGAGGCGCTGCGGCTGCTCGCCGAGGACAGCGAACTGACCCCGCGTCCACGGGAGACGCTCGTCGAGGGCTTCGCCGCCGCCGCCGCCCGGCACGACGACCCGGTCGAGGCGATCCGGGCGGTCCGCGCGCTGCGCCGCCGGGAGCTGGTCCGGATCGCCGCCGCCGACGTGCTCAGCCGCGCCGGTTCGCTCGCCCCGCTCAACCCCCGTCCGGTCGGCGGCGGGGAACGCCGCCCCACAGTGGTGGACGTGACGGCGGTCGGCACCGCGCTGTCGCACGTCGCCGACGCCACGCTGGCCGCCGCGCTGCAAGCCGCCCGTACCGTCCACCCCGGACCGCCCGGCCTGCGCTTCGCGGTGATCGGCATGGGCCGGCTCGGCGGGTACGAGTCGAACTACCTGTCCGACGCCGACGTGCTGTTCGTCTACGACCCGCCGCCCGGGGTGGAGGAGAGCGCGGCGAGCGCCGCCGCGCACGCCATCGCCGAGGAACTGCGCCGGCTGCTGTCCGCGCCCGCCCCCGACCCGCCGCTCGGTGTCGACGCCGACCTGCGCCCGGAGGGCCGGCAGGGCCCGCTCGTCCGCAGCCTGGCCGCGTACGCGCAGTACTACGCGCGCTGGTCCCGGGTGTGGGAGGCGCAGGCGCTGCTGCGCGCCCGGCACGTCTGCGGTGACGCCGACCTGGGTGCCGAGTTCGAGGCGATGATTGAGCCGGTGCGCTACCCGGCCGAGGGGCTGACCCGCGAGCAGGTCATCGAGATCCGCCGGATCAAGGCGCGGGTCGAGACCGAGCGGCTGCCCCGCGGCGCCGACCCGGCCACCCACACCAAGCTGGGCCGGGGCGGGCTGGCCGACGTCGAGTGGGCGGTGCAGTTGCTCCAGCTCCGGTACGCCGGTCAGGTGCCCGCGCTGCGCGGCACCCGTACGCTCGACGCCCTTGCCGCCGCCCGCGACGCCGGCCTGCTCGATCCCACCGACGCCGCCGAGCTGGCCGCCGGCTGGACGCTCGCCGCCGAGGTACGGGACGCGCTGATGCTGGTACGCGGCCGGGCCGGGGACCAGTTGCCCCGGCACGGGGTGGAGCTGGCCGGCGTGGTGCGGCTGCTGGGGCGAGAGGACCAGGGCGAGTTCCTGGACGAGTACCTGCGCACCGGCCGCCACTCCCGCACAGTCGTCCAGCAAATCCTGGAGTCCCCCCTCTGACCCCGGCCCGCCCTCTCCCTCCCCACCTTCCCTCGGCGTCGATCTTGCACTTTCCGCCCCGGCGAATGGTACGAATCCGGCTTCCTGGGGGCCGCAACTTCAAGATCGACGGACAGGGGAGGGTGGTCACGGAGCGAGGCGGTCCGCCGGGAGATCTTGGAAGGGAACGGCCCTTATGGGGGCCGTTTTGTACCAAGATCTCTAGTCTGGGTCAGCTTGTGAGGGTGTAGGTGCCCGCTTGGGGGACCGTCACCGTGGTCCACTTGCCGTTCGGGGTGACCGTGGCTCCGTTGGAGGCGGTCAGCCAGCGGTCGTGGCGTACCCGGATCGGGACCGGGCCGGCGGCGGGGGCGCGGAACGTGATCGAGGCGCCGTCCTGGCGGACCAGCTCACCCGGTGCGCCGACCAGCGGGGTGGGGTCGGCCACCGCGTACAGCTTCCAGTGCCGGTCCGACCAGACCTCGGTCAGGTACGGCTGACCCAGCTCCACCAGTTTCGCCTCCGACCGTCCCACCCAGGAGAACTCGGCGTCGGGCACCGCCACGTACTGCACCGCGTTGTCGGCCAGCCAGTCCCGGTAGGTGACAGGGGTCAGCGGAACGCCGGTGCCGGACGCCCCGGGCACCGTGGTGAAGAACAGCGGGTTGCGGTCGATGTCGGCCTGGCGTAGCCAGCCCCGGGCCAGCGGCACGTCCCCCATGTGGGCCGCCTCCCAGTAGTTGCGGGTCGGCGGCACCTCCACCCGTCCGGTGAGCCCGCGCCGGTCCAGTTCCGCGCGCAGCGGCGCGAAGTACGCCGGGTCGGCCGTCGGGTCGTCGGCGCTGCGCAGGTCCGCGGTGACCACCGGCGGCTGCCACCAGCAGACGACCGCGAGCAGCGCGGCCAGCCCGAACGCGCTGAGAACCCGACGGAGTCGACGCTCTCCGGGTCGGCCCGTGCCACGCGGGCCGATGTCGGGACGGCCCTCGCTGTCCGGGCCCGCGCCGTCCCGGCCCGCGCCGAGTCGGCCTCCGAGGCGGTTCGCGGTGAGCCATGCGGGTGGCGTCGCGGCGGCGGCCAGCACCGGCAGCGCGAACATCACCACCAGGCGGGTGGCGTTCAGCCCGACCGGCGTGTGCAGCAGCGCCGACGCCAGCACTCCGGCCGCGGACAGCAACGCGCCCACCCGCACCGGCCGGTACGCCACGAGGGCCGCCACCACCAGGCTCGTCACCACGGCGTGCACTGTGTCGGCCGTGCTGATGTTCATCCAGCCGCCCTCGCCGAACAGCAGCCCGGTGACGGCGAGCGGTACGGCGGCCGGTACGGCGAGCAGCAGGCCGCCGGCGTACCGCCGGGTCAGCAGCAGCGCGACACCGGCGAGCCCGACGAACAGTCCGGCCACCGGGCTGGCCGCCGAGGCGAGCAGCGCGGCGAGGGCAGCGGCGACGGCCGCCCAGACGCTCCGGCCGCCACCGGCAGCGCCGGGACCGGCCGGCTCGGCAGCGGCAGCGCCGGGAATGACTGGCTCGGCAGCGGCACCGCTGGGACCGGCCGGCTCGGCAGCGGGATCAGCGGCGGCGGCGAGGCGGGTGCGGCGGGCGGGGATGGTGAGCGCCAGCAGCGCGGCCAGGCCGAACGCGACGCCGAGGGCGTAGGTGACCCGGCCGGAGACCAGGTTGCCGGCGATCGTGACCACGCCGACCAGGCTGCCCAGCAGCGGGCGGGGCACCCCGGTACGCACCAGCAGGGCGGCGAACGCGGTGGCGGAGGCGAGCAGGGTGAGCGCGCCGGTGAGGCGTACCCCGAGCAGCGCCATCAGCGGCGGCGAGACGAGGCTGTAGCCCCACGGGTGCACGCCGCCGTACCAGCGCAGGTCGACCAGGGCGGCACCGTGGTCGGCGAAGAAGCCGGCGCGGGCGACCTGCGCGGACAGGTCCGAGCCGGTGGCCGGCAGGATGAGCTGGAGCACGGCGAGGACGAGCGCGGACACGGCGGAGACCGCCACCACCCGACCGCCCCGCATGCCCACCTCCTGATCGCGAACCACCGTACTGGCAGCATGTCGGGCGTGTCTCACCACCTCTCGCGTTGGATCGGCCTGGCGGGCTCGGTGCTGCTCGCCGTGGCCGCGTTCCTCGGCGGCGCCCTGCCCGACGGCGAGTTGCGTCCCACCCCGGTCAGCATCTGGCAGGGCTCGAACGGGCCGCTGATCATCGGGTTGTGGCTGGTCGGCACCGGGCTGCTGGCGTGGGCCTGGTGGTCGCTGCGGGACCGGGTGCCGTCGTCCCGGTGGGTGCTGGTCACCGTCGCGCTCTGGCTGCTGCCGATGCTTGTCGCGCCGCCGCTGGGCAGCCGGGACGTGTACGCGTACGCGTGCCAGGGCGCCAGCTTCTCGGCCGGGATCAACCCCTACGAGCAGGGCGTCTCGGCGCTGCCCTGTCCCTGGCTGGACACCATCTCCTACATCTGGCGGGACACCCCGGCACCCTACGGGCCGCTGTTCGTGCTGCTCGCCGGCGCGGTGGTGGAGGCCACCGGCTCGCTGCTCGCCGCCGTCGCGCTGTTCCGGGTGCTCGCCGTGGCCGGCGTGGCGCTGACCGCGTGGGCGCTGCCGGTGCTGGCCCGCCGCTGCGGGGTGCCGCCGCGGCGCGCGCTCTGGCTGGCGCTGGCGAGCCCGCTGGTGCCCGTGCACCTGGTCTCCGGCGCGCACAACGACGCGCTGATGATCGGCCTGCTCGTGGCCGGGCTGGCGGTGGTCGCGGCCCGGCCGGGCCGGCCCGGACCGTTGCTCGCCGGTGGGGCGCTGCTCGGACTGGCCGCCGCCGTCAAGGTCACCGCGTTGGTGGTGATGCCGTTCGCCGCGCTGGCCGCGATCGTCGGGGCGTACCGGATCAGGACGCTGGTGCGCGACGGCGGGTGGGTGGTCGGCGGTTCGCTCGCGGCGCTCGCCGGGGTGACCGTCGTCTCCGGCCTGGGGCTGGGGTTCATCAGCGGCCTGGAACAGGGCGGGCTGGTGGTGGCCTGGACCTCGCCGCCGACGGCGGTGGGGCAGACCGTCGGCTACCTGCTGGCGCCGTTCGGGGTGCACGTCGACGCGCTGCCGGTGACCCGGGCGATCGGCATGGTGGTGCTGGTCGGGGTGCTGATCTGGCTCTGGTTCCGCTCGCTGCGTCGCGGTGAGCCGTTCTGGCACGCCGGGCTGGCGCTGACCGCCACCGTCGCGCTGTCCCCGCTGTTCCACCCCTGGTACTGGCTGTGGCCGCTGGCGGTGCTCGCCGCCACCGCGCACCGCACGCTGTGGTTCTCGATCGTGACTGTGGTGTCGTCGTTCCTGGTGCTGACCGACGGCACCGGTCTGGCCCGGTACTCCAAGATGCCCGGTGCGCCGCTGATGACCCTGTTCGTGATCGGGGTGGTCGTGTGGTTGGTACGGTCGGCTCGCAAGGGTCGGCAGCCGGTTCCCGTGGACTGAGGAGTGTGCCGGTGAGCGAGCCCGACGGACCCGTCCGGCCGGTCGCCGCCGGTCTCGCCCGATACACCGGTTTCGCCGGTGCGGTGCTGCTCACAGTCGCCGGGTGGCTCGGCGGCGCGCTGCCCGGCACGCCCCCGCGCGGCACGCTCGCCGCGATCTGGGCCGCACCGCACGGGCCGGTGACGCTCGGCTGCTGGCTGGCCGGGACGCTGCTGCTGGTCGGCGCCTGGTGGTCGCTGCGGTGGGGCGCGCCGTCCGGCCGGTGGGCGTACCTGACGGCCGGGCTCTGGTCGCTGCCGCTGCTCGCCGCGCCGCCGCTGGGCAGCCGCGACGTCTACTCGTACGCCTGCCAGGGCTGGACGTGGACGCAGGGGCTCAGCCCGTACCGGGTGGGTGTCGCCGCGGCCGGCTGCCCGTGGACCGGGTCGGTGTCGCCGATCTGGCGGGACACCCCGGCGCCGTACGGGCCGTTCTTCGTGCTGCTGGCCGGGCTGGCCGTGCTGGCCGGCGGCGGCCTGATCGGGACGATAGTGGCGTTGCGGCTGGTCGCGGTGGCCGGGGTGCTGCTGGCCGCGCTGTGCCTGCCCGGCCTGGCCCGCGCCGCCGGGGTGCCCACCCGCCGGGCCGCCTGGCTGGTGCTCGCGTGCCCGCTCGTCGGGATCCACCTGGTCGCGGGCGCGCACAACGACGCGCTCGCGCTCGGGCTGCTGCTGCTCGGCCTGCTGGTGCTGGTCCGCCTGCCGGGCAGGCCACGCGCGTTGCTGGTGGCCGGCGTGCTGCTGGGCCTGGCCGTGGCGGTGAAGGCGGTAGCGGTCGTGGCGCTGCCGTTCGCGGCGCTCGCCGCCGTGCACGGCCGCTACACCTGGCGGGCGCTGCTGCGCGACGGCGGGCAGCTGGCCGCGTCGGTGCTCGGCACGCTGCTCGTCGTGTCGCTCGCCACCGGCCTCGGGCTGGGCTGGGTGGGAGGGCTCGGCCACAGCGGCGACTCGCAGCAGTGGACCTCCCCGCCCACGGCTGTCGGTTTCGTCATCGACTACGCCGGGGAGCTGGCCGGGCAGCGGCCACGGGCGGTGCCTGTGGTCCGGGCGGTCGCGCTGGTGCTGCTGGCCGGACTGCTGGTGGCGCTCTGGTGGCGGGCGTGGACGGCGCTGCGGCGGCTCAACGACGCCCGGCAGCGGGTGGCCCGGCTGACGCTGGCCCGGCACCGGGTGGCGCTGCTCGGCGCGGGGCTGGCGCTCGCCGCCACGGTGCTGCTCGCCCCGGTCTTCCACCCCTGGTACGCGATCTGGCCGCTGACAGTGCTCGCGGTAGCGGCGGTGCCGCTGGCCCGCCAGGTCTGGTTCGTGGCGCCCTGCGCTGTCGCCTCGGCGCTCACCCTGCCGGACGGATCCAACCTGGCCCGGTTCAGCAAGGCGCCGGGCGCGGTGCTGATGACGGTGCTGGTGGTGGTCGTCGCGGTGGCCGGCGTCCGGGCCGCGCTGCGCCGCCGTGCTTGATGAACGGCCGGGCCGGCTCCGCCATCGCGGAGCCGGCCCGGCCGGTGCTGACGAGCGTGCTCAGCAGTCGAAGTACATCGCGAACTCGTGCGGGGTCGGGCGCAGACGCACCGGGTCGACCTCGTTGGCCCGCTTCCAGTCGACCCAGGTGGAGATCAGGTCCGGCGTGAACACGCCGCCGTCGAGCAGGTAGTCGTGGTCGGCCTCGAGCGCGTTGAGCACCTCCGGCAGCGAGCCCGGGACCTGCTTGACGTCGCCCCACTCCTCCGGCGGGAGGTCGTAGAGGTCCTTGTCGATCGGCGCCGGGGGCTCGATCTTGTTCTTGATGCCGTCCAGGCCGGCCATCATCATGGCCGAGAACGCCAGGTACGGGTTGCTGGACGGGTCCGGGACGCGGAACTCGACGCGCTTGGCCTTGGGGTTGCTGCCGGTCACCGGGATGCGGGTGCAGGCGGAGCGGTTGCGCTGCGAGTAGACCAGGTTGACCGGCGCCTCGAAGCCGGGCACCAGACGGCGGTAGGAGTTCACCGTCGGGTTGGTGAAGGCCAGCAGCGAGGGGGCGTGGTGCAGCAGGCCGCCGATGTACCAGCGGGCGGTGTCCGACAGCCCGGCGTAGCCGGTCTCGTCGTAGAACAGCGGCTCGCCGCCCCGCCAGAGGCTCTGGTGGGTGTGCATGCCGGAGCCGTTGTCGCCGAAGAGCGGCTTGGGCATGAACGTGGCGGTCTTGCCGGCGGCCCAGGTCTCGTTCTTGACGATGTACTTGAACAGCTGGAGCTGGTCGGCGGCGTGCAGCAGCGTGGAGAACTTGTAGTTGATCTCCGACTGGCCGGCGGTGCCCACCTCGTGGTGCGACCGCTCGACGGTGAAGCCGCCGTCGACGAGGCGCCGCACGATCCGGTCGCGCAGGTCGGCGTAGTGGTCCACCGGGGGAACCGGGAAGTAGCCGCCCTTGTAGGCGGTTTTGTAACCCCGGTTGCCGCCCTCCTCGATCCGGCCGCTGTTCCAGGCGCCCTCGATCGAGTCGATGTAGTAGAACGACTGGTGCGCCGAGGTCTCGTGGCGGATGGAGTCGAAGATGTAGAACTCCGCCTCCGCGCCGAAGTAGGCGGTGTCGGCGATGCCGCTGGCGGCGAGGTAGGCCTCGGCCTTCTTCGCGACATTGCGCGGGTCGCGGGAGTAGGCCTCGCGGGTGAACGGGTCGTGGATGAAGAAGTTCAGCGCGAGGGTCTTCTGGGCCCGGAACGGGTCGATGAACGCGGTGGCGACGTCCGGCAGCAGCAGCATGTCGGACTCGTGGATGGCCTGGAACCCGCGGATCGAGGAGCCGTCGAAGGCGAGGCCGTCGGTGAACACGCTGTCGTCGAACGACTCGACCGGCAGGTTGAAGTGCTGCATCACGCCGGGCAGGTCACAGAAACGTACGTCGACGAACTTCACGTCCTCGTTGGCGAGGTATCGCAGGAGTTCCTCGGAATTGGCGAACACACGTCCTCCTGGCAGGTCCACTCCGGTAGCTAACTACTGGCGACGCTATGGCCGGGGGGTTGCCCTGCCGTGTCTCGTCTGTTTCCGCCGTGTTACGTCGCTTGCGGAGCGTCATCCTAGCGCTCTCTGGTGCGGAATGTCGGAATTTTCGTCGACGGTCGAGGCGGCGTTACCCTGGCCGCTGTGACCGATACCGCCGCCACACCGGTGCCGCCCGCCACCGACCCCGCCTTCACCCCGCCCAGCCTCGGCCGCCGCTTCGGCGCCCTGATCATCGACTGGGTGCTGTGCCTGATGGTCGCCCGGGCCTTCTCCGACCCGGTCCGCGACGGCTGGCCGCCGGTCCTGGTGCTGATCCTGGAGTACGGCTTCTTCATCGGCCTGTTCGCCCAGACCCCCGGCATGTACCTGACCCGGCTGCGCTGCGTCTCCTGGGCCGACGGCGGCCGGATCGGGGTGCTGCGCGGACTGCTGCGCGGCTTCCTGCTGGCCCTGGTGGTGCCGGCCCTGCTCATGGACGAGCACCGGCGCGGCCTGCACGACCGGCTCGCCGGGTCGGTCGTCACCGACGCCCCGCGCCGCTGACCCGCACGAAGAAGGAGCCGGCCCCGCACGGGGAGCGGCTCCTTCTCGCGTACGCCGGAAGTCAGCGACCCCGGGTCTGCCGGAACGCGCCACGCGCCGGCCGCATGTTCTTCGGGATCGCGCCCTTGGGCATCTGCGGTCGCGCCGTGAGCGCCTTGAGCCGCTTGTCGAGGGCGTTGACGTCCTTCGGGGACAGGGCGCGGGGCAGCCGCATCAGCGTCATCCGCAGCTTGCGGACCGGCAGCTCACCCTCGCCCTGCCCGATCACGTAGTCGTGCAGCGGAGCGGTGCCGATCACCTTCGCCAGGCGGCGCTTCTCCTGGCCGAGCAGGCCGCGTACGCGCTGCGGGTTGCCCTCGGCCAGCAGGATCACGCCCTGCCGGCCCACCACCAGGTGCACCATGTCCATCTGGGTGGTGGAGCTGACCGCCGGGGTGACCCGCCAGTCGCCGCGCATGCTCTCCATGATCTGCGCCGCCGCGCCCGGCTGCCCCTCGGCGGCGTTCATCATCGCCTTGTTCGAGCGCAGGTTGAGCACGATCAGCACGGCCAGCAGGGCGAGCAGGATGCCGATCGGCAACCAGAGCCAACCCCAGGCGAGCACCGCGACCACGGTGAGCGCGAGCGGGATCAGCACCGCCGCCGCGGTCAGCGGCGCGAACCACTTGTCCTGCTTGGCGGTGAACCGGAACACCATCCCGATCTGCTTCAGCCGCTGGCCGAACGAGACCTTCTCCTGGGGCTTTGCCATACCGCAGAGTCTAGTGGTCGGCGCGCACCCCGTTGATCCGTGGCCGCCCCTGCGCCGAGGGCTGAGTACCTTACCGCCGCGGCGGCCCGGATCGGCCCGCCGGTAAGGAGGCCGGGCGGGCGAAGATCAGGCGGCGTACCCATGCACCGGGGGCACCTTCGCGCGGAGAGTCGATCTCGACAGGGAGACACCGCACGACAGGGAGATCCGAGATGTTCGGCAACGACGCAGACCTCATCCTCAGCATCCACCGCAGCCACGCCGCCGAGTTGCAGGCCGACGCGGCGCAGGACCGGCTGGCCCGGTCGTTGCCGCGCCGGCACCCGCGCGGATGGCTCGGCCGCCGCCAGCACCACGCCCGTACCACCGACGCCCGCCGGTGACCGCACCGGCGCCACCGGCCGTCGCCGCTCTCGTGGGCATGGCCGCGAGGGCGTACGCCGGTCCGGCCGTCACGGGGGCGGCCGGACCAGCGGCTTCTGTCGGCCCGGTCGGGCCGGTCGGGTCGTCGGGGCGCCGTGGCATGCTCGACGGCGTGACCGTACGCGCCGCCAGCACCGTCCTCGTCGGCCGCCGGCCCGAGCTGGCCGCGCTCGGCGACGCGCTCGCCCGGTGCCGGTCCGGCGACCCGGCGACGGTGCTCGTCGGCGGTGAGGCGGGCGTCGGCAAGACCCGGCTGCTGGAGGAGTTCGGCACACAGGTGGACGCGGCCGGCGCGCGACTGCTGGTGGGCCAGTGCCTGGAGCTCGGTGAGGCCGGCCTGCCGTTCGCTCCGTTCGCCGCCGCGCTGCGCGACGTGCTGCGCCACGACGGGCCGGCCGCCTTCGCCGGCTACGAGGCGGAGTTCGCCCGGCTGCTGCCCGAGCTGGCGCGGATGCCGGCCGGTGTGGCCGCGCCCGCCGGGCCGGCCCTCGCCGACACCCCGCGCGGCTACCTGTTCGACCTGGTCGCCGACCTGTTCCGGCGGCTCGCCGAGGAACGCCCGCTGGTGCTGGTGATCGAGGACCTGCACTGGGCCGACCGGTCCACCCGCGATCTGATCGGCTTCCTGGTGCGGGCCGCCCGCGCCACCCGCCTGCTCGTCGTCTGCACCTACCGCACCGACGAGCTGCACCGAGGGCATCCGCTGCGGCCGTTCCTCGCCGAGCTGGACCGGGTTCGCGGCGTGGACCGGATCGAGCTGGGCCGCCTCGACCGGGAGGGCACCGCCACCGTGCTGGCCGACCTGCTCGGCGTCGAGCAGATCGCCCGGACGGTGGACGAGGTGCACGAACGGACCCAGGGCAACCCGTTCTTCATCGAGGAGCTGGCCGCCGCCGGTGGCCCGGTCGGCTGCGCGGCCATCCCGGAGACGCTGCGTGATCTGCTGCTGGCCCGCGTCGACCGGCTGCCCGAGCCGGCTCAGCGGGTGCTGCGGATCGCCGCCGCCGGGGGGACCCGCTTCGCCCACCAGCTCCTCGCCGAGGTGGCCGGCCTGCCCGAGGCCGAACTGGAGGACGCGCTGCGCGCCGCCGTCGCCGGGCAGCTCGTGGTGGCCGACCCGGACGGCGACTACGAGTTCCGGCACGCGCTGGTCCGCGAGGCGGTGCACGACGACCTGCTGCCGGGCGAGCACGCGCGGCTGCACGCCCGGTACGCCGCCGCGATCGAGGCCCATCCGCACCTGGTCGCCGCCGGTCGCGCGCCGGCCGAGATCGCCCACCACTGGTACGCGGCACACGACCATGCGCGTGCGCTCACCGCGGCCCGGCTCGCCGCCGAGGCGGCGGCCGACCGGTACGCGTACGCCGAGCAGAGCCGGCTGCTGGAGCGCGTCCTGGAGCTGTGGGAGCAGGTGCCCGATGCCGCCGACCGGCTCGGCATGGACCACCTGCGGGTGCTGGAGGACACGCTGACCGCGGCGGTCACCGCCGGGGACCTCAGCCGGGCACTCACGCTCACCCGGGCCGCGCTGGCCGAGGTCGACCCCGACGCCGAACCGCTGCGCGCCGCGCGCCTGCTCGACCACCGGGGCCGGCTGTTCGCGCTGCTCGGCAAGAGCGACGGCGCGGCCGAGCTGCGCGAGGCGTACCGGCTGGCGGCGGGCGCGCCGCACGGCCCGGAACGCCTCGGCGTGCTCGCCGACATCGCGTCGCACCTGATGAAGGTCGACCCCCGGGAGGCCGCCTCGGTCGCCGCCGAGGCCGCCGCCGGCGCGTCCGAGGTCGGCACCGACCTGGTGCTGCTGCCCACCCGGATCGCCCTGCTGCACCGCATCGACGGCACGCCGGAGCGCGGGCTGGCCGAGCTGCGCCGGGTGGAGGCGCGGGCCCGGGCCGCAGGCGACTCGTGGGCTCTGGTCAGCGCCCTGGTCTTCCTCTCCGACGTGCTCTACGAGCTGGGCCGCTACGACGAGTCCGAACAGGCGGCCGCGGCCGGGGTGAGCGAGGCACGCCGGGTCGGCATCAGCCGCTCGATCGGGGCGTACCTGCTGTCGAACCGGGCCGAGGCGCTGATCGCGCTGGGCCGCTGGGACGAGGCGGACGCCACCTGCGCCGAGGCGGCCCGGATCGACCCGCCCGGTGTGTCCGGGCTGCACTGGCTGCAACTGCGCGCGGGGCTCCACCTGGCCCGCGCCCACCCCGGCGCGGACGAGGTCGTCGGGCGGGCGCTGGCGTTCCTCGGCCGGCCGTACCTCTGGCCGAACCACCGGCTGCCGCTGCACGAGCTGCGCGTCGAGGCCGCGCTCGCCGCCGGCGACCGGCCGGAGGCGGTACGCGCGGCGCGCGCCGCCCTGGCCGACGCGCACCTGACCGACCTGCCCCGCGAGGGCTGGCCGGTGCTGAACGCGGTGGCGCGTACCGCCGCGTTGACCGGGGACGCGACGCTCGCCGCCGACGTGTCGGCGGTGGCCGCCGCGCTGCCCGCCCGGCATCCGGCCGAGCACGCCCACGCCGCCCACGTCACGGCGATCCTCGGCGGGATGACGCCCGCCGGTCCGGCCGGCGGGCTCGCCGCGTGGCGGGCGGCGGTGGCGGCGTGGCGTACGGCCGGGCAGCCGTACCCGCTGGGCCGGGCGCTGCTGGGGCTGGCCGAGGCGGCAGCGGCGGCCGGTGAGCGCGACGAGGTGGCCGCCCGGGTGCGGGAGACGGCCGAGCTGGCCGCCCGGCTGGGCGCCACCCCGCTGGGCGAGCAGGCGGCGACGCTGGCCCGCCGGGTCGGGCTGCGGGGCACCGGGCGACCGGGTCCGGACCTGCTGACCAGCCGGGAGCGGGAGGTGCTGCGGCTGGTCGCCGAGGGGCACAGCAACAGCCGGATCGCCGAGCGGCTCTTCATCTCGCCGAAGACGGCGAGCGTGCACGTGTCCCGGATCATCGCCAAGCTCGACGTGACCAACCGGGTGGAGGCCGCCGCGCTGGCCCACCGCCTCGGCCTGCTCGAAGCTGCGCCGCCGGGCCTGCGTCAGCGGCGCGGCAGGTAGATGCGCCAGCCGGGCACCGTGACCACGTCGAGCATGCCCGGTGCGGTGCCGACGCGCTGGTCCAGCCGCGCGGCCAGCGGTGAGCCGGCCGGTGCCACCCACGCGGCGTCCGGGTCGGCCGCCACCTCCCGCCGGTACGCGGGCAGCCTGTCGAACCCAGGGCTCAGGTCGTCGTCGACCACGGCACAGAGCACGTTCTCGCCCGTCGCGTAGGTGAGCCGGTTGCACGTCCAGTAGCCGCCGCGTACGTGCCGGACGTCGAGCGCGCCGAGCGTGTCCACGAGCGACCGGTGCCGGTCGGCCTCGGCGTGCACGTCGGGCGCGGTACGGATCACGTCCACAGTGGCCGCCGCACCGGTGCCGAGCACGCCCGCGAGCACCGCCAGCGCCCCGGCCCCCGCCACCCGGGCCATCCCGCGCCGCCGGGCAGCGGGGCGGGCCGTCCGGCGGGCGGCGAGCGGGCGGGCGGCCCGCCACAGTGGCCAGAGCAGGGCGGGCACGGCGACCGCCAGGCACGACAGGTAGCGGCTGCTCTCGATCGGCGTCCGCCCGGCCGCGTTGCTCACCGCGTACGCGGCGAGGACGCCCGCCGCGCCGCCGAGCAGCGCCAGCCGTACCCCGGCCGACACCCGCTCCGGCGAGGGCGGGCCGCCGGGAGCATGGCGGAGCGTGTGCCACGCGGCGAGCACGGCGAGCACCAGCAGCACCGGGAACGCGACGGCCCACCAGAGCTGCCAGGTGGCGCACCGGCCGGGCGAGCAGAAACCCATCGCCAGCGGCGGCCCGAGGACCAGCCCGCCGTGCAGCCGGTCCACCCAGTCCGCCGGTGCGCCCGTGCCACCTGCCGCCAGCACCGCGGCCACCGGGTTGCGGCCGTGCCGGATGCTGTCGGCGAGCATCGGCGCCGCGCCCAGCAGCAGCGCACCGGCCAGCACCATCCCGGCCCGTCCGGCCAGTTCCCGCCACCGCCACGCCACGAGCAGCGCGCCGAGCGTCAGCACGTACGGCAGGATCAGCGGGTCCACCCAGAGCAGCACCCCGGCGATCAGCCCCCAGGCCGCCCAGCGGGGCAGCCGCGCGTCCGCCCTGGTCACACAGAGGCCGACCGTCAGCAGCGCCAGCGCGGCGCCGGCCGGGTTCAGCTCCGGGTAGCCGCCACCGGCGATGAGCTGGTTCTTCACCACCCGGTCGGAGCCGAGCGCCAGCACGGCGACGACGAGCAGCGCGTACCAGCGGTCACCGCCGAGTCGCCGGGTCAGCCGCCAGGACAGCAGCAGGAACAACGCGTACAACGCCAGCGTGGGCAGCCGCAGTACGAGCACCGACGGCCCGGCGAGCGCTACCAGCGGCGCGGCCAGGTACGCCTCCAGCGTGCCCATGTACGCCTGGCCGTAGAACCACACCGGGAAGCCGTCACCATCGGCGATGTGCAGGGCGGCCAGCCCCATCGTCGCCTCGTCGCTGTTCGCGGGCGGCACGTCGGCGAACAGCAGCGCCAGCCGGTAGCCCACAGCGGCGAACCCGACGAGCACCGCGAGCAGCGTCGGAGACGGCAGCCGCCGGGGCATACGAGGGCGCACGGTCTCGCGTGGCTCCTCGCGTACCCCGGCGGTCATGCCTGTGATCATGACATCCGGCGCGCGGCGGTGGTGGGCGACGCGGTGACCGGCCGGCCTCAGCCGGCGACGGCGACCTGCTCGCGGGCGGCGAGCGCCTGCTGGTAGAGGCGGCCCGCGCGGTACGACGAGCGGACCAGCGGGCCGCTCATCACGCCCGCGAAGCCGATCTCCTCGGCCTCCTCGCGCAGCTCGACGAACTCCTCCGGCTTCACCCAGCGGGTCACCGGGTGGTGCCGGGGGGAGGGGCGCAGGTACTGCGTGATGGTGATCAGCTCGCAGCCCGCCTCGTGCAGGTCGCGCAGCGCCTGGGACACCTCGGCGCGTTCCTCGCCCATGCCCAGGATCAGGTTGCTCTTGGTGACCAGGCCGTCCGCGCGGGCCTGGCGGATCACGTCCAGCGAACGCTCGTAGCGGAACGCCGGCCGGATGCGCTTGAAGATGCGCGGCACCGTCTCCACGTTGTGCGCCAGCACCTCGGGCCGCGAGCCGAAGACCTCGGCGAGCTGCTCGGGCACCGCGTTGAAGTCGGGGATCAGCAGCTCGACACCGCAGCCGGACTGCAGCGCGTGGATCTGCCGGACCGTCTCGGCGTAGAGCCAGGCGCCGCCGTCGGGCAGGTCGTCGCGGGCGACACCGGTGATGGTCGCGTACCGCAGGCCCATCGCCGCCACCGACTCGGCGACGCGCCGGGGCTCGTCGGCGTCGAACTCGGCCGGCTTGCCGGTGTCGATCTGGCAGAAGTCGCAGCGCCGGGTGCACTGGTCACCACCGATGAGGAAGGTGGCCTCCCGGTCCTCCCAGCACTCGTAGATGTTGGGGCAGCCGGCCTCCTGGCACACCGTGTGCAGCCCTTCGCGCGAGACGAGCCCGCGCAGCTGGGTGTACTCCGGGCCCATCTTGGCCTTCACCTTGATCCACGGCGGCTTGCGCTCGATCGGCGTCTCGGCGTTGCGCGCCTCGATCCGCAGCATCCGCCGCCCCTCGGGGGCGACAGTCGCGGTGCGCGCTGGCTGCTCAGTCGTCGGCGCGGATTGCTCGATCGTCACAAAACCGAGCGTACGCCGGTCGGCGCCGGTCGATGAACGGCGGGCGACGGCCGTCACGCCCGAATCGCTGTGACACCGGACACCAAGGGCGAAAAAACCCGGTCACAGCGACGCCTGCGCGGTGCTAGCGTGCCGGGCAGAGCTGTGACGGAGCCGAGTAACGGACCGATCCGTCAGTCGAGAGAGCCGCCGGTTGCTGCGAGGCGGTCTGGCGCCGGTCCGCGAAGACCCTCCCGAGCTGCGGGAAGAACGGCGCGTCGCGCCCAGTAGAGCCCGCCCGGCCGGCCCCGGTGAAAAGGCGACGAACGAGGCTCCCGCCCTGGCGGGGGCGAAGGTGTGGTGGCACCGCGAGGTTCCCGCTCGCCCACACCTCCCTGGGGATCGCGTTGCGATTGGTCAAGGAGGTAGTCGTCGTGCAACGCATCCTGTCCACAGAACTCCCCGCCCAGGTGGGCGCCGTCGTGCGGCTCGCCGGGTGGGTCCACCGCCGCCGGCTGCTCAAGTCGGTGGCCTTCCTGATCCTGCGGGACGCCGCGGGGCTCGCCCAGGTGGTGGTCGCCGCACCCGCCGTGCGCGAGCAGGTCGAGGCGCTCACCGAGGAGACGGTCGTCGAGGTCGTCGGCACGGTGGTCGCGAACCCCGCCGCGCCCGCCGGGGTCGAGGTCGTCGAGCCGACGGTACGTCTGCTCGGGCCGCCCGCCGTCCCGCCCCCGTTCGACCTGTACCGGCCGGTGCTCACCGCCACCCTGCCCACCCAGCTCGACCACGCGCCGGTCGCGCTGCGGCACCCGGTCCGCTCCGCCGCGCTGCGGATCTCGGCGGCGGCCGTGTCCGGCTTCCGGGCCACGCTCGACCGCGAGGGCTTCGTCGAGGTGCACACGCCGAAGGTGGTCGCCTCGTCCACCGAGAGCGGGGCGAACGTGTTCGCGCTGGACTGGTTCGGGCGGCCCGCCTATCTGGCCCAGTCGCCGCAGTTCTACAAGCAGCTCATGGTCGGCGTCTTCGAGCGGGTCTACGAGGTGGGGCCGGTGTTCCGCGCCGAGCCGCACGACACGGTCCGCCACCTGGCCCAGTACACGTCGCTCGACGTCGAGCTGGGGTTCGTGGCCGACCACCGGGACGTGATGGCGGTGCTGCGGGACACCCTGGCCGGGATGCTCGACGCCGTGGCCGACCGGGCCGGCGGTGCGCTGGCCACGCTGGGCGTGACGGTGCCGGCGGCACCGGCCGAGATCCCGGCGGTGCACTTCACCGACGCGCTGAAGATCGCCGGAGCGCCGGCCGACGAACCCGACCTGGCGCCGGCGCACGAGCGGGCGCTGGGGGAGTGGGCGCTGCGCGAGCACGGCAGCGACTTCCTCTTCGTCACCGGCTATCCGATGGCGAAACGCCCCTTCTACACCCACCCGGACCCGGCCCGGCCCGCGTACTCAAACGGTTTCGACCTGTTGTTCCGGGGCGTCGAGCTGGTCACCGGCGGGCAGCGGCTGCACCGGCACGCCGACTACCTGGCCGCGCTCGCGGCGCGGGGCGAACCGGTGGAGCCGTACGCCGGGTACGTGGACGCGTTCCGGCAGGGCATGCCGCCGCACGGCGGCTTCGCGATCGGGCTGGAGCGGTTCGTCGCCCGGCTCACCGGCGCGGCGAACGTCCGCGAGGTGACCGCCTTCCCGCGCGACCTGCACCGCCTCACGCCCTGACGACGGGCCGGTGCGGCCTGCTCCCTGCCGGCCGGGGGGCTTGCTCGTCGGCGTTTCGCCGGCGCCCTGGTTGGCGGAGGGCGGCTCAGTGGCGACTGAGAGTGAGGAAGGGGCGCGTCGTCGATTGTCACGTTCGGTGATGGCGTGTCCGGGGTCGCCGGGAGGCCCTGGTGGCTGACGGATCGCGCTGAACAGGGGTTATGACGAACGGCGGCCGAGCGGGAGGGATGGGTTTCTGCGCCCTTTGCTCTGCAGCCGCGGGCGCAATGATCGACCATGAGTTACCGCTGCGTATCCGGCTGCAGAGCAAAGTCGCCAGGAGGACGTATGCCTCGGGTGCCGGAACGTCGCTCACGGTGACGACCGTCAGATCGGATCCGGAGGGCGGCGAGCCGGACCGGTCGGCCACCGCGCGTCGAGCGGACGCGCGGTGGCCGAGGGCGGGGGAGAGAGGGCGGTCAGGCCGGGCCGAGCAGGTCCCAGGGGTTGCCGGCGATGTCCCGGAAGACGGCGACGCGGCCGTACGGCTCGGTGCGGGGTGGCCGGACGAACTCGACGCCCGCGTCGAGCATCCGGCGATACACCGCCTCGAAGTCGTCGACCCGGAGGAAGAAGCCCACCCGGCCGTGGGTCTGGTCGCCGACCGCACCGGACTGGTGCTCGCCGTCGGCGCGGGCCAGCAGCAGGCCGGTGCCGCCGCCGGGCGGGCGTACCACCACCCAGCGTTTGGGCCGGCCGTCGTTCGTCAGAGAGGGCGTGTCCTCGGTCAGTTCGAAGCCGAGCACCTCGGTGAAGAAGGAGATCGCCGGGTCGTACTCGGTCACGACGAGCGTGACCAGGTCGAGCCGCACGGGGGCTCAGACCCGGGTCAGCGTCGGCAGGTGCCGTTCGACCACCGGCAGCACGTCGGCGACGGTGATCGGCCGGCCCAGCTCGGCGGTCAGCGAGGTGACCCCGGCGTCGCGGATGCCGCAGGGCACGATCCGGTCGAAGAAGCCCAGGTCGCAGTCGCAGTTGATGGAGAAGCCGTGCAGCGTGACGCCGCGGGCCACCCGGATGCCGATCGCGGCCACCTTGCGGGCCGGGCCCCTGTCGTCCTCCGGCACCCACACGCCGCTGCGGCCCTCGACCCGGCCGGCGGCCAGCCCGAACTCGGCGCAGACGTCGATCAGCAACTGCTCGGTGCGGCGGACGTAGGCGACCACGTCGACCGGGTCGGGCAGCCGGACGATCGGGTAGCCGACGAGCTGCCCCGGGCCGTGCCAGGTGATCTTCCCGCCGCGGTCCACGTCCACCACCGGGGTGCCGTCCATCGGCCGGTCCCACGGCTCGGTGCGCTTGCCGGCGGTGTAGACGCTGGGGTGCTCCAGCAGCAGCACGGTATCGCCCCGCTCGCCGGCCACCACCGCCTCGTGCAGCCGGCGCTGTTCGTCCCAGGCGGCCTGGTAGTCGAGCAGGCCGGCGTGGACGGCGGTCAACCCGGAAGTCGTCACGCTCACCCGTCCAGCCTAGTCCCGCCGTCCGGGAACCGGACCCGTGAGCCTCGTCGCGTCAGTCCGGCACCCGCCACAGCCAGACGTCCTCCACCCGCTCGGGCGGGCCCAGCAGCGCGGTGGCGGTGCGCCGCAGCGCCTCCTCGTCGACGTCGAACTTGGCGCCGTGCACCCGGTCCGGCAGCACCACCGCCTGGACGCCCCAGTAGCGCAGGTCCGCCCGGGACTCGCGGATGCTGCCGTCGGTGATGATCGGCACCAGCCCGGTCCGGCCGGCCTGGTCCATCAGCGAGTCGAAGGTGCGCGGCACCGGACCGATCCGGCCCCGGCCCTCCGGCCCGCCCGGCCCCAGGAAGAACCCGGACGGGATCCGGAACTCACCCTGCCGGTGGGCGAGCGCGTACGCCTGCCAGCGCTGCCCGTCCGGGTAGACGTCGACGGTCAGCGGCAGCGGGGTGAGCACCCCGTCGGGCGGGACGTAGCGCTGCCAGGCACCGGTGGTGACGAACGCCGGGACCGGTTCCCGGACGCTTGTCAGCAGCGGCGTGGGCACCAGCGGCAGCAGCGCCGAGACGAAGCCGAGCGCCCAGGCGAACCCGCTCACCCGGTGCCGGGGCGGGCGGGCGCGCAGCGAGTCGATCGCGTACGCCAGCAGCAGGCCGATGACCGGCGCGACCACCAGCGCCAGCCGGGACGGCAGGGCCGCGTTTATCACCGGCAGGTTGTCCAGCACCCCGAACGGCAGCGTCTGGTCGAAGCGGCGGCCGTTCCACTTGACCGACGGGCCCCAGGACAGCACCGCGAAGACCACCGCGGTCACGCCGAGCGCCGCGAGCGTGGCCCGGAACGCGCGGTCCGCGCGCCGCCACAGCAGCGCGAAGCAGGCCACGGCGAGCAGGAGCAGCGGTACGCCGAAGAACGAGTTCTCCTCGGTCGGGTTGGGCGCCAGCGAGGTGCCCCACCCGGCCCAGCCGGCGAGCGAGCGGCGCGGGAACGACCCGTACGCGGCGATGTCCTCGGAGTGGATCAGCGGGTCGAACCCGGTGCCGTGGAACCGTTGCGGTCCGAGGAAGTGCAGCCAGAGCGGGTACGCCAGCAGCGCCCCCGCGACGAGCGCGGTCACGCCCAGCCCGGCCGCCATCCGGGGCAGTGCGGCACGCGCCTCGGACCGGCGGGCCGGGTGCAGCGCCCAGACGGCGAGGAACACGCCGAGCGCCAGCGCGGTGAAGAACAGCCCTTCTGCGGCGATCGAGAACGCGACAGCCACCAGCAGGCCCAGCACGATGCCGCCGGTGACCGCCCGGCCGGGCCGGCGCAGCCGGAACACGCCCCAGATCAGCAGCGGCACCAGCCATCCGGCGGTCCAGTTCAGGTGCGCGTTCGCGTGCGACACCATCGCCGGGCAGAAGGCGATGAACAGCGCGCCCACCGCGGCGGCCAGCCGGCTGCGCACCAGGTGGCGGCTGAGCAGCCAGTACCAGGCCACCGCCGTCGCGGCCAGGTTGAGCGTCAGGATCACCAGGAACGTCGCGGGCGGCCCGATCAGGTAGGTCAGCGGCGCGAAGACCGCCGCGTACACGGTGATCGAGGTGTTCACCGCGAGGTTCACCCCGTCCGGGACGTTGATCAACGTGGTGTACAGCGGGTTCTGCCCGTGGGTGAGCGCGTGCCCGCCGAACGCCAGCAGCCACTCGAACAATGCCTGGTCGCTGGAGTTGACGGTGATGGCGCGGCTGTTCGGATCCCGCCACATGCCACTTGTCACCCAGAGGGCGAGGGCCAGCGCGGCGAGCGTGACCAGCAGGTCGGCACGCCGGTCGCGGACGCGTGTCGGCGCCGGGCCGGTGGCCGGGGACGGGGAGGAGGGCACGCAGCGGACGTTACCAACCGGACCTGGGCAGACCGCCCGGACGCGGAACTCGCCCGCACACTTCGGCGGTCGTGAATGTGTGAGCGGCGGCCATTCCGGTGTGACGAAACGCAGCCGTAACGTCTCGGCAACCCGGAGGTGACTCAGTTCACATTCCACGATCGGGAGGTCCCGTGCCCCGCTCCTCATCCCTCATCGCCCGCGTCGCCGGGGCGGCGGCCGGGGTCGTGCTGGCCGCGGCCACCGCGCTGGTCGCCGCCCTCCCCGCCCAGGCCGCCACGCTCACCCAGGTCACCGGCTTCGGCTCCAACCCCGGAAACCTGGCCATGTACGCGTACCGCCCGGACGGCCTGCCGGCCGGCGCGCCCGCCGTGGTGCTGCTGCACGGCTGCGTGCAGAACGCCTCCACCTACGTCGCCAACTCCGGCTGGCAGAAGTACGCCGACCAGTGGAAGTTCACGCTCATCGCGCCGCAGCAGCCCAGCGGCAACAACGCCAACTCCTGCTTCAACTGGTTCGAGACCGGCGACACCGCGCGCGGCCAGGGCGAGGCGCTGTCGATCAAGCAGATGGTCGACTACGCGAAGACCACGTACGGCACCGACGGCACCCGGGTCTACGTCAGCGGCCTCTCCGCCGGCGGCGCGATGAGCGCGGCCATGCTCGCCGCCTACCCGGACGTCTTCGCCGCCGGCTCGATCATCGCCGGCGTCCCGTACCGCTGCGCCACCAGCACCGTCACCGCGTTCAGCTGCATGAACCCGGGCGTGGACAAGACCCCGGCGCAGTGGGGCGACCTGGTCCGGGGCGCGTACGCCGGCTACTCCGGCAAGCGGCCCCGGGTGGCGATCTGGCACGGCACCAGCGACACCACTGTGGCGACCGCCAACGCCGCCGAGTCGCGGGACCAGTGGACGAACGTGCTGGGCGTGTCGACGACCCCCACCAGCACGTCCACGCTCCCGGCCGGCACGGGCCTGGAGGTCTACGGCGCCGACCAGGTACGCCTCTACCGGGTCTCCGGGATGGGCCACGGCACCCCCGTCGACCCGGGCACGGGCGCGGACCAGTGCGGCACCGCCGGGGCGTACTTCCTGGACACCATCTGCTCGACGTACCGGGACGCGGTCTTCTTCGGGCTCGGCGGCGGTGGCGCCTCGCCGAGCCCGGCCCCGACGGCGACCGCGTCGCCCAGGCCGACCGCCTCGCCCACGCCGACCGCGTCACCCACGCCCACTGCCGCGCCGGTCTGCGTCACCGCCAGCAACTACGCGCACGTGGTGGCCGGACGGGCGTACCAGTCCGGCGGGTACGCCTACGCGCTGGGCAGCGGGCAGCGGATGGGCCTCTACAACACCTTCTACACGAGCACGCTCAAGCAGACCGGGCCCGCGTACTGGGTGATCGGCTGCTGAACCGCCGCGCCGCCCTCGCCGCTCAGCCGGTGAGGGCGGCGCGCAGCGCGCCCGGCAGGTCCGGATGCGTCCACGGGAAACCGGCCCGGTCCAGCACCCCCGGCAGCACCCGCGTGCTGGTCAGCGCCTCCTGCGCGAAGCCGCCGAGCGCGACCTTCAGCGCCAGTGCCGGGATCGGCATGATCGCCGGGCGGTGCAGTTGAGCGGCCAGTTCCCTGGTGAACTCGGCGTTGGTGACCGGCGCCGGGCCGACCGTGTTGACCGGGCCGGCCAGGTCGTCGCGGTGCAGCAGGAACTTCGCGGCGTCGAGCCAGTCCCGCATCGAGATCCACGGCACCCACTGCCGCCCGTTGCCCAGCTTGCCGCCGACGCCGAGGCGGAACGGCAGCAACTGCGGCTTGAGCATGCCACCGTCGCGGTGCAGCGGCAGTCCGGTACGCAGGCGCACCACCCGTACCCCGGCATCCTCGGCCGGGCGGGTCGCCGCCTCCCAGACCCGGCAGACGTCGGCGAGGAAGCCCTCACCGGCCGGCGCCTCCTCGGTGACCGTCCGGTCGCCGGTGTCGCCGTACCAGCCGACGGCGGAGGAGTTCAGCAGCACCGCGGGCCGGTCGGCGGCGGGCAGGCCGGCGATCGTGATGGCGAGCGTGGTGGTGCTGTCCACCCGGCTGGTCCGGATCAGCCTCCGGTACTCGTCGTTCCACCGCTTGTCGCCCACCCCGGCACCGGCCAGGTTCACCACCGCGTCGGCCTCGGCGACGCACTGCGGGTCCAGTTGCGCGGCGGACGGGTTCCACTGCCGCTCGGCGGGTGTGCGTGGTGGGCGGCGGACCAGGCGGGTGACCTGGTGGCCGTCCGCGGCGAGGCAGTCGACAAGTCGGGTGCCGAGGAAGCCGGACACGCCGGCCATGAGGATCCGCATGCTTCCATCTTCGAGTACGGAGCGCGATTCGGATGCGTGGAGCGAAATCACTCACTCGTCACACCCGCGTGCGCAGTAGTTCTTCGGGCGGGTCAGGCGTCGGCCGGGGCGGTGCGCAGGTCGGCGAGCAGACGTTCCACCTCGGCGAAGGCCGCCTCCGGCAACGGCCCGTACGCCAGCGCGCCGATGTTCTCCTCGGCCTGCGCCACGGTCCGGCAGCCGGGGATCGGCAGCGTGTGCGGGCTGCGCGCGAGCAGCCAGCCCAGCGCGCCCTGGGCGAGGCTCCGGCCGTCGGAGGTCAGCGCCTCGCGGACCCGGGCCACCCGCTGCGCCCACTCGGCGCGCGGTACGCCGCCGGTGAACCAGTCCAGCCACTCCGGTGCCACGCCGCGCACGTCGTCGCCGCCCCGGGCGGCCGGCGCGTCCTGGTACTTCGCGGTGAGCAGGCCCATCGCCAGTGGCCCCCGGTTCAGGGCGGCCAGGTCGAACTCCGCGCACACCGCGAGCATCGCGGCGTTGTCCCGCAGCACCGACTGGTCGTGCTGGATCGCCGCGCAGTGCGGTCCGGCCTCGGCGAAGGCGCGCGCCGAGGCGGGGTCGTCGGTGCTCCAGCCGTACGCCCGGATCTTGCCCTCGGCGACCAGATCCTCCAGTGTGCCGACAAGGTCGATCGCCCGCGGCACCGGCAGGCCGCCCAGGTGGAGCTGGTAGAGGTCGACGTGGTCGGTGCCGAGCCGGCGCAGCGAACCCTCCAGGCTGCGCCGCGCGTACTCGGCGCTGGCGTCCTCGCCGAGCGCCTGGCGGGTCTCCTCGTCGGTGGGGTAGCCGAACTTGGTGGCGATGACCGCCCGGTCCCGGCGGCCGGCGAGCGCGCGCCCCAACACCCGTTCGCTGTGCCCCGCGCCGTAGTTGCTGGACGTGTCGAACAGCGTCGCGCCCAGGTCGAGGGCCCGGTGCACGGTACGCACCGACTCGTCGTCGTCCACCTCACCCCAGCCGAGCGGTTGGCTGCCGTCCCAGAGCGGGCCGCCGATCGCCCAGCAGCCCATGCCGATCGCGCTGACCTCGATGCCGCTGCGGCCCAGCCGTCGTGTCGTCGTCATGCGCCACAGTGTTCACGTTCGAGTGGGCTCGAAGTCCAGCTCTTTTCCCGCCAGCCGGGGCAGGATCGGGGCGAGCGCGTCGACGGCTCCGGCGCGTACCACGAAACGGGTGACGCCCCAGCGGCGCCGGTGCCCGGCCACCGCCGAGACGATCTCGTCGGGCGTGCCGGCTAGCACGAACGGGGTGGCCAGCACCTCCGCCGGGGTGAGCCCGGTCTCGGCGGCCGTGCCGGCGGCGGCCGCCTCGGCGTCGTCGGTCACGGCGACGTGCTGGACCAGCGCCTCCAGGACCGGCGGCGTCTCCCGGCCAGCCGCACCGGCCGCCACCTGCGCGAGCTGCGCCTCGATCTGGTCGGCCCGCCAACGGACGGTGTGCTGGTGGCCGTCGGGCAGCGTCCGGCCCAGGCCGGCCAGGCCGACCACGTCGGCGTGCCTGCCGGCCCAGCGCAGCAACGTCGAGTTGGAGGCGCCGACGGTCAGCGGGATCCGGTCCCGCACCGGCCGTGGCCGGTCGAGACGTGCCGCGTACGCGGTCAACTCCTCGGTGTCCACGGTGACCTCGTCGCCGGCCAGCAGCGCCCGTACCGCCTCGGTCACCTCGACGCAGCGGCGGACCCGGCCGGCGACGTCCGGGCGCTCGCGCCCGACGGCCCGCCACTCGGCCGGCGTGTGGCCCGCGCCGACGCCGAACCGGGCCCGCCCGCCGGAGACCACGTCCAGGGTGGCCACGTCGGCGGCGAGCAGGATCGGCTCCCGGACGCCGGCGTTGGAGACGTACGAGCCCAGGCCCAGCGTGCTGGTCACCGCCGCGGCGGCGGCCAGCGCGACGAACGGCGACGCGCAGGAGCCGGGGTGGTCGGCCGCGAACAGCGCGTCGAAGCCGGCCGCCTCGACGGTACGGGCCAGCTCGGTCCAGCTCGCCGCGTCTGTGGGGTGGGCCTGTACGGAGAAGGTCGCCATCGCCCCAGCATCGGCGCGCGCCGGGCCGCGGGCCACCCCGCGCGCGCCGATTCTGCCGACGGCCGAACCGTAAGGAAGGGCCCCTTCTTAACGCCTGAGGAGGTGAAAGGGCCCCTTCTTAACAGCCGGGCACCGGGGTTCACTCGCCCTCGTCGGGCCGGTCGTGCCAGCGGGCCCGCCAGGCCGCCTCGTGCGCCTCGTGGCTGGCGCGTTCCTCGAACACCAGCTTCCGCAGCGCGTGCCGGCCCTCGGCGAAGACGATCACCTCGACGGCCACCATGCCCACCGTGACGGCCGTCAGCAGGCCCAGCGCCGCCAGCCCCGGCACCCGCTCCGCGACCGGGATGGTCACGCCGAGCAGCAGCGCCGTGCCGACCCGGGTCCAGCTCAGCGTGTGCAGGGTACGCAGCTGGAACAGCATGTTGCCGCAGAGGTAGCAGATGACGCCGCCGAACAGCAGCGGCACGCCGGGACCGTGTGCCGGCTCGCTCGGCGGCACGTTCGGGTCGGCGATGTCGTGCACGATCGTCTCGGCGCCGAGCGCGAACAGGATGATGCCCGCGATCATGGGCAGGAACAGGTACGCGTACGCGTCCCGGGCCATCGCCACCCGGGGGCCGTCCTGCGCGGCGTGCAACGCGATCCGGGCGGCCGGCCCGACCATGTCGTAGTGCGCCCACCAGAGCGCGGCGGTGAAGAAGATGCCGAGCACCGACGCCGCCACGGCCGGCCAGGTGGGCGGCTGCCCGAGCAGGTTGCTGCCCACGCCGACCGAGATGACCGACTCGCCCAGCGCGATGATCAGGATGAGGTCGTACCGCTCGGTCCAGTGTTCGGCCGACGCGACGCCCCAGCCCCAGGTGCCGGCGAGTATGCCGGTGCCGTACTGGAGCAGGATGGCGGCGCCCCACAGCACGTCCCGGAGCACGGCCGCCGAGAACAGGTCGTCGATCCTCGGCGGCAGCAGTGCGGCGATCAGCAGCAGCGCGGTGCTGCCGATCAGCTCCGGGGCGAACCGGATCAGCTGCCGGCGCTCGTTCGGGCTGTCCCGGACGGCGTGCCGGTAGAGCAGCAGGTGCACCAGCCGCAGGACGGTGTAGCTGAGCGCCGCGACCATCGGCCCGGCCGCGTTGCCGCGCGGGTCGCGGAACGCGTTCGGCAGCGACAGCGCGAACGTGAACAGCGCGGCCATGCCGACCGTCATGAGCACCGGGACGAAGCCCTCGCCGAGGCGTACCCGGGTGGCGACCACGCTGTGCACCACCCACGACCACCAGAGCACGGCGAGGACCAGCAGGGCGTGCAGCAGCGCCCCGCCGGTCACCTGGAGCGCGGTGGCCCGGGTGATGATGAAGAACGAGAAGACGAAGACCAGGTCGAAGAAGATCTCGAACCGGTCGACCCGGGCGCCCGGGGCCACCGGCACGGCCGGCCCCAGGCGTCCCCGCCACCCGTACGAGCCCACCGGCCGAGTCTGTCAGCGCGCGTCCGGGCCGCGGGGCGATTCCGGTCAGCCCGGCCGGCGGCGTAACCCGTCCCGGCACGAGAAGGGGCGCGCGGCGTGTCGCCGCGCGCCCCTCGATCCGTCTCGGATCTACAGACCCAGCTCGGCCTCGAAGTTGCCGCCCTCCAGCCGCTCCTTCACCGCGGTGAGGAAGCGGGCCGCGTCGGCGCCGTCGATCAGCCGGTGGTCGTACGACAGAGCCAGGTAGACCATCGACCGGATCGCCACGACCTCGCCCAGCTCCGCGTCGTTGACCACGACCGGGCGCTTCACCACGGCACCCGTGCCGAGCATCGCCGACTGCGGCGACGGCACGATCGGGGTGTCGAACAGCGCGCCCCGGCTGCCGGTGTTTGTGAGCGTGAACGTCGCCCCGGCCATCTCGTCCGGGGTGATCTTGTTGGCCCGGGTGCGCTCGGCCAGGTCGGCGATCCGCTTGGCCAGGCCACCCATGTTGAGGTCACCGGCGTTGTGGATGACCGGCGTGAGCAGCCCGCGCTCGGTGTCCACCGCGATGCCCAGGTGCTCGGCGCCCGGGTAGGTGATCGTCCCGCCGTCCAGGTCCATGCTGGCCTGGATGATCGGGTACGTCTGGAGCGCCTCGATCGCGGCCACCGCGAAGAACGGCAGGAAGGACAGCTTCACGCCGTGCTTGGCCTGGAACGAGTCCTTGGCCCGCGCCCGCAGCTTGGCGACCTTGGTGACGTCGACCTCGACGACGGTGGTCAGCTGCGCCGTCTCGTGCAGGGACTGCTGAAGACGCTTCGCGATGATCGAACGGATCCGCGGCAGCTTCTCCGTGGTGCCCCGCTTGACGCTCGGCTCCGGCTTGGCAGCCGGCTGGGCCGGGGCCGGTGCGGACGGGGCAGCGGCGGCGGCCGGCGCGGGCTTGGCGGCCTTCGCCTTCTCGGCCGCCTCCAGCACGTCCTGCTTGCGGATGCGGCCACCCACGCCGGTGCCCTTGAGTGAGCCCAGGTCCACGCCGTGCTCGGCGGCGAGCTTGCGCACCAGCGGCGTCACGTACCCGGCGGCGTCCTCGCCGTGCTCGGCCGGAACGCTCCGGCGCTGCGCGGCGGCCGGCGCTGCCGGCTGCGCGGCCTCCTCGGCCTTGACCGGCTGGGCGGACTGCTCCGCCTCGGCGGCCGGCTCGTTGTAGGAAGCGCCAGGGGTGGGCTCCTCGACCTTCGGCTCCGGCTTCGGCTCGGCCTTGGGCGCGGGCTTCGCCTCGGCCTTCGGCTCCGGCTTGGGCTCGGGCTTCGGCTCCGCCTTCGCGGGCGCGGCGCCGGCCACCCCGACGATCGCCAGCACGGCGCCGACGTCGGCGGTCTCGTCCTCGGCGACCTTGATCTCCTGCAGGGTGCCGGCGACCGGCGACGGGATCTCGGTGTCGACCTTGTCGGTGGAGACCTCCAGCAGCGGCTCGTCCACCTCGACGGTCTCGCCGACCTGCTTGAGCCAGCGGGTGACAGTTCCCTCGGTGACGCTCTCGCCCAGGGCCGGCATGGTCACCGGCGTGCCCTCGCCCGATGGCGCGGCGGCCTCGGCCGGCTCCTCGACGGCCGGCTGCTCGGCCTCGGCGCCCGGCTCGGCGGCGGCCTCGTCGGCCTCCTCGGCCTGCTCCGGCTCGGGGCCGGTGCCCTCGGCGGCGGCCGTCGGCTCGGTGGCCGGCTCGGCCTCCTGGGTGGGCGCCGCGCCGGCGTCCTCGCCCTCGCCGGCGATGACCGCCAGTTCGCTGCCGACCTCGGCGGTCTCGTCCTCGCCGACCACGATCCGGCTCAGCACGCCCGCCGCGGGGGACGGGATCTCGGTGTCGACCTTGTCGGTCGACACCTCGAGCAGGGGCTCGTCGACCTCGACGGTGTCGCCCTCCTGCTTGAGCCAGCGCGTGACGGTGCCCTCGGTGACGCTCTCGCCGAGCCGGGGCATGGTGACCGATACCGGCATGTTCTCCAGACTCCTTCATTCCCCTGGTGGGATCATCGCCCGTCGCCGGACGCCGCGGTTGTCGTGTCAGGCGTGCGCGTGCAGCGGCTTGCCAGCCAGGGCCAGGTGCGCCTCGCCCAGAGCCTCGTTCTGCGTCGGGTGGGCGTGCACGAGCTGCGCCACCTCGGCCGGGTACGCCTCCCAGTTGTAGATGAGCTGCGCCTCGCCGATCAGCTCACCGACCCGGGCGCCGACCATGTGCACGCCGACCACCGGGCCGTCGTCCACCCGGACCAGCTTCACGTGGCCGGCGGTCTTGAGGATCTGGCTCTTGCCGTTGCCGCCCAGGTTGTAGTTGTAGGTCTTGACCTTGTCGGCGCCGTACTGCTCCTTGGCCTTCGCCTCGGTCAGGCCGACCGACGCCAGCTCCGGGTCGCAGTAGGTGACGCGCGGGATGCCGGCCTCGTCGATGACGGCCGGGTTCTTCCCGGCGATCTCCTCGGCGACGAAGATGCCCTGCTGGAAGCCGCGGTGCGCGAGCTGCAGGCCGGGCACGATGTCGCCGACCGCGTAGACGTTCGGCACGCTGGTGCGCAGCCGCTCGTCGGTCAGCACGTAGCCGCGGTCCATCTTGACGCCCTGCTCCTCGTAGCCGAGGCCGGCGGTGTTCGGGCCGCGGCCCACGGCGACCAGCAGCAGCTCGGCCTCGACCGTGTCGCCGCCGGAGATGGTCAGCTTCACGCCCTTGTCGGTCTTCTCGACCTTCTCGAACGGCTTGCCGACCTTGAAGTTGATCTTCCGCTTGCGGAACGCCCGCTCCAGCGCCTTCGACGACTCCTCGTCCTCGGCGGCGACCAGGCGGGGCAGCGCCTCGACGATGGTCACGTCCACGCCGAAGGACTTCCAGACGCTGGCGAACTCGACGCCGATCACGCCGCCGCCGAGCACGATCGCCGAAGACGGGATGCGGTCCATGGTGAGCGCGTGGTCGCTGGTGATGATCCGCTCGCCGTCGACCTCCAGGCCGGGCAGCGTCTTCGCGTACGAGCCGGAGGCCAGCACGACGTTGCGGCCGGTGTAGCGCTTGCCGTCCACCTCGACCACGTTCTTGCCGACCAGCTTGCCCTCGCCGGCCACGAAGGTGATCTTCTTGCTGCTGCCCACCAGGCCCTGCAGGCCCTTGTACAGGCGGGAGATCACGCCGTCCTTGTACGAGTTGACCGCCTTGATGTCGATGCCCACCAGCTCGGCCTTCACGCCGAACTGCTCGGACTCGCGGGTCTGGTCGGCGATCTCGGCGGCGTGCAGCAGCGCCTTGGTCGGGATGCACCCGTTGTGCAGGCAGGTCCCGCCCAGCTTGCCCTTCTCGATGAGGGCGACGGAGAGATCCAGCTGGGCGGCACGCAGCGCCGCCGCGTAGCCGCCGCTACCACCTCCGAGGATGACGATGTCGAAGGTCGTGTCGTTCGGCTCGCTCACATCCAACTCCCAGGTCGCGTCACTGCATCGGGGGTTACGGCGGAGTAACAGGCACACCCCACCTCGGTCATCTTGTCACCACCACGGACCGGGCGCGTACCGAGGTGCCCAACGACACGTCGGTGACACGTACCCTTGGCACCGTCTTCGATCACGCGTGGGGGAGGAGTGGATTCGGTGGGGCTGTTCCGACGACGCAAGCGGGCGGCCCCGGCGAGCCGCGATCGCGCTGCCGACCGCGCCGATCTGGACCATTTGGAGAACTTCGTCCGGACCCGCAAGGGTGTCGAGGCGTACATCGAGCCCCGGACGACTGTCACCGAGACCACGATCATGCTGATCGCCGACGACGGCGAGTGGACCCGGCGCCGCGTCGGCGGGCCGGACGAGGCTCGCCGGTGGGCGCACCGGATCGCCATCCCGATCTACGACGTGCGGCTGATGGGCTACCCGCAGCGCATGCGCGACTACAACGAGCGCCGCAAGCGCCGTCCCGAGCTGTTCTGACGCGGGTGTTAAAAAGGGCCCCTTCTACAACGCGAGGCGTTAAGAAGGGGCCCTTCCTTACACGTCAGCCGTTGGTGGCGACGTCCTCGACCAGGTGCACGAGCGTACGCACCGGCACGCCGGTGCCGCCCTTGGTCCAGTAGCCGGTCGCCTCGCCCGAGTGGTAGCCCGGACCGGCGATGTCGATGTGCGCCCACGCCACGTCGTCGGTGACGAACTCGCGCAGGAACACGCCGCCCTGGAGCATGTGCCCGGCCCGGTCCATCCCGGCGTTCACCTGCGAGATGTCCGCGACGTCGGACTCCATGCCCTTGCGCACGTCGTCCGGCAGCGGCATCGGCCAGGCCGGCTCGCCGGTCGCGTCACCGGCCAACCGCACCCGCTCGCACAGCTCCGGGGTGCCCATCACGCCGGCGATCCGCTTGCCCAGCGCGATCACCTGCCCGCCGGTCAGCGTCGAGGTCTCGAACAGGTAGTCCGCGCCGTCCGCGCAGGCCCGCGCCATCGCGTCGGCAAGCACCATGCGGCCCTCGGCGTCGGTGTTGAGCACCTCCACCTTCTTGCCGTTGAACATGCTGATCACGTCGCCCGGCCGGTAGCTGGTGCCCGACGGCATGTTCTCCGCCATCGGCAGGTAGCCGGTGACCGTGACCGACGGCTTCAGCGCCGCGACCGCCAGCATGGCCGCGCCCACCGCCGCCGCGCCGGCCATGTCCGACTTCATCTCCCACATGCCCTGCGCCGGCTTGATCGAGATGCCGCCGGTGTCGAACGTGATGCCCTTGCCGACCAGCGCGACCCGCTTGCCGTTGCCGCCGCCCTCGGGGGTGTAGGTGAGCTTCACCAGCCGCGGCGGGGCCTCGGAGCCCTGCCCGACGGCCAGGATGCCGCCGTAGCCGCCGGCGGCCAGCGCCGCCTCGTCCAGCACCTCGACCTCCAGCCCCGCCTCGCGGGCGGCGGCGGAGACGACGTCGGCGAACGCCGGGGGACGCAGCTCGTTCGGCGCGGTGTTCACCCAGTCCCGGCTGGTCCGCACCGCGCCGGCCACCGCCTGCGCCCGCGCGACCTCGGCCTGCGCGGTCGCGTCGGCCGCGTCCGGCACCGCCACCAGCACCTCGGCCACCGGCTCCCGCCGGGCCGGCTGCGGCTTGGTCTTGTAGCCGGCGAACCGGTAGCCGCCCAGCAGCGCGCCCTCGGCGACCGCGCGCAGCGCGGCCGGGGCGTCGGCGTCGTCGGGCAGCGGCAGGGCCAGGGCGACGCGCGAGGCGCCGGCCAGCGCCCGCACCGCCGCGCCGGCGGCCCGGCGCAGCGACTCCGGCGCCGGAGCGGCGCCCGACGGCTCGGGGCCGAGGCCGACCGCCACGACCAGCGGCGCGGTCACCGTGCCCAGCGTGGCCAGCTTGATCACCTCGCCCGGGCCACCGGTCGCGCCCAGCAGGGCCAGCGTCTCGGTCAGCTTTCCGTCGAACGCGGCGGCGATGCTCTCCCCGCCGGTGGCCAGCAGCAGGGCGCGGGCGGGTGCGCCGCTGCCCGGCTCCGTGGTCTGGCTGTGCACGCCGATCACGATCGCGTCGACGGCGAGTTCGGCGGGGTCGGTGTCGACCAGGCTGAGGGTGGTGCGGGGCGATGTCACGAAAGCTACTCCGGGCGGGCCGGGCCGGCCGCGTCGTCGCGTACCGGCGATGAAGGTGTCTCCGGCGGCAACCTACCCGCCGGGAGGCGTGGCTGTCCCGCCGATGCGTGCCGACGGGATCCCGCCGATGCTATCCACAGCGGCCCCGGCCGGTAAGTTGCCACCCATGACCGAGGTGACCTCCGACGCCGCCGAGACCCGGCTGCGCCGCTCCCCGCTGCACGAGCGGCACACCGCGCTCGGCGCGAAGTTCGCCCCCTTCGGGGGCTGGCAGATGCCGCTCGAGTACGCCGGTGGCGGCGTGCTCAAGGAACACACGGCCGTCCGCGAGGGCGTCGGCGTGTTCGACGTCTCCCACCTGGGCAAGATCCGGGTCACCGGGCCGGGCGCCGCGGACTTCGTCAACGCCTGCCTCAGCAACGACCTCGGCCGGATCGGCCCCGGCCAGGCGCAGTACACGCTCTGCTGCGACGACGCGACCGGCGGCGTGGTGGACGACATCATCGCCTACCTGCACGCCGACGACCACGTCTTCCTGATCCCCAACGCCGCGAACACCGCCGAGGTCGCCCGCCGGTTGCGCGCCGCCGCGCCCGAGGGCGTCACCGTCACCGACGAGCACGAGGCGTACGCGGTGCTCGCCGTCCAGGGGCCGCGCTCCGCCGACCTGCTGGGCGCGCTCGGGCTGCCCACCGGGCACGACTACATGAGCTTCTCCACCGCCACGCTGGACGGTGTGGAGCTGACCGTCTGCCGCACCGGCTACACCGGCGAGCTGGGCTTCGAGCTGGTCGTGGCGTCCGAGCACGCGGTCGCCGTCTGGGACGCGCTCTTCGCGGCGGCAGGCGACGTACGCGCCTGCGGCCTGGCCGCCCGGGACACGCTGCGCACCGAGATGGGCTACCCGCTGCACGGACAGGACCTCTCCCCGGAGATCACCCCGGTGCAGGGCCGTTCCGGCTGGGCGGTGGGCTGGGACAAGCCGGCGTTCTGGGGCCGCGACGCGCTGCGCGCCGAGAAGGCCGCCGGCCCGGCCCGTACGCTGCGCGGCCTCGCCGCCGTCGACCGGGCCATCCCGCGACCCGGCATGGCCGTGTACGCGGGCGACCGGCGGGTCGGCACCGTCACCAGCGGCACGTTCAGCCCGACGCTCAAGCACGGCATCGCGCTGGCGCTGGTCGACACCGACCCGAAGCTGCCCGACGGGGACGAGCTGGAGGTGGACATCCGGGGCCGCCGGGCCCGGATGCGCCTGACCAGGCCGCCGTTCGTCGAGCCGTCGGTGCGCTGAGCAGCGCGGGTCAGCCCTCGCCGCGCTCCCCGGCGTCGAGGACCGCCTGCGTCCAGCCGCCCTCCAGCACGCCGGTGCCGTCCAGCACCGCCCAGTCGACCACGTCCGACGCCTCCACCACCACGGGCGAGCCGATCCGCACGCTCGGGTCGGTGTTGGCGTCGCTGGCGCTGGCCGCGACGATCCGTTCCGGCGTGTCCCACGAGGTCACCCCGGCCCAGACGTACTCGGGGCCGTCGTCGCCGGGCAGCCCGTACTTGACCACGAGCTGGCTCTCGTCGGGCAGCCGCCCGGCCAGGAACCGGGCCCGGATGTCGCCGAGCGCCGCGCGGGCGGTCTCCACCGCGCGGCTCATCGCGTCACCGGTGCGGGTGTAGCGCACGTCCGGCTGGATGCCGTTGAACAGCGTCGCGCAGGCGGCGGCGAAGTAGCGGCCGGGCGGCCCCGGATGCCCGGGCGGCGGGCTGAGGCTCAGGAACGAGTCCGCGTCCGGGTCGGTGGCCGGGTCCAGTTCCAGCCGCAGCAGCACCGGCGCGGTCGCGCCGTGCTGCTCCGGATTGCCGTACGCGACGGCGATGTCGTGCCCGGTCACCGTGGCCAGCACCGGCAGCTGCACGAACGCCGGCACCTCCTCGCCGGTGAGCCCGTCGGTCCAGTCCCGCAGCAACCGCCGGGCCGCGCCCGTCATCACCGCGCCCCACGCCCGGGTCAGGTGGTCCGGTACGCCCTGGGCCTGCAACTCCAGCAGCCCGAACCGGCGCAGCCCCTTCGTGGTGAACCACAACCCGTCGGCGTCGGAGGAGTAGGGCACCAGCACCCAGTCGACGAGCCGGATCCGGCCCTGCTCGTCGGGCAGGGAACGCAACGCCGTGGCCGGGTCGAGGAACTGGAGCCCGAAGACGTCCACCACGTCCCCGCCGACCGTCTCGGCGACCGCCGCGGCCACCGCGCGGGCCGCCCACTCGTGCGCGGGCGGCCAGCCCGGCCGGTACTCGGCCTGCACCACCACCAGGTGGGTGGCGGCGGCCAGCCGGGCGAGCTGCTCCTCGGTGGCGCCGAACGCGGTGAGCAGGTCCGGCGGCAGCTCGGGGAACTCGTCGACGGTACGGGTGTCAACGGTCATCAGCGGGCTGTCGAGCATCTGCCGGGCCAGCCCGTGCACCGGCTCGGCGAGCCGTCCGGCCAGCCCTTCCACAGCCGTCTTCGGGCTCACCTTCGGCAGCCCGGTGATCGGCACCAGGTAGGTCGCGTCGAGCGACTCGGGCACCGGTACCGGCAGGAAGTCGTCCGTGATGAGCATGCCGTCCCCCTCGACCGCGCCGGTGCACTCGCCCCGAACGCTACCCGCCCGGACCGGTCACGCTCAGCCGGTCAGCACCAGTCCCAGGTAGGACAGCGTGGTGACGACCTCCACGAGCGCCCCGAGCACGTCGCCGGTGATGCCGCCGAAGCGGCGTACCAGGTGCCGGAGCAGCCCGGCCGCGACGGCGAGCGCGCCGAGCACGGCGAGCGGCCCCTGCCACGGACGGTCCGGGACGGCGGGCACGGCCGCCAGCGCGACGGCGAGCGCGCCGAGCGCCGGCGCGCCCCACCCGAGCGTGCCTGCGACCAGCGCGCCCAGGCCCTCGGGCCGGGCCGCCGGCACGCCGCGCCGGCAGGCCAGGCCGACGGCGAGCCGCCCGGCCGCGGTGGCCGCGACCACGGCGGCGAACGCGGCGAGCGCCCCCCGGCCGGCCAGCTCCGCGAGCACCGCGCTCTGGAGCAGGAGTACGACCACCAGCGCGACCACCCCGAACGGGCCGACGTCCGGCTGCTTCATGATCTCCAGCGCGGCCGGCCCGCGCCGGTACGAGCCGAGTGCGTCCACGGTGTCGGCCAGCCCGTCCAGGTGCAGGCCCCGGGTGAGCAGCGCGCCCAGTCCCACGGTGACCACGGCGGCGACGAGTGGTGGCGCGAGCGCGCCGGTGAGCAGCAGCACCCCGCCGAGTACGGCGCCGAGCAGCGCCCCGACCAGCGGGGCGAGCGCCATCGCGGTGCCCGCGGCGGCCCGGTCGACGCGTCCGGCGCGTACCGGTGCGGTGGTGAACGTGGTGAGCGCCAGCCGGATGCCGTCGGCGAGCCGTGCCTCAGTCGGCACGTCGGCCGGGGGAGACCGGTTCGTCGGACCCGGTCGTGGCCGGGCCCGGGCCGGCCGGCTCCGGCTCGGCGAAGTCCGGTTCGTCGCCGGTCCGGCCGTCGTCGGTGTCGGTGTCGGTGTCGTCGTCGGGGCCGCCCAGCGACGGGTGCACCGGCAGCGTGGCGGCGAGCGTCAGCGCGGAGCGCAGCAGCGGCAGCGCGGCCAGCGCGGTCGCCCCCTCGCCCAGGTCGAGCCGCAGGTCCACCAGCGGGGTCAGGCCGAGCACGTCGGCGGCGAGGCGTACGCCCGGACGGCCGCCGTGGTCGGGCAGCAGGCACCAGTGCCGGGCCTGGCCGGCCAGGTCGCGGCTGACCATGGCGGCGGCGGTGCCCACCGGACCGTCCAGCAGCACCGGCACCTTGCGGGCGGTGGCGCCCAGCAGCACGCCGGTGGCCAGCGCGATGTCGCCGCCGCCCAGCTCGGCCAGCACGTCCTTGGCCTCGCGGGCGGAGCGCCGGGTGCGGTGCAGCGCGTCCCGCACCGCCGCGCAGCGGACCATCCAGGCGGCGTCGTCGATCTCGCCCTGCTCGGTGACCACCCGGCCGAGCACCGTCGGCGGCTCCGCGCCCGCGGTGGCCGCGAGCACCGCCGCGGCGGCGGTCTCGGCGCCCGCGCCGCACGCGGCGAGCACCAGCAACCGCACGCCCGCGTCGGCGGCCTGCTCGGCGAGCCGCCAGCCGTAGCGCAGCGCCGCCTCCACCTCGTCGGCGGACAGCGCCGGACCGTCCTCGATCGGCGCCGAGGCGGGCGCCTCGACGATCTGGAGGCCGGCGCGGTTCTCGGCGGCGAGCCGGGCCAGCGCGCCCCGGCCGGCGCGGGCCTGCCGGGCGCGGCGGCCCGACTCACCGGGCGTCGCGCCGGCCGACGCGCCGCCCGCGTGGTCGCCCTGGATCAGCAGTACGCGAACCGAGTCCCACGGACGCGGCGTCGAGGTGCCCTGGGTGGCGGCGGCGAAACCGACCACCTGTTCCAGCACGCCGAGGCCGGCGCCGGGGAGGTCGAGGGTGGCGAGCCGGTCGACGGCCTGCGGCCCGGTGTAGTCGTCGGGCATCGGCAGTTCCATGCCCGGCTGGATGACCAGGCCGGTGGCGATCATCGGCAGCGCCATGGTCGGTGCGGCCCAGTCGCCGGTATCCGGTGCTTCGGGGGTGGCCGGTGCGGGCACGGGGGCGGCGGCGGGGGTGAGCACCTCGGGCAGCGTCACGTCCCCGGCGCCGAGGTCGGCCGGTACGGCCTGGGCCGACACGGTCTGGTTCGTGGTGGCCCAGGCCGGCGCGGTGTGGATCGACGCGGCCTCGGGCGACGTGGCGGCGGGCGGCACGGCGTGCGCCGGGGTGGCCGGCTTGAGCCACGCGGTCTGCCCGGCGACCACGAGCGCGACCGCGTCGCAGGCGTCGGCGACCGCGCGGTTCGTCGCGCCGAGCGCGTCGGTGAACGCCCGGCCCAGCGGCGTGGTGGGCACCAGGGACAGGCCCACCTCCGGGCTGACCAGCACCACCCGGGCCGCGGTGGAGCGCACCGCCGTGGCCAGCTCGGTGATCGTGGCGGTGTCGTCGGCCGGCTGGTGGGCCGGATCGAGCAGCACCGTCACCCAGCCGCCCAGGTCGTCCACGAGCAGCGTCTCGTTCGGTCCGGCGCTGGCGATCACCTCGACCAGCCGGCCCGGGTTCGCGGCCGTCTCCTCGGTGGTCCAGCTTCCCGGCCGGCGGGCGCGGTGCGCCGCGAGGCGGGTCGCCCACTCGGTGTCCTCCGGGTCCCCGGCGGGGGCGGTGGCCACGTACCGGACCGTGGGCGCGTCGGCGACCAGTGACTCGGCGAACTCGGACTTGCCGGAGCGGATACCGCCGAGCACGAGGAGGGTGTGCCACCCGTCAACGGACATGCCCCGTACCTTAGATGCCGCCGCCCGGGCGGGGCAGTGAGAGGTGGCTCATCGCGGTCGGCGCTCGGGGGCCTCGAAGCGATAGTCGTTGGGATTCACGTCAACCGGCTTCGGATCCTCCTGCCAGGCTCCCTCGCCGGGGCGGGCGAGGAGCGCGTCGAGCAGCTCCTCCCGGTCCATCTCGTGGGCCGCCTCGATGCCGCCGCGTACCGCCATCGCCCGCACCTCCTCGGTGTCCATCTCCCGCAACGGCCGCATGGTGTCCTCCCTCGCTGACGACGTCGGGCGTGGATACCCCGTTGGTGACGGCCGAACCTTGCGGGCACCCGCGCGTCGGCCCGCGCCGGTCGAGGGGTGAAGCGTCGTGGGCGGGCGACTAGGCTTGCGGAGGTTTGGCGTCCTGCGGGACGACGGCGGCGAGGGGAGACGCGGCATGGCGTGGAGCTGGCGGTACGAGGGCACGAACGGCGACGCGGTCGACGGACCCGCCGAATCGTTCACGAGCCAGGCGGACGCCGAGTCGTGGATCGGCCAGACCTGGCGGGAGCTCGCGGCATCCGGCGTCACCACAGTCGTGCTCGTCGAGGACGACCGGGTGGACTACCGGATGAGCCTGCAACCCCCGGCCGAATGACCGGCTACGACCGCCCGGGTGAGCCGCTGGTCCTCGGCGTGCCCCGGGCGGCGTTCCGGCCGAGCCCGATCTTCCTGGCCCTGGTGGCGCTCTTCGTCGCCTCCGGGGTGATGACCTGGAACCGGTACGGCAACGTCGGCTTCGACGTGTTCCTCTTCGTCGTCTCCGGCTGGCTGGTCTCGCTCTGCCTGCACGAGTACGCGCATGCCGTGGTCGCGTACCGGGCCGGCGACCGGGACATCGCGCACCGCGGCTATCTCACGCTCAACCCGCTGAAGTACACCAGCCCGCTGCTGTCCATCGTGCTGCCGGTCGTCGTGGTGCTGCTCGGCGGCATCGGCCTGCCCGGCGGCGCGGTCTGGGTCGACCGGCACTCCATCCCCGGCCGGCTGCGGCACACGCTCGTCAGCCTGGCCGGGCCCGCCACGAACGTGCTGTTCACGCTGGTGCTGGTGGCGGCCGTGGCGTGGGGGCCGGAACTGGGCGGGCCGCTGGAGTTCTGGGCCGGCGTCGGACTGCTCGCGTTCCTCCAGCTCACCGCCAGCGTGCTCAACCTGCTGCCGGTGCCGGGCCTGGACGGCGGCAACATGCTCCAGCCCTGGCTCAGTCCCGCCTACCGGCGGATGTACGACCTGTTCGCCCCGTACGGCTTCATCCTGCTGTTCGCGCTGCTGTGGAGCCCGCAGATCAACAGGGTGTTCTTCGGCGCGGTCTTCGCGGTCGGCGACGCGCTCGGCCTGCCGCGCGAGCTGTACCAGATCGGCTACGCCCTGATCCGCTTCTGGGAGTAGCCGGACCGGTCGTCCCCGGGCCGGCGCGAACCGGCCCGGGAACGACGCGACGTCACGGGCGCTGGGCCGGGCTCTCGGTCTTCGCCGGGTCCCGCTCGGTGACCGGCTCGACGATCTCGTCGATCGCCTTGAGCAGGTCGGCGTCGAGCTTCACGCCCGCCGCCTTCACGTTGTCGTGCACCTGCTCCGGCCGGGACGCGCCGACGATCGCCGAGGCGACGTTCGGGTTCTGCAGCACCCACGCGACGGCGAGCTGCGGCATGGTCAGCCCGGCCTGCTCGGCCAGCGGCTTGAGCCGCTGCACCCGGGTGAGCACGTCGTCGGTCATGAACCGGGCGATGAACCCCGCGCCGGACTTCTCGTCGGTGGCGCGGGAGCCGGCCGGCGGCGGCTGGCCCGGCAGGTACTTGCCGGACAGCACCCCCTGGGCCATCGGCGACCAGACGATCTGGCCGATGCCCAGCTCCTCGCTGGTGGGGACGACCTCGGTCTCGATGACCCGCCACAGCATCGAGTACTGCGGCTGGTTCGAGATCAGCGGGATGCGCAGCTCGCGGGCCAGCGCGTGCGCCTCGCGCAGCTGGGACGCCTTCCACTCGGAGACGCCGATGTAGTGCGCCTTGCCGGAGTGGACGACGTCGGCGAACGCCTCCATCGTCTCCTCCAGCGGCGTGCTGTAGTCGTAGCGGTGGGCCTGGTAGAGGTCCACGTGGTCGGTCTGGAGACGACGCAGCGAACCGTCGATCGACTCCATGATGTGCTTACGGGACAGACCCCTGTCGTTGCGGCCGGGACCGGTCGGCCAGTAGACCTTGGTGAAGATCTCCAGCCCTTCGCGACGCTCGCCCTTGAGCGCGCGGCCGAGCACCGACTCGGCGCGGGTGCCCGCGTACACGTCGGCGGTGTCGAAGGTGGTGATGCCGCTGTCGAGGGCGGCCCGGACGCAGGCGACCGCCGCGTCCTCCTCCACCTGCGAGCCGTGGGTGATCCAGTTGCCGTACGAGATCTCGCTGACCATCAGGCCGGAGCGGCCCAGGTGACGGAATTCCATGCTCCGACCCTAGACCCGCCCGGGTCAGAGCACCGGGCTGGCGTCGGCCAGCAGTCTGTCGATCTCCGCGACCACCGCCGAGCGGCCCGGGTGCACCGGGTCGATGAGCGGCTCGCCGCGCCGGTCCAGCGCCCCCCACCGGCCCGACTCGGCGGCGAACAGGAACGCCACCGGGTGCACCACCACCGTCGGGTACGCGGGCGTCACCACCACCCGTCCGGTCCGGTCCACCACGCCCCGGCGGCCGGCCAGCTCGACCACCGCCAGTCCGTCGGCGGTGAACCCGTCGGCCTCCCGCCCGTCCGCCAGCGGCGTGCCGATCCGGTGGTAGCGGGTCGGCACCACCACCTCGCCGGCGAGGTCCACCGCGCCCCAGCCGCCGTTCTGCCGTACCGCCGCCAGGCCGTTGCGGAACGGCCGGGCCTCCTCGTAGCCGGGCGGGATCTTCACGATGTTCATCCGGTCGACGGCCATCCACCGGCTCTTGCCGTCCATCGACACCCAGGACAGCCCGTCGGAGAAGGGCAGCACCGACCGGTAGCCGTTGTTCGCCTCGATCAGCGCCGCGCCGGACGTGTCGATCAGCGCCCAGCGGGACGCCTCCGGTCGCCGTACCCAGGCCAGTCCCTCGTGGAACGGCTGCGCCTCGGCGTACCGGTGCGCGATGACCATCTCGCCGTCGGCGTCCGCGTACCCCCAGAGCCGCTGTTCCTCGTCGAACGTCGCCACCGGCGGACGTGGCGTGCCGAGCACCTCCTCGGGCCGGCGCGGCGCGGGCCCGAACCCGTCGGCGGCGGCCCGTTCGGCGACCGCGTCCAGCGCGACCTCGACCCGGGCGTTGAGCTGCGCGTCCTCGCCGTGACGCAGGTCCAGCGCCCGCTCGAAGTGCAGGCACGCCTCGGTCAGCCGGCCCTGGTCGTAGCAGCAACGCCCGGCGTGCTCGTGCAGCAGCGCGCGCAGCCGGTCCGGCAGCTCCGGCGAGTTCGCCTCGGCGAACAACCGGTCCGCCTCCGCGTGGTCACCCCGCCACCGCAGCGCCTCGGCGAGCCGCGCGCGGGCCAGCGCGGTCCGCCGAAACTCGCCGGTAGCCTCGGCATACGTGACGGCCAGCCGCGCGTCGTCCAGCGCGTCGTCGAGGTCACCGAGGACCCGGGACGCCACCGCGCGCAGGCTGAGCAGCCGGGCCCGGCTGCGGTTGTCGAGCGCCGTGTCCAGCTTGCCGGTCAGCCCGTCCCGGATGACCCGCAGCCGCGCCGGATCGGGCGCCTCCTCGCGCAGCGTCCGCGGGTCCAGCCGCCAGGCGACAGCGGCGAGGGCCTGCTCCGGGTCCGCCGGGGGCGGCGCCGCCGGTTCGGGGGTACGCGGAGACGGCGCGTCGTCGGTCCGGCCGGCCGGGTCGGGTCGTGCTGCCGGCTCGCTGTCGTGCTCCGGTTCGGCGGGTTCGGTGGCGGGCTCGTCGGTCGCCGTCCCGGCGGGCGTCACCGGGGTGTCCTGCGGCGTGCCGGCGGTTTCGGCCGTGTCGGTGGCAGGCTCGTCTGCCGGTGCGGGCTCGGTGGGCGCGATGCCGGTGTGGCCGCCCTCGGCAGGTCCCGTGGTGTCGGCTTCGGCGGTTGCGGTGGCGCCGGTCGTGGTGCGGCTGGGCGCGGGTTCGTCGTCGGCCGCCTGCCGGGCCGGCGTCACGTCGGTGTGGCCGGCGTCGACCGGATCCGCCGTGCTGCCGGGACTGTCGCCGGTTGCGGGTGCGGTGGGCGTGACCTCCGCACGATCGGCGTCGGCCGATATCGGCGTGCCGCCTGCCGGTGCGCGGTCAGCGTCCCCGGGATGCGCGTTGCCGAGGTCTGCGTTTCCAGGGTCCGTGGGCGCCCCGCCTGGCGTGCCCTGCTCGTCGTCAGCGGCGCGGGCGGGCGTGCGCGGGTGCCCGGCCGCCGGACCGGTGGTCGTCGCGGCGTCCACCTGTGTGCCGGCGGCCGGTGCGGAAACGCGCGGTGGCTCGGTGGTGGGCGCGGGCTCGGTCGTCGCCTCCGGGGCGGGGCCGGTCGGCCCACCAGCGGTGGATGTCGCTGCGCCGACGCTGCTTGTGGACTCCCCGGAGCCGGGCTTCCTTTCGGACGGCGTGGCGGCGGCCGTGGCGGGTGCGCCGACGGGTTGCGCCGCCACGTTGGTTGGCCCCCGCGTGGCATCGCCGGTCGCCGGCTCGGCCCCGTCCGTCGAAGATCTTGGTACGAAAGGGCCCCCGGAAGGGCCGGAATCTTCCAAGATCTCTGACGGTTCCGCGTTCTGCGAGGGTGGGGGGACGGGCTGGTTCGGGCGGAACCACGCCTCGGCGCCGGAGGCCGTGACCGGGGAGGTCTTGTCCGTCGGGCCGTGCTCTGCCCGTTCTGCCCGTTCCGCCGGCTCGACGGTGCGGGCGGTGGTCTCCCCGGCCTCACGCCGTGCTGTGCCGGCCGTCGTTGCGGCGTCCACGACGCCCTCCTGACGGTCGGCCTCGGTGGCCGGTGTGGGCAGGGCGGCTACTTCGGACTGACGACGATCGGCAGCCGTGCCCGGCGTGACCGCGCCGTCCACAGTGGCCTCGGGCCGGCTGGTCGCGCCCGCCTCGGCGTTGGGCCGGCTGGCCACGCCCGCCTCGGCGGCGGCTCGGGAGACGATCGGAACCGGTGGGGTGACCTGGCGCTCCACCGGGTCGGTGGGCGTGGGCATGGCCGGCTCGGCCGGACCGGCCGGCGCGGGTACGGCCGACTGGTCGGCGGGCGCCCCGGCAGGTGTGGCGCCGGGGTAGGCCGGCGGTGCCGGACGAGCCGGCGCGGCCGGAACCGGGTTCGCCCGATCGACGGGAGGCGGGCCGTGACGATCGCCGGTCCGGTCCTGCTGTGGTCCCGGCCGGGTCGCGCCTTCGCTCCGGTCTGCCGACGGCGCCACGGGGGTGCCCGTGCCGGGAGCCGGGGCGCCCGCGACAGGCACGCCGGACCCCGGCGCAGGAGACGTGGGTCGTGGGGCGTCGCCGGTTCGGGGCAGGGCCGGGCCGTCACCGGGGCGGACGGGCGCAGCCGGCGGCGGCACGGGGCCGGGTCGTTCCGGGTTGAACCGGGGACGGGCGTCGGGGCGCGTGTGTGCGGCCGGTTCGACGGGTGCCGTCTCCCGGCCGTCACCGACCGGGGCAGGCGGGTGCGCGGCAGGCCGTACCGGCCACTGCGCCGGCGGCGAGGACCTGGGCGAATCCGGCGGTGCCGGCCTGCGTACGCCCGGTGCCGCCTGGGGATCGCCCGGCGCCGCCAGCCGGTCGTGCGGCGGTGCCGGCGGCGTACGGTGGTCGGCCGGCGGTGCCGGACCCCGATCGGGTCCCGGCCGGTGCCCGTCCGGGCGTGCCGGCCACTGCGGGGCACGGGCCTCGGGACGGGCGGTGAGGTCCGGCTGCGGCCGGTCGGGCTCGGCGCGGGGCGGGGCGGTGGGCGGCCGGGTGGCGGAGGGCCGGGAGCGCGGCTCGTCGCGGGAACCGGCGAGGTCGGGCTGGTCGCCCGGGCCGGCTGGACGGGTGGCCGGACGGCCGGAACCGCCCTGCTCCGGGTGGCGTACGTCGGCGCGGGCGGCTTCGGACGGCGGCATCGGGTACCGCTGCGCCGCCGGCCGGTCCGTGGTCGGGCGCCGGCGTTCGTCCGGCTGCCGTGGATCCGCCTCCGGGCGGGAACGTGGCCCGACGATCGGCCACTCGCCCTGGTGCGGGCGGGGGCGGTCGGCCGGTTGACGCTGATCGTGCCACCGCTGGTCGGCAGCGGGACGCGAGGCGCCGTAGCGGTCGGGCTCGGTCTGCGCCCGGCCGTTCTCCGGCGCGCGACGCTGGGCCTCGGAGTACGCGGCAGCCTCCCGGCCCGGCGCGCGGCCGTCCACCGGCTCCCGCCGGTCCACCGGCTCCCGCCGGTCCACCGGCTCATGCCCGTCCGCCGGAGGGCGCCGGTCCGGCTCGCGCCGGCCGTCACGGTGCGGTTCACGCCAGCCGTCGCGCGCCGGTCCGGCCCATCCCGCCGCGTCCCGCACCGGCGGAGTCACAGTGCCGTCGCGCCGGTCGACGGAGCGCCCGGTGCCGTGGTCACGCCGTCCGTCCGACGGGGATTCCCGGCGGTCGTCCGGGAAGACGCCACGGCGTCCGTCGGACGGAGACTCGCGACGCCCGGTGGGGGAGTGGTCGGGCTGCCGCGCGTCGGGCGCGGCACCCCACCGCTGTCCCGACGCGGCCGGCCGGCCGTCGGCCGGGTGCGGGCGATCGGCCCGGCGCTCGGCGGCGTGCGGGAACTCGTTCGGCTCCGGCATCCAGCCTTGCTGGGACGGCCGGCGCGGCGCGGCGTCGGGGCGCGTCCAGCGTTGGTCGAGACGCTCGGGCGGCACCGGCGGTCCGGGTCGATGCCGGTCCTCCGGCCAGGGCCGCCGTCCGTCCGCGCCGGGTCCGTCCGGGTGCCCACGCCGGTCGTCCGGTGCGTACCCGCCGCGACCCGCCGGGTACGCCCCGCGGGAAGCCGCCGGACCGTTCGACTCGGCCCCGCGCGGGCCCGCCGGACTCGTCGGGTACGTGCCGTACGGATCGGCCGGACTGACGGGGTACGTGCCGTGAACGCCGGCCGGACTGACGGGGTATGGCCCATGTGCGCCGGCCGGACTGACCGGATCGGCCCGGCGCGGACCGGCCGGGCTGACCGGATGCGTGCCGTGCGGCCCGGCCGGGTTGACCGGGTGCGTACCGTGCGGGCCGGCCGGGCTGACGGGATACGAGTCGTGCGGCGCAGCCGGGCTGACCGGGTAGGGGCCGTGTGGACCGGCCGGGCTGACCGGGTACGCGTCACGGGGAGCGGCCGGGCTGACCGGGTCGGCGGCGGGATTGACCGGGCGTACCTCGGCCCGGCCGACCACGGCGCGGGGGCGCGGCGTCAGGTTCTCGATGCCGATGTCACCCGGGTAGCGCTGCCCGGGGAACTGCGGCTGCCATTCGTGGGTGGGCTCGGCGGCCCAGGCCGGTTCGGCCGGCTCGCGCCAGCTGCCCCAGCCGCTCATCGGCAACCCCTCCCGCCGCTCGCGCGGGACGGCCCCGGGGCCGGCTCGCGTCGCTCGCTCACGGCGGTGTCACCTCATTGGAAATTCTCGCGCTGGGGCCCGGACATGCCGGTACAGTCGCCCGGTCCAGCACGTCGTGGCTGCGGAAGGAGGGTAACGGCGTGGGCTCGGTCACCGCCACTGTGGCACCACCCACCGGCGCACACGTTACCCCATGGTTTCGGACATTCGGCGCGATCGCGGCGGCCGGGTTCCGGCGGCACGCGACCTACCGTCAGGCGGCCGTGGCGGGGTTGTGCACGAACACCGTGTTCGGCTTCCTGCGCTGCTACATCTTCCTCGCCGCCACCGGCGCGGCGGGCACCGTGGCCGGCTACGACCGGGCGCAGCTCGCCACGTTCGTCTGGGCCGGTCAGGGACTGCTCGCGGTGATCGCCATCTGGGGCTGGACCGATCTGGCCGACCGGATCCGTACCGGTGAGGTGGCCGCCGACCTGCTGCGGCCGGTGCACCCGGTGACCAGCTACCTCGCCACCGACCTGGGCCGGGCCGGGTTCGCGTCGCTGGTCCGGATGGTGCCGCCGCTGGTGGTCGGCCCGTTCTTCTTCGCCGTGTACGTGCCCCGGCACTGGGCCACGGTGCCGCTGTTCCTGCTCTCCGCGCTGCTCGCGGTGGTGGTCTGCTTCGGTTGCCGCTACCTGGTGAACGCCACCGCGTACTGGCTGCAGGACGTCCGGGGCCCGATGATCCTGTGGACGCTCGGCTCCGGTGTGCTGGCCGGGCTCTACTTCCCGCTCGGCTTCCTGCCGGGCCCGCTGGAGACGGTCCTGCGGTACGCCACGCCGTTCCCCAGCATCCTCCAGGTGCCGCTGGACGTGCTGGTCGAGCGGGAGCCGATGGCCACCGGTCTCACCCTGGTCGCGGTGCAGGCCGGCTGGGCGGTGCTGCTGCTGGCGCTGTGCCGGCTGGTGCAGCGCCGCGCCGAACGCCGTCTGGTGGTCCAGGGTGGCTGAGCGCGGCAGCGCGCCCAGGGTGGCTGACCTGGCTGAACTGAGGGCGTACCGGGCGCTGCTCGGTGCGCAGGCGCGGTCGCAGGCGTCGTACCGCACCTCGTTCGTGGTGGACCTGGTCGGCAACGTGGGCGCCACCGTGTTCGACGTGGTCACCGTCCTGGTGATCTTCGGCGTGACGCGGGAGCTGGGCGGCTTCACGCTGCGCGAGACGCTCGTCGTGGTCGGCCTGTCGTCGTGCGGCTTCGCCACCGCCGATCTGCTGGTCGGCAACATCGAACGGCTTCCCCGGTACGTGCGCACCGGCCTCTTCGACGCCGTGCTGGTACGCCCGCTCGGGGCGCTGCCGCAACTGCTGCTGATGGACCTGCCGCTGCGCAAGCTGTCCCGGGCCGTGTTCGGGCTCGCCGTGCTGCTGTTCGCGCTCGCCTCGGCCGGCATCGACTGGACGCCGGGGCGGGTCGCGCTGGCGGTGGTCGCCCCGCTGGCCGCCGTGGTCTTCTTCGGGTCGGTCTTCGTGCTGACCGCGACCGTGTCGTTCTACTGGGTCGACTCGGGTGAGCTGGCGAACGCTGTCACCTACGGCGGGCGCGACTTCACCTCGTACCCGGTCACCGTGTACGGCGGGTGGTTCCGCGCGCTGTTCGCGTACGGATTGGGGTTCGCCTTCGTCAGCTACCACCCGGCGCTGGCGCTGCTGGGCCGCGCCGACCCGCTCGGCCTGCCGCCCTGGACGGGCTGGGCCGCGCCGGGCGTCGCGGTGGTCGCCGCGGCGCTGGCCGCCCTGGCCTGGCGCGTCGGGGTCCGTCACTACCGGAGTACGGGGTCATGAGCGTCATCGAGATGGACGGTCTGCGCAAGGAGTTCACGGTCCGGGTGAAGGCCGGGCCGCTGCGGCGCGAGAAGCGGACGGTGACCGCCGTCGACGGGGTCGACCTGCGGGTGGAGCGCGGCGAGATGCTCGGCTACATCGGCCCGAACGGCGCCGGGAAGTCGACCACGCTGAAGATGCTCACCGGCGTGCTGACACCGTCGGCGGGGCGGGCCCGGGTGTGCGGGCTGCGCCCGGTGGCCGACCGGACCCGGCTGGCGCTGCGCATCGGTGTGGTGTTCGGGCAGCGCTCGCAGCTCTGGTGGGACCTGCCGCTGCGGGACTCGTTCGACCTGCTGCGGCACGTCTACCGGGTGCCGGCCGGCGAGCACGCGGCCCGGCTGGCGCGCTGCCGGGAACTGCTCGACCTGGACGGGTTCCTGGACACTCCGGTCCGGCAGCTCTCGCTGGGTCAGCGGATGCGCGGCGAGCTGACCGCGGCGCTGCTGCACGGCCCGGAGGTGCTGTTCCTGGACGAGCCGACGATCGGCCTGGACGTGGTCAGCAAGCAGGCGGTACGCGGCTTCCTGGCCGAGCTGGGCCGGGCCGGGGACACCACGCTCGTGCTCACCACGCACGACCTGGCCGACATCGAGCGGCTGTGCCGGCGGCTCGTGGTGATCGACCACGGTCGGGTGGTGCACGACGGGTCGATCGCCGAGCTGCACCGCCGGTACGGCTCGCGCCGGATGGTGGTCGCCGAGCTGGACGCGGCGCTGCCCGAGCCGCCGGTGCTGCCCGGCGCCCCGGTGCAGCGGGTGGAGGCGGACGGGCGGCGGCTGGTCTTCGCGCTGGAGCGGGCGAGCGTCGCCGAGGTGGTGGCCGGGCTGGCCGGCCTGACCACGCTGCGGGACATCTCGATCGTGGAGCCGGACATCGAGGAGGTGGTGACGCGGCTCTACCGGGCGCCGGCCGAGACGTCAGCGGTCACGGGTGCTCCATGACGAGTACGGCGAAGGTACCGGGGGCCAGCGCCTCGTACCGGTGCGGGATGTCACCGGGGAAGGCGGCGTAGTCGCCGGGTCCCAGCTCGACCGGGTCGGCCTCCGGGCCGACGCGCATCCGGCCGGCGGCGACCACGACGTGCTCGACGCTGCGCGGGGTGTGCGCCTCGGCGATCCGTACCGCGCCGGGTTCTAGCTCCATCACGTAGACGTCGCGCCGGGCGTGCGGCGCTCCGGCGGCGAGCAGGGTGGCCGAGAAGTCAGCGTGCTCGGACCGGATCCGGGGCCCCTGCCCGGCGCGTACCACCCGGACGGCGGCGGTGGGCGGTTCGACCAGGCGGCTGAACGGTACGTCCAGCGCGACGCCGAGCGCCCAGAGCGTCTCCACGCTGGGGTTGCCGGCGCCGGACTCCAACTGGGACAGGGTGGACTTGGCGATCCCGGCGCGGCGGGCCAGCTCGGTCAGCGACAGGCCCGCCCGCTCGCGCTCGCGGCGCAGCGCGGCGGCGATGGTGGCGAGCGGGGGAGCGGGGTCTATCGCCATGTGTTCGCTCCATCGGTCGGTTTGTTCGGTTTGACGAACAAGCGTGTTCCCGTTCAGGATAATGGACATGCGTACGGCATACCGAACGGGCGACGCCCGGGTGCTCCGCGACGTCGCCGCCATCGGCGCGGCGATGCTCGCCGTCGGCGCGTCGTTCGGTGCCATGGCGGTGGCCGCCGGCCTGCCGGTCTGGGCCACGCTGGCCATGTCGGTGCTGGTCTACGCCGGGGGCGCCCAGTTCATGGCCGTCGGGCTCGTCGCGGCCGGCAGCCCGCTCGCGGCCGTCCTCGCCGGCCTGCTCCTGAACGCCCGGCACCTGCCGTTCGGCCTGGCTCTCGGCGGCGCGCTGGGCACCCGGCGGACGCAGCGGCTGCTCGGCAGCCACCTGATGACCGACGAGGCGACGGCGTTCGCGCTGGCCCGTCCGGCCGGGCCGCAGCGGCGCCGGGCGTTCTGGCTCGCCGGGGTGCTGCTGTTCCTCGCCTGGAACGCCGGCACCGCGCTCGGCGTGCTCGCCGGTGGCGCGGCCGGCGACCCGGCCGCCCTGGGACTCGACGCCGCGTTCCCGGCCGGACTGGCCGCCCTGCTGCTGCCCAGCCTGCGCGACCGGGAGACCCGCCGGGTGGCGATTCTCGGCGCCGTACTCGCCGTGCTGGCGACCCCGCTGCTGCCGGCCGGGCTGCCGGTGCTGCTCGCGCTCGCCGCGCTGGCCCTGCCGCTGCTGGCCCGCCGCCGCTCACCCGCCGCGGCGGACGACGCGGATGCCGCACCGCCCGGCGCGAACGCCGCACGGCCCGGCGCGGATGCCGCACGGCCCGGCGCGGATGCCGCGCTGCTGGACGCGGATGCCGTGCCGTCCGACCGGGACGCCGCCCCGGACGGGACCGCCGGCGAGGCGGCTGACGGCCGGAGCGTGCGGGCGTGGGAGGTCTCGTGCTGATCGCGGTGATCCTCGCGCTGGCCGCCGGCACCTACGGTTTCCGGGTCGCCGGTGTGCTGCTGCGGGACCGGCTGGACCTGCCCGAATGGGCCCGCCACCTGCTGCCGGTCGGCGCCGCGACGCTGCTGGCCGCGCTCGCCGCCACCGCGGCGCTCACCGAGGCCGGCGGCTTCGCCGGCTACGCCCGGCCCGCCGGAGTGCTCGTCGGCCTGCTGCTCGCCTGGCGCCGGGCCCCGTTCGTGCTGGTCGTGGTCGCGGCGGCGGCCACCACCGGGGTGTTGCGCCTGCTCGGGGTGGCCTGACAACGACGACGGCCCCTCCCCGCCGGGGCGGGAAAGGGCCGGTCCGGGGTCGGTCAGACCTTGTCGCCGATGTTCACCCGGGGTGCGGGCGCACGCATCCGGCGGAACGTGATCGACCGCATGATCGCGTAGAAGTAGAGCGAGCCGAGCTTCTCGGTGCTCTTGGGGAAGCGCTCGCGGACCAGCCGCTTGATCTTCCGGGAGATCAGCACCGAGTCGATCAGCACGCCGAGGGCCAGCGCGCCCCAGAGCACGTTCGACAGCAGCCGCACGATCGGCGGCATGGCCTGGTTGGAGCCGAACAGCACGATCAGCGCGCCGCCGAAGAACCATGTGCCGATCGTGCGCCGGGAGTCGACCACGTTGCGGGCCAGCAGCCGCTCCGGGCCCCTGTCACGCGGGCCGCCCTCGCGGCGGAACTCGGCCGCCGCCTCGGCGCGGGCGGCGCGACGCTGCGCGCGGGCCTCCTCCTTGGTCAGCGGCTTGGCCGGCGCGGTCGGCCGGCGGCCGGCGACCGGACGCTTCGGCGTGACCTGCCCGAGCTCCTTCTTGCTGGGCGTGTAGCCCCGGGGGCGGGCGGCGGCGGACTCCTCGTCGGCCGTCACAGTGGTGACGGAATCCTCGACGAGGTCGGCGGACTTGCGGCGAAACAGCGACGGCACGCGGCAAGGGTAGCCAACCGGCCGCGCCAGGTGCACATCACGGGTGCACCGGACGCGGCCGGGTCGGGCGGGCGGGACGGTCAGGGACGCTCGACGTGCGCGCCGAGGTCGGCCAGTTTGGCCTCGAAGTCCTCGTAGCCCCGGTTGATCAGGTCCACGCCGTACACCCGGGAGGTGCCCTCGGCGGCCAGCGCCGCGATCAGGTGGCTGAAACCGGCCCGCAGGTCCGGGATGACCAGGTCGGCCGCGTGCAGCTTGCTCGGCCCGGCGATCACCGCGGAGTGCTTGAAGTTGCGCCGGCCGAAGCGGCACGGGGTGCCGCCGAGGCAGTCCCGGTAGACCTGGATGTTGGCGCCCATCGTGTTCAGCGCCTCGGTGTAGCCGAGCCGCTGTTCGTAGACCGTCTCGTGGACGATCGACAGGCCACGGGCCTGGGTGAGCGCGACCACCAGCGGCTGCTGCCAGTCGGTCATGAAACCCGGGTGCACGTCGGTCTCCAGCGCCACCGCGTTCAGCTCGCCGCCCGGGTGCCAGAACCGGATGCCGCCCTCCTGGCCGGGGCTGCCGCCGCGCGGCGGGCGCAGGTCGGTGACCTCGTACTCGCCGCCGACCGACCGGAAGATGTTCAGGAAGGTCATCATGTCGGCCTGCTGGGCGCCCAGCACCTCGACGTGGCCGCGGGTGGCCAGCGCCGCCGCCGCCCAGCTCGCCGCCTCGATCCGGTCCGGGATCGGCCGGTGGGTGTAGCCGTGCAGCTTCTTGACGCCCTGGATCTCGATCACCCGGTCGGTGTGCACCTTGATGATCGCGCCCATCTTCTGCAGCACGCAGATGAGGTCGACGATCTCCGGCTCGACCGCCGCGTTGCGCAGCTCGGTGACGCCCTCGGCCATCACCGCGGTGAGCAGCACCTGCTCGGTGGCGCCCACGCTCGGGTACGGCAGCGAGAACTTCGTGCCGTGCAGCCCGTTGGGCGCGGACAGGTGCAGTCCCTCCGGCGTCTTCTCGACGGTGGCGCCGAACTCACGCAGCGCCTGGAGGTGGAAGTCGATCGGGCGCGGGCCGATGTGGCAGCCGCCCAGGTCGGGGATGAAGGCGTGGCCGAGCCGGTGCAGCAGCGGGCCGCAGAACAGGATCGGGATCCGGCTGGACCCGGCGTGCACGTTGATCTGGTCGGTGCTGGCGCTCTCGACGTTCGAGGGGTCGAAGACGAGCTCGCCCTCCTCGTCGCCGTCGCTGACCTTGACGCCGTGCAGGCCGAGCAGGCCGCGGACGACCTCGACGTCACGGATGCGTGGCACGTCGAACAGCCGGCTGGGTGTGTCGCCCAGCAGGGCGGCCACCATCGCCTTGGACACCAGGTTCTTCGCGCCGCGCACGCGGATCCGCCCTTCGAGCGGAGTACCTCCGTGTACGACCAGGACGTCGTCGGTCAACGCAACCTCCAGCGCGTTGGGTGCTGCCGTGTCTAGTGATGGGTGCACGAAGTTCATCGCTACCCGGAACGCGGTCATGGGAAAACGGGCCGCGTGTGTCGTCGCCCCGGCAGCATAGCCCTCCGTGACGGAAATGGAATCGGTCACATCGCCAGCGAGGGCACGAACCGGGGTGTCAGGTGCGTTTCCGTGCCAGCTGCGTCACCGACGGTGATCAAGCTCCCGGGAGCGCGAGCATCTGGTCCAGCGCCGACCGGGCGTGTCGAGCGGTCGCCGGATCGACGGTGATCTGGTTCACCACCCGACCGGCGACCAGCTCCTCCAGTGCCCAGACCAGATGCGGCAGGTCGATGCGGTTCATCGTCGAGCAGTAGCAGACCGCCCGGTCGAGGAACATGATCTGCTTGTCCGGGTGGGCCAGCGCGAGCCGGCGGACCAGATTCAGTTCGGTGCCCACCGCCCACGCCGAGCCGGCCGGGGCCGCCTCGATGGTCCGGATGATGAACTCGGTCGAGCCGACCAGGTCGGCGGCGTTCACCACCTCGTGGCGGCACTCCGGGTGCACCAGCACGTTCACGCCCGGCACCCGCTCGCGCACGTCGTTGACGCTGTCGAGCGTGAACCGTCCGTGCACCGAGCAGTGGCCGCGCCACAGGATCATCTTCGCGTCGCGCAGCTGCTCCGGGGTCAGCCCGCCGTTCGGCTTGTGCGGGTCGTAGAGCACGCAGTCGTCGAGCGAGAAGCCCATCTCCAGCACCGCGGTGTTGCGACCCAGGTGCTGGTCGGGCAGGAACAGCACCTTGCGGCCCTGCTCGAAGGCCCAGTCCAGGGCCCGCTTGGCGTTCGACGAGGTGCAGACCACGCCGCCGTTGCGGCCGACGAAGCCCTTGATGTCGGCCGAGGAGTTCATGTACGTCACCGGGACGGTGTCCGCCGCGATGCCCAGATCGGTGAGCGTGTCCCACGCGGCCTCGACCTGCGACAGCACCGCCATGTCGGCCATCGAGCAGCCGGCCGCGAGGTCGGGCAGGATCACCTTCTGCGCGTCCGAGGTGAGGATGTCCGCGCTCTCGGCCATGAAGTGCACGCCGCAGAAGACGATGTACTCCGCGTCCGGGCGGGCCGCCGCCTCCCGGGCCAGCTTGAACGAGTCGCCTGTCACGTCGGCGAACTGGATCACCTCGTCGCGCTGGTAGTGGTGGCCCAGGACGAACACCTTGGTGCCGAGCGCGGCCTTCGCGGCGGCGGCGCGGGCCACCAGGCCGGGGTCGCTCGGAGCGGGGAGATCACCCGGACACTCCACGCCACGCTCGGTGGCGGGGTCGCTGCCGCGGCCGAGGAGCAGCAGCGCCGTGGCGGTGTTGGACGGCTCAACCCAGGTCGAAGTCACGCCCCCCATGGTCGCACAGCGCGCCCGCGCCGCAGCCGCGTCGGATGTGGCCTGCCACACTGCTGCGCATGCGCGTGCTGCTCTGCCCGGACAAGTTCGCCGGCACGCTGCCGGCCCCCGACGTGGCCGCCGCGGTGGCCGAGGGCTGGCGGGACGTCGCCCCCGGCGACGAACTGCTGGTCCGGCCGCTGGCCGACGGAGGGCCGGGGTTCGTCGACGTGCTCGCCGGGGCACTGCGCGGACGCCGGCTGCCGGTGCCCACCGTCGACCCGCTGGGCCGCCCGGCCGCCGGTGAGATCCTGCTCACCGACGACGGCACGGCGTACCTGGAGAGCGCGCAGGCGTGCGGACTGCACCTGCTCGCCGCCGCCGAACGTGACCCGAAGGCCACCACCTCCTACGGGCTGGGGCTGCTCGTCGCCGCCGCGGTCGAGGCGGGCGCGCGGACTGTGGTGGTGGGGCTGGGCGGCTCGGCCACCAACGACGGCGGCGCGGGGATGCTCGTACCGCTGGGTGTCACGCCGCTGGACGGCGCGGGCCGGGCCCTGCCGTACGGCGGCGCGGCGCTGGCCGAGGTGGCCGCGCTCGACGGCGAGCCCCGGCTGCGCGGCGTGACGCTCGTCGCCGCCACCGACGTGGACAACCCGCTGCTCGGGCTGCACGGCGCGAGCAGCGTCTTCGGCCCGCAGAAGGGTGCCGACCGGGCCGACGTGCTGCTGCTGGACGCCGCGCTGACCCGCTGGGCGCAGGTGCTCACCGAGCGGCTGCCGGGCTGCCCGTCCGGGCTGGGCGCGTTGCCGTCCGGCGGTGCGGCCGGCGGTCTCGGCGCGGCGGTCCTGGCGCTGGGCGGCCGGTGCGAGTCCGGCATCGGGCTGGTCACCCGCGCGGTGAGGCTGGACGCCGCGCTCGACGCCGCCGACCTGGTGATCACCGGCGAGGGCTCGTTCGACCACCAGTCGCTGCGCGGCAAGGTGGTGGCCGGCGTGGCCGGGGCCGCCCGGGACCGGGGCGTGCCCTGCGTGGTGCTGGCGGGACGGGTGAGCACCGGGCGGCGGGAGGCCGCCGCGGCCGGGGTGACCGAGGCACACAGCCTGGTCGAGCACTTCGGCGGCGAGGAGCACGGGGGAGTGGACGCGGCGATGACCCGCCCGGCCGAGGGGCTGCGCGCGCTCGGCGCCCGGCTGGCCCGGCAATGGAGCCGCTGACCGGTTCCGCTGCTCACGCCGCCGGGTGGTGGCGCCGGAGGCGGCGTACGATCGAAAGACGGACCACACCGGGAATCACTGGCGGACGTGCGGCGTTGGCCAGGACGTCCGGACCTATACCGCGCAGGGAGACTTCCACGTGACCACGCCAGCGCAGACCGAGTCGACCGAGGCCAAGGCCCCCAGCACCGTCGTCCTCACCGACGTCGCGGCGCAGAAGGTCAAGGCCCTGATCGAGCAGGAGGGCCGCGACGACCTGCGGCTCCGGGTCGCGGTGCAGCCGGGTGGCTGCTCCGGCCTGCGGTACCAGCTGTTCTTCGACGAGCGCTCGCTCGACGGTGACGTCGTCACCGACTACGACGGTGTCGAGGTCGTCGTCGACCGGATGAGCGCCCCCTACCTGACCGGCGCCACCATCGACTTCGCCGACCGGATCGACGCCCAGGGCTTCACCATCGACAACCCGAACGCGGGCAACTCCTGCGCCTGCGGCGACTCCTTCAGCTGAGTCGACTGACCGACCGCAGCGGCGGGCCGCCCCCGAACGGGGCGGCCCGCCGCTGCGTCGTACCTCCCGCGCGCGACTTCGGATGTGCGCTGATCGACCGGTTGGCGACCGACGGCCGTCCGCACGGCCCGGGGGCCGGTAGGCTGACCGCGCCGTGCTCCCGACCCCGAGGGCTGACATGAAGATCGCCGTGACCGGCTCGATCGCGACCGACCACCTGATGAGCTTCCCCGGCCGGTTCGCCGACCAGCTCATCGCCGACCAGCTCGACAAGGTCTCGCTGTCCTTCCTCGTCGACGAGCTGGTGCTCCGGCGCGGCGGCACCGCGGCGAACATCGCCTTCGGCATGGCCCAGCTCGGGCTGCGCCCGGTGCTGCTCGGCGCGGTCGGCGCCGACTTCGCCGACTACCGCTCCTGGCTGGAGCGCCACGGCGTCGACTGTGACTCGGTGCACGTCAGCGAGGTCGCGCACACGGCACGCTTCGTCTGCACCACCGACACCGACATGTGCCAGATCGCCTCCTTCTACGCCGGGGCGATGAGCGAGGCCCGCAACATCGAGCTCGCTCCGGTGGCGCAGCGCCTCGGCGGCCTGGACCTGGTGCTGGTCAGCGCCAACGACCCGGCCGCGATGATCCGGCACTCGGGCGAGTGCCGGGACCGCGGCTACTCCTTCGTCGCCGACCCGTCGCAGCAGCTCGCCCGGATGGACGGCGCGGACGTGCTCGGCCTGGTCGAGGGCGCCGACTACCTGATGACGAACGAGTACGAGAAGTCGCTGCTGCAGAGCAAGGCCGGCCTGACCGACGAGCAGCTGCTCGACCGGGTCAAGGTGCGGGTCACCACGCTCGGCAAGCAGGGCGTGGAGATCGCCGGCCGGGAGATCGGCTCGTTCCGGGTGCCGATCGCGCGGGAGATCCAGGCGGTCGACCCGACAGGTGTCGGCGACGGTTTCCGGGCCGGCTTCTTCGCCGCGCTCGACTGGGGCGTCGGCCTGGAGCGGGCGGCCCAGGTCGGCTGCCTGCTCGCCGCGCTCGTGCTGGAGAACTTCGGCGGTCAGGAGTACGAGGTCCGCCGGGACCTGTTCGTGAAGCGACTCGCCGAGTCGTACGGGGACGCGGCCGCCGAGGACGTCCGGCCGCACCTGCTGTGACCGGCCCGGCCGGCGGGCTGGACCCGAACGCGGCCCGCCCCGGCTCCGGCCAGCCGGTGCTCGTCGCGTTCGCCGGGCTGCCGGGTGTGGGAAAGAGCACCCTGGCCGCCCGGGTCGGCGCCGCGCTGCGCGCCCCGGTCCTGCCGGTCGACCCGGTCGAGCGCGCCCTGCACCGCTACGGGCTCACCGGTGACGTGCCCGGGATGGCCGCCTACGGCGCTGTCGCCGGGCTGGCCGAGGTACAGCTCGGCCTGGGGTTCAGCGTTGTCGTCGACGCGGTGAACCCGGTCGCCAGTGCCCGGGGCCTCTGGCACGACGTGGCCGAACGGGCCGGGGTGCCGCTGCGGGTGATCGAGGTGCACTGCGGCGACGAGGCGGAGCACCGCCGCCGGGTCGAGGCGCGCCCGTCCGAGGACGGCACCTGGGAGCTGACGTTGCGCCGCCGGGCCGAGTACGAGCCGCTGATCGGCCCGCGTCTGGTGGTCGACACCGCGGTGGAGGCCGACCCCCTGCCCGGCATCCTCGCCTACCTGCGCTGACTGCCGGCGGCGTGCGTTAACAAGGGGCCCTTCCTCTACCGGAGGCGTTAAGAAGGGGCCCTTCCTTACACGCGGACGTCGTAGGCGGGCCCCTCGTGCGCCGCCAGGAACTCGTGGCCGCGCATCCGGCACCACGCCGGGATGTCGACGGCCGCCGCCGGGTCGTCGGCCAGCACCCGCACCACCGCGCCGGCCGGCAGGCCGGGCACCAGCCGGGCGAGATTGATCACCGGCAGCGGGCAGCGCTGCCCCCGGCAGTCCAGCACCTCGTCCGGCTCGCTCACAGTGCCATCTCCGTTCCCGACTGCGGTGCTCGCAGGAGCGGCTCACTCCTCGCGCTCACAGTGCCATCTCCGTTCCCGACTGCGGGGCTCGCAGGAGCGGCTCACTCCTCGCGCTCACAGGTCCGTCACCCCGGCCTCCGCCCGCAGGTCCGCCACGATCCCGGGCAGCTCGGCCAGGAACCGGTCCACGTCCGCCTCGGTGGTCTCCCGGTGCAGCGACACCCGTACGTTGCCGTGCGACAGCACCCCCATCGCCTCCAGCACGTGTGACGGGCGCAGCGTCGAGGACGTGCAGGACGACCCGGAGGACACCGCGAACCCGCGCCGGTCCAGCGCGTGCAGCAGCGCCTCGCCGTCGACGTACAGGCAGGAGAACGTCACCAGGTGCGGCAGCCGGTCCACCGGGTCGCCGACCACCTCCACGTCCGGCACCTCGGCCGCCACCCGCGCCCGGATCCGGTCCACCAGCGGGCCCAGCCGGGCCGCCTCGGCCGCCGCGTCGGCCGCCGCCGCGCGCAGGCTAGCCGCCGCCGCGACCACCGCCGGCAGGTTCACCACCCCGGGGGTACGCCCCGACTCCCGCTCGTCGTCCGGGTACGGCGACTCCCAGCGGGTGCCCTTGCGCACCACGAGCAGCCCCACACCGGGCGGCCCGCCCCATTTGTGCGCGCTGGCGGTCAGCACCGACCAGCCCGCCGGCAGCGGCACCCGGCCGGCCAGCTGTGCCGCGTCCACGTACAGCGGCACGCCCGCATCCGCGCACAGCTCTGCCGCGGCGGGCACCGGCTGCACAGTGCCCACCTCGTGACTGGCCCCGATCAGCGCCGCGAGGGCCACTCCGGGCTCGGCCACCGCCGCCGCCCAGGCGTCCAGGTCCAGCCGGCCAGAGCGGTCCACGGGTACGGACACCGCCGCGCCGCCACCTGCGGTGTGCCGCTGCGCGGCGTGCAGCACCGCCGAGTGCTCGATCGCAGAGTGCACCAGGGTCGCGCCGGCCCGCCGCCGCCCGGCCAGGCCACCGAGCACCGCGGCGTGTGCTGCCGCCGTACCGCTGGGGGTGAAGGACAGCTCGTCGGCGCGGACGCCGAGCGTCTGCGCGGCGGCCTCCCGGGCGGCGTCGAGGAGCTGGCGGGCGCGGCGGGCCGCCGAGTAGAGCCGGGCCGGGTCGGCCCAGCCGTCGTCCAGGGCGGCCAGCATCGCCTGCCGCGCGACCGGATGCAGCGGGGCCGCGGTGGCGGCGTCCAGGTAGACCGGGGAGGCGCTCATGAGGTTCCACGCTATCGCCCGGTTACGCCCAAGATCCCCCCGAAGGGGGTGGACAGCGACCCCAAGACGGCCTGGCCGGTCATGGTCGAGTAATCTGCGACCGTCGGTGACGCCTTTGCCGTCGGTGTCAGGGAGAACAACCGCCGCGGCGCGCTAGGGAGGCAGGACCAGGTGGTCGCAAGGAGTTCGGAGGTACGGCGCTCGGCCGTACGGGACAGCGCTTCCCCGGGGGCCGGTGTGCGTCGGCGGCGTGGTGCTGGTCGAATCGCCGGGCTCGGTCTCGGCGCGGCGGTGCTGCTGGTCTCGCTCACCGGCTGTGACGTCGGCAAGGCGTTCGGCGGGTTCGGCTGGCCGCAGGGCGGCATCACGCCCGAGTCGCAGCGCATGTACGACCTGTGGATCGCGTCCTGCATCGCGGCGCTCGCCGTCGGCGTGTTCGTGTGGGGCCTGATCTTCTGGTGCGTGGTCCGCTACCGCAAGCGCGGCAACGAGCTGCCGGTGCAGACCCGCTACAACCTGCCGATGGAGTTCCTCTACACCATCGCGCCGATCCTCGTGGTCTCCGTGCTCTTCTACTACACGGCGGTCGTGCAGACCGACGTGAACAAGCAGTCGAGGAACCCGGACGTCACCGTCGAGGTCGTCGCGTTCAAGTGGAACTGGCAGTTCAACTACCGCGACGGCCAGGGCCCGGAGGCCAACACCGTCGCCTCGGTGCTCGGCACCAGCGAGGTCATCCCGATCCTGGTGCTGCCCAGCGGGCGCTCGATCCGCTTCGAGGAGACCAGCCGCGACGTCATCCACTCGTTCTGGGTGCCGGAGCTGCTGTTCAAGCGTGACGTCATGCCGGGCAACGTGCGCAACACGTTCGAGGTCTCCAGCATCGACCAGGAGGGCGCGTTCGTCGGCCGCTGCGCCGAGCTGTGCGGCAGCTACCACGCCTTCATGAACTTCGAGCTGCGGGTCGTCTCGCCGGAGAAGTACGACCAGTTCCTGGCGGCCAAGAAGGCCGGCAAGTCGACCCAGGAGGCGCTCGGCGAGATCGGTGAGGAAGAGTACGCCACCGAGACGAAGCCGTTCGACACCCGGCGCGACGTGAACAACTTCAACCCGTCCGACGCGTCGGCCGGCGCGGGAAGCTGAGGGGTTCGGCATGAAGACCGAGTGGAAGATCTTCCTGACCATCGCCACGTTCCTCCTCGGCGCGACGATCCTCTACGGCGCCTGGACGTACGGCGACAGCGGCGGCCACATCGAGTGGATCGGCACTGTGGCGCTGCTCCTGTCCTTCCTGCTCTGCGCGATGTGCGGCGGCTTCTTCTGGTTCGTCTCCCGCCGTATCGACCTGCGCCCCGAGGACCGGCCGGACGGCGAGATCGCCGACGGCGCCGGCGAGGTCGGCTTCTTCAGCCCCGGTAGCTACTGGCCGTTCGGCCTGGCGCTGGCCGCCGCGATCGCCGGCCTGGGCCTGGTGTTCTGGCAGTTCTGGCTGCTGGGACTGGGCCTGGTGGCGGTCGTCTTCGCCAGCTGCGGGCTCCTGTTCGAGTACTACTCGGGCACCCGCCGTACCGCCGAGCACTGACCCGAGCACCACAGCAGGCCCGCCACCCCACCGGGGCGGCGGGCCTGCCGCTTTCCCTTCGCCGCGCGGCTCGTCCGATGGGCGGAACCGCAGTCCGCTCCCAACGCCGGGTGCCGTGACGGCCCACCGCCGGCACTCCCGCCCAAGGCCCCACACCCCCCTGCGCCCCCCGGCGAGCGTCGGTCACCGTGCGCTCCCGCGCCGCCCGTCCCCGTTGACCAAGGATTTTGCGGCACTTTCACGCGCGGCCGGTGACACAAACCCCTTGATCACCGCTTCGGAGGGGGTGCCCGCCCGCCACCTGCCGGCCAGTAAGCGGTGATCAAGGAGTTTGTGTCCGTTGGACGACCGTGGGTGACACAAACTCCTTGATCACGAGCGGCGGACGGTGGGGCTGTCGGGCGTGGCGGGGAGGGGAGGGGGTGGGGGGCGAGTGGAGGTCAGGCGGCCTTGGGGTGGGACGGCCGGCGAGGGGCGCGGCGGCTGGACAAGCGGGTCGGACGGAACGTGAAGGTGGCGATCACCACTGCCGCGCCGCAACCGGTGCAGATCAGCTCCGGGCAGTCGGCGCCGTGCCCGTCGCCGCACGGCGGCGCCTCGAACAGCACGACGCCCTCGCAGGTGTCACAGTGCAGCTCGCGGTCAGACACGGGTGGCTCCTCTCGCTCCGGGCACCGGTCGGGGCGGGAAGCCGCCGGCCGGTGGACCAAAGGCTCGGCTGGATCGCAGGTCCAAAACGGAAAATAACTCCCGTGTAGTTTGGCACGCGGGTATGACAACACCCGCGTCAGGCCGCCGTCAGGCGGCGCGCGCCACCTCGAGCCAGCGCTCCAGCGCTGCCGCTGCGGCGCCCGAGTCGACCGCCTCGGCGGCGCGGTCCAGGTTGGCCCGCAGCGCCTCGTGCAGATCGCCGTCGAGCGGGCCCTGGGTCGCCAGCGCCACAGCCGCGTTGACCAGCACCGCGTCCCGTACCGGGCCGGTCTCACCCGCCAGCAGCCGGCGTACCACGTCGGCGTTGTAGACCGCGTCGCCGCCGCGCAGGTCGGCCAGGGTGGCCCGGGGCACCCCGAGCTCCGCGGCGTCCAGCAGGGCCTCCGTGACGGTGCCCTGCTGGGCCACCCAGACCCGGGTGGGGGCGCCGGTGCTGAACTCGTCCAGGCCGTCCTCGCCGCGTACCACGATCGCGGAGTCGCCACGGGCCGCGAAGACGGCGGCCATCACCGGGGCCATCCGCTTGTCGAAGCAGCCCACGGCACCCGCGCGGGGCCGCGCCGGGTTGGTCAGCGGGCCGAGGAAGTTGAACGCGGTGGGTACGCCGATCTCGCGGCGGACCGGGCCGGTGTGGCGCATGCCGGGGTGGAAGCGGGCGGCGAAGCAGAAACCGATGCCGGCCTCGGTGACGCAGCGGGCCACCTGCTCGGGCGCCAGATCAAGGGGGACGCCGAGTTGCTCCAGCACGTCGGCGGTGCCGCAGGAGGAGGAGGCGGCCCGGTTGCCGTGCTTGACCACGCGCACCCCGGCCCCGGCGACCACGAGCGCCGCCATGGTGGAGATGTTCACCGTGTGCGCGAGGTCGCCGCCGGTGCCGACCACGTCCAGCGCGCTCGCGCGTACGTCCTCGGGCAGGTGCACCGGCACCGCGCGGGTCAGCATGGTCTCGACCAGGCCGCCCAGCTCGGCGGGCGTCTCGCCCTTGGTGCGCAGCGCCACGGCGAACCCGGCGATCTGCGCCGGGGTGGCCGAGCCGGCCATGATCTCGCCCATCGCCCACGCCGTGTCGGCGGTGGAGAGCTCCTCGCCGCGCAGCAGCGCGTTGAGCAGAAGCGGCCAGGTCCGTTCGCCCATGACGGGCCTCCCGAGCGGCGTGAGGAAAGCGGTTGGGGCACGCCACGGCCGCGTCGCCGTGGCGCGCGAAGGCCGGGGTCAGGCCGCGGCGTGGGTGCGGCGCAGCAGCTCCGCCACGGTGCTGCCGGCGACCACCGGGTCCAGCGGGTGGGTGAGAGTGGCGTCGACCTCGGCGTACGCGGCCAGCCAGCGGTCGGCGGCGCGGGCCAGCACCACGCAGGTCGGCGGCGCGTCGTCTCGGTCGTCCTTGATCTGGCGGGCGATGCCGATGCCGCCGCCCGGGCTCGCCTCACCGTCGAGCAGGAGCAGGTCGATCTCGTAGTCGTCGACCAGCCGGATGCACGCGTTGTAGTCGTCGGCCTCGACGAACTCGATCTCGATTCCCGGTGCCGGCCGGGTGCCCACGGCGAGTCGCATCCGGTCGCGGACCTTCGGGTCGTCGCTGTAGAGCAGGACGGTGCAAAGACGATCGCTCATCGTGACGTGGCTCCCACCTCGTAGCTGCCCGCTGATCGTAGCCGTTGTCACATCCGGGCCGTCGGCCCGCCCGGCCGGGCTCGGGGCGTACCCCGGAACGGGCCTCAGGCGCTCGCCTCCGCGGCGCGCTGGCGGGCCTCCTGGCGGTCCAGTTCGCGGTCGAGCCGGCGGGCCTCGCGCTCGGACTGCTTGACCCACTGGACGACCAGGACAGCGAGCATGGTGACGCTGACGAACTCGCCGCCGGCCCACAGGATGCCGCCGGCCACCACCTGGTCGTTCCAGGGGTCGGACCAGGACAGGTTGAGCGACGGGTACCAGTCGCCGCCGAACAGCGTGGTGCTCTGCATGATGGTCAGCCCGAGGACCGTGTGGAACGGCACCGAGAGCAGCATGAGCAGCGCGCGACCGGGGTACGGCCAGCGGCCGGGCAGCGGGTCCAGGCCGAGCAGCGGCCAGAAGAAGACGCAGCCGGTGGCGATGAAGTGCGCGTGGACCAGCTCGTGCGCCCACTCGTGGCGCAGGGTGAACTCGTAGAGGTCGGTGAAGTACAGCGCGAACGGGTTCACCACGAAGATGGCGAACGCCACAAGCGGGAAGCTGTAGACCCGGATCACCTTGCTGTGCACGATCGCGAGCAGCCGCTTGCGGGGCCGCACCGGCAGCGTGCGCAGCGCCAGCGTCACCGGGGCGCCAAGCGCCAGGAAGATCGGCGCGACCATGGACAGCACCATGTGCTGGACCATGTGCACCGAGAGCAGCGCGGTGTCGTACGCGCCGAGTCCGGTGAGCGTGACCAGCGCGATGCCGCCGAGGCCGGGGCCGAGGAACGACACGGTACGGATGACCGGCCACCGGTCGCCGCGCAGCCGCAGCCGGTGCACCCCGTAGAGGTAGAGGCCGGCGGCCAGGACGATGCCCAGCGTGAGCCAGCTGTCCAGCCGGGTCTCGGTGAACACCCGGGTCACGGTGAACGGCGGCGGGGCGCCCTCGCCTCCCGCCGCCAGCGTCGCCGGAACAGCCGAGGTGACGGCGCGGATCTGATCGACGTTCAGCACGCTTTTCAGGGTAGGTCAGGCGAAGCGGACCACCACGATCGGGCCACGAAAGGGCCGGGTTTGGCACCCCGCTGATCGTCGGTCCCGGTCAGGGGCAATAATGACCGCGTGACTGCGGCCCCAGCCATTGACAAGAGCCGGATCCACTCCCTGACCCGACCCAACATGGTCAGCGTCGGGACGATCGTGTGGCTCTCCAGCGAACTCATGTTCTTCGCGGCGCTGTTCGCCATGTACTTCTCCATCCGCGCTGCGGCGCCGGAGCAGTGGGAGAAGCACACCGAGGTGCTGAACATCCCGTACGCGACCACGTTCACGGTGATCCTGGTGCTCTCCTCGATCACCTGCCAGATCGGCGTGTTCGCGGCCGAGCGCGGCGACGTCCACGCCCTGCGCCGGTGGTTCACGATCACCTTCGTGATGGGTCTGATCTTCGTGCTCGGTCAGCTGAACGAGTACCGGACCCTGGTGCACGAGGGTGTGAAGATCAACGAAGACGGTTACGGGTCGATGTTCTACCTCACCACCGGCTTCCACGGTCTGCACGTGACCGGCGGTCTCATCGCCTTCGTGATCTTCATGATCCGTACCACGATGGGCCGGTTCACCCCCGCCCAGGCGACCTCGGCGATCGTCGTGTCCTACTACTGGCACTTCGTGGACGTCGTGTGGATCGGGCTCTACGCCATGATCTACTGGCTCCAGTGATCTTGGCGCGTCACGAACCGCGCCGCTGCTCCGTCCCCTGAGACAAGGTCCAACCGGTTAAGGACACAGGTCATGACTTCTGACAACGACCGCCGACGCGGTCTGCTCGCGCGGCTGCGCGGGCGGCCCGTGGCGCGCAGCAGGGGCCGCCGCCGGCTGGGCGCCGCGGTCCGGCTGTTCGCCGCGCTGATGCTGGCCGGCGGTGCCTACACCGTCTTCGCCCCCGGCGTGCAGGCGCAGGACAACCCTCCGTTGACCGCCGCAGGCAACGAGGGTAAGGCGCTGTTCGACGTGAGCTGTGTGACCTGTCACGGTCGCAACGCCCAGGGCGTCGAGGGCCGCGGTCCGAGCCTGATCGGCGTCGGGTCGGCCTCGGTGGAGTTCCAGGTCAGCAGCGGTCGCATGCCGATGGCCCGGCAGGAGGCCCAGGCCATGCGCAAGCCCCCGCAGTTCACCGACGAGCAGGTGCGCCAGCTCGGGCAGTACATCCAGGAGCTCGGTGGCGGCCCGGAGGTGCCCAACGGCGACCTGCGTGAGGGCGCCAACCTGTCCACCGGTGGTGAGCTGTTCCGGATCAACTGCTCGCAGTGCCACGCCTTCGGCGGCGGCGGCGGCGCGCTGTCCTCCGGCAAGTACGCCCCGAGCCTCGCCCCGGCGAGCGACCGGCAGATCTACGCCGCCATGCTGAGCGGCCCGCAGAACATGCCGGTGTTCGGCGACAACCAGATCACGCCCGAGGAGAAGGCGGACATCATCGCCTACATCCAGGAGACGCTGAAGCACGACGGCGACCCGGGCGGTTTCAACCTGGGCCGGTACGGCCCGTCGACCGAGGGTCTGGCGATCTTCCTGGTCGGCATCGTCGCGCTGGTCTTCGCGAGCCTGTGGATCGCGGGCAAGTCGTGACCGGACGGATCAATGCTTTCAGTGCTGTGGCGCCGACCCCCGGCGTCACCCGTAGCGAGGTGACGGCATGAGCACCCACACCGAGCACCAGGCTCAGCAGGGCCCGGAGCCGCTCGACGTGAACGACCCCCGGCTCTCCCGGTTCGACATCGTCCAGGAGGGCGCGCGGCGCGACGACATCGAGATCGTCCACTACGAGGCGCAGGTCGTCCCGGGCAGCAAGGCCGAGCGCCGGCTGACCCGTACGGTCGCCCTGATGTTCCTGCTGACCGGCGTCTTCGCGACCGCCTTCCTGGTGGTCTACATCTGGTGGCCGTGGCAGTGGGAGCCGGGTCGCGGCGGCGACAAGCTCTACACGCCGCTGCTCGGCCTGACGCTGGGCCTGGCCCTGCTGGGCATCGGTTTCGGCATCCTGACCTGGGGCAAGAAGCTGCTGCCCAAGGAGGTCTCGATCCAGGACCGGCACGACCAGGCCGACGACCCGGAGGGTCGCAAGATCACCGGTGAGACCATGCTCTACCTCGCCGACGAGATGGGCGTGCGCCGCCGGCCGCTGCTCGGCATCTCGCTGCTCGCCGGTCTGGCACCGGTGGGCGCGGTGGCCGCGGCCCCGCTGATCGGCGGCCTGATCGAGCAGCCGCACAAGAACAACCAGATGTTCACCACCGGCTTCCAGCCGGGCGAGGGCGGCAAGAAGATCCGGCTGATCCGTGAGGACGGCCGCCCGATCCGCCCGGCCGACGTCAGCGTCGGCGGCCAGCTCACCGTGTTCCCGGGCATCGACGGCGGCGTGAGCAACCTGCACGCCGACTCGCCCACCCTGCTCATCCACCTGCGGGAGGACGACGCGCAGAAGTCGCGCGCCGCGAACGAGCGCAAGGGCCACGGCGACTACATGTGGGGCAACTACGTCGCGTACTCCAAGATCTGTACGCACGCCGGCTGCCCGGCCAGCCTCTACGAGCAGCAGACCAACCGCCTGCTCTGCCCCTGCCACCAGTCCCAGTTCCTCATCACCGACAACGCCAAGCCGATCTTCGGCCCGGCGAACCGGCCGCTGCCGCAGCTGCCGATCGAGGTGGACGAGGAGGGCTTCTTCGTGGCGAAGTCCGACTACACCGAGACCATCGGTCCCGACTTCTGGGAGCGGCCATGAAGCGCCGAAAGTTTGATGCAGCAGCGCTGCCGGCCAAGAGCGCGCGGGCGGTGGACGACCGCTTCCAGGTGGCCACGCCCCTGCGCAAGCTGCTGAACAAGGTCTTCCCCGACCACTGGTCCTTCCTGCTGGGCGAGATCGCGCTGTTCTCGTTCATCGTCCTGCTGCTCACCGGCGTCTTCCTGACGTTCTTCTTCGAGCCGGCGATGACCGAGGTCATCTACAACGGCAGCTACGCCCCGCTGCGGGGCACCCCGATGTCGGCCGCCTACGCCTCCAGCCTGGACATCTCGTTCGATGTCCGCGGTGGTCTGATCATGCGGCAGATGCACCACTGGTCGGCCCTGCTGTTCATGGCCGCGATCGTGGTCCACATGCTGCGGGTCTTCTTCACCGGCGCGTTCCGCAAGCCGCGTGAGACCAACTGGATCATCGGCTCGCTGCTGTTCTGGGTCGGCTTCCTGGCCGGCTTCACCGGCTACTCGCTGCCGGACGACGGCCTGTCCGGCACCGGCCTGCGGATCGCCTCCGCGATCATCCTGTCGATCCCGGTGATCGGTTCCTGGGTCAGCTCGTCGATCTTCGGCGGGGAGTTCCCCGGCACCATCATCATCAGCCGCTTCTTCATCGCCCACGTGCTGCTCGTCCCGGGCCTGCTGGTGGCGCTGATCAGCGTCCACCTGGGTCTGGTGTTCAAGCAGAAGCACACCCAGTGGCCCGGCCCCGGCCGGACCAACGACAACGTGGTCGGCGAGCGGATGTTCCCGCGCTACGCGCTCAAGCAGGGCGGCTTCTTCATGGTCGTCTTCGGCGTGATCGCGCTGCTGGGCGGCCTGTTCCAGATCAACCCGATCTGGCTGTTCGGCCCGTACGAGGCGTGGGTCGTCTCGGCGGCCAGCCAGCCCGACTGGTACGTCATGTTCCTCGACGGCTCGACCCGGCTCATGCCGGGCTGGGAGATCCACATCCCGATCGGCAACGGGTACGTCATCCCACCGTTGTTCTGGCCGACGGTGGTGCTACCCGGAATCCTGGTCGGCCTGTCCACGATGTATCCGTTCCTGGAGGCACGCCGCCTCAAGGACTACAAGCACCACAACCTGCTCCAGCGGCCCCGGGACGTTCCGGCCCGGACCGCCGTCGGCGCCATGGCGCTCGCCTTCTACATCGTGCTGACCCTCTCCGGCGCCAACGACGTCATCGCGGACAAGTTCCACATCAGCCTGAACGCGATGACCTGGGGCGGCCGGATCGGCCTGCTGATCCTCCCGCCGATCGCGTACTACATCACGTACCGGATCTGCCTGGGTCTGCAGCAGCACGACCGGGAGGTGCTGGCCCACGGCGTGGAGACCGGCATCATCAAGCGGCTGCCCGACGGCCGGTTCGTCGAGGTCCACCAGCCGCTCACCTCGGCCGAGGGCCACGACGGTCACCCGCCGGCGCTGGACTACGTCGGCTGGGTGGTGCCGAAGAAGATGAACCGGCTCGGTGCCCTCGGCCCGGCGATCCGGGGCTTCTTCTACCCGATCGAGAAGCCGGCCGAGGCGCCGGTCTCGCCGGGGCACCCGCCGGTCGAGGCACGGCCGGAGCGGGAGGAGATCGGCAGCGGCGAGAGCCGTCGCTGACCCTCCCCGGTACGACCGACAGTGGCGCCCGCCGGATCATCCGGCGGGTGCCACTGCCGTTTCCGGCCCGGACGTCCGGTTGCCTCCCGAGCACGCCCGGAGGCCGGTGCGCCGACCGCCGTCGCCCCCGACACGGACGGGTGGAATCGCAGGAATAACCCCGGTCAGCCGGGTATCCGTGCGGTCCGACGTCTCATGGGGGAGGAACGAATGTTGGGAATCAAACGCCTGGGCCTGCTGGCCGCGCTGGTGGTCGTGGGGCTGGCGCCCGCCGCCGCGGTGCAGGCGGCGGCACAGCCGTCGACGCAGGACACGCAGTACCTGCAGGCGGTGCACCAGGTCAACCTGTTCGAGATCACCGCCGGTAACCTGGCCCAGCAGAAGGGCCAGAACCAGCAGGTCAAGGACCTGGGCAAGATGTTCGTTACGGACCACACCCAGCTGGACCAGACGGTGCAGTCGACCGCGCAGCAGCTCAACGTGCAGTTGCCGGCCGATCCGACCGCCGACCAGCAGAAGGTCCTGGACAAGCTGAACAACCTCAGCGGCGCCGAGTTCGACAAGGCGTGGGTGACCGCGCAGCTCGCCGGTCACGTCCAGGCGATCCAGGCCACCCAGACCGAGATCTCGCAGGGCTCGGAACAGTCGGTGGTGCAGATCGCGCAGGACGCGCTGCCGGTCCTCCAGGCGCACTACGACGCGCTTGTGGCCCTGGCGCAGACCCTGGGCGTCCCGGTGCCGCAGACCAGCGCCAGCGGCACGCCCAGCCCGGGCGGCACCACGTCCCCGGGTGGCACCGAGTCGCCGGCTCCGGGCGGCACCGAGACCGAGGCGCCCGCTCCGGGCACCACGGAGACCCCGGTGCCCAGCCAGAGCTGACGTACCGCACGGTCGACGGTGACCGGTCCGCCCCGCCAGGGTGGGCCGGTCACCGGCTCGTGTCAGTCGGCGTTCGCCAGCCCGATCGCGAACGCCGACTCCAGGTCGTGCTGCGAGTAGGCGCGGAACGCGATGTGCGACTCGGTGTTCAGCACGCCCGGCACCTTCGAGATGCTGCCGGCGATGACCTGCGCGATCTGCTCGAACTCCCGGACCCGGACCATGGCGATCAGGTCGACGTGCCCGGCCACCGAGTAGACCTCGCTGACGCCGGGCAGGTCGGCCAGGGCCTCGGCCACCTCGGGGATGGAGTCGGTGGCGCAGTCGATCAGCACGATCGCGGTGATCACGGGACGTTTCTCCGTTCGTCGGCGACGAGGCCAATGCTAGAGCCAGTGACCCTCACCGCGCCGCCGGGACGGTCAGGTCGTCCCCGGCCCGGATCACCTCGCGCAGGCGTTCCCCGGCCGCGACACGCGCGCCCGGCCACACCACCGACCGGTCCACGTCGCCGTGCACCACCGCCCCGGCGCCGACCACCGAGCCGGTGACCCGGCCGGTCACCGTCGCGGTCGGGTCGACCAGCCCGTCCGGGCCGGCCGCGTGCAGGTTGGCGGCCAGGTAGTCGGCCGGGGTGCCGGTGTCGTAGAACGTGCCCCGGTAGGGCACCACGGTCAGCTCGCCGGCTGCCTCCGCCGGCCGCCACACGGCCCGGACCAGGTCGCCGAACGTGGCCGGCAGGTCGCGGACCAGCCGCCAGGGCAGCAGCGAGAAACCCACGAAGTCGTGGCCGCCGAAGGTCCCGACGGCGTCCGGGTCGCCGGCGGGCCGGCCGAGCAGGCGTACGCCATGCCCGTCCCACCCGTCCAGCAGCGCGGCGATGTCCTCGCCGGGTGGCGCCTGCGGATCGGCCAGGTAAGCGTCGGCGTTGCCGACCAGCACGCCCCGGCCGTCGATCCAGTCCCGCAGCCGGCCCACACCACCGGCGGTGCCCAGCGGGGCGCCCGGCTCGACGGACAGGTGCGCCCGCCCGCCCACCCGTGCGACCACCTGGTCACCCAGGTAGCAGGCGTTCACCGCGACCCGGCGTGGGCCGGTCAGGCCGAGCCCGGCCAGCCGGGCCAGCGCCCGGTCCAACAGCGGGACGTTGCCGACCGGGCAGAGCGCCTTCGGCACCCGCTCGGTGAGCGGACGCAGCCGGGTGCCCTCGCCCGCGGCCAGCACCACGGCGCACACGACGGCCGGGGCCGCGACACCCGCGTACGGGACCGGGGTGCTCACGGGGCCGGCGGGTGCTCGCCGGCGCGGGGGCCGATGCCGTAGTACCCGAGCAGGTTGGCGGTGGCGCGGCTGAGCCGGGGCAGGTCGTCGAGCGGATGGAAGGCCGCCTCGATGACCTCGGCCCCGTCCACCTTCAGCTCGGTGCGCGACGCCGGCACCTCCGCCTCGAAGACCACGTCGACCCAGCCCTTGGCGTGCACCACCGCGTTCGGCACCGCCGGGCGCAGCGCGTCGGGGGACAGGCGGACGCCGGACTCCTCGTACAGCTCGCGGGCGGCGCCGACGACCGGGGCCTCGCCGCGTTGCAGCAGCCCGGCGGGCAGCGTCCAGCTGTACCCCGGCGGCTGGCGCAGCAGCAGGAGACGGCCCGCGCCGGTGGCCTCCGCGTCCCGCAGCAGGGTGACCGCGCCGACGATGTACTTCGGTACGGCCAGCCGGACCAGCCGCCGCCGCAGCGGGACCGGAAGCCGGTAGAAGAACTTGTAGCCGAGGGCCCGTCCGGTGGCACGCGCGCGGGGGATCATGCCGTTCAGGCTAGTGGTCCGGGCGCGGGCCGGCTCCGTCTACTGCCTGTGGTCGACCAGATCGATCAGCTGCTGGACCACCGTGTCCGGCTCGACGGTGCGGTCGAAGACCGCCACCAGCAGCGTCTCCAGGTCGGGGTAGCCCAGTTCCTCGGACAGCCGCAGCAGCGGAAGGTCGTTGGCCAGCCCCCGGTTGTGCTTGCGCAACGCCAGGCCGATCGAGGCCCGGCCGAGCCGGACCTTGTCGGCGATCGAGATGCCCGGCTCGGTGTGCTCGGCGAACCAGCGGTTGATCTGCATCTGGGCGTGCGGGGACTTGACGAAGCCCAGCCACTCCCGGCGCGGGCCGCGCGGGGCCACGTCCGCCTCGAATCCGCTCTCCGCGTCGTTCTCGGTGAAGATCTCCACCACGTCGCCCTCCTCCAGTTCGGAGGCGAGCGGCGCGAGCCGGCCGTTGATCCGGGCCGCCAGGCAGTGGTCGCCGCGCTCGGTGCCCAGCTCGTACGCGAGGTCGACAGGGGTCGCGCCGGCCGGCAGCACCACCTGCCGCCCGTCGGCGACCACCTGGATCTGCGCCTCGGACAGGTCGCAGCGCAGCGACTCCATGAACTGTGTCGGGTCGACCGTCTCCTGTTCCCAGTCGAGCACCCGGCGCAGCCAGGCCAGTTCGTCCGTCCGGTCGACGGCCCGGCCCGCGGTGCGGGGGAAACGGTAGTGGGCGGCCACGCCGTACTCCGCCGAGCGGTGCATCTCGGCGGTGCGGATCAGCACCTCGACGGTGCGGTCCTGCGGCCCGCAGACACTCGTGTGCAGCGACCGGTAGAGGTTGTTCTTCGGGGAGGCGATGAAGTCCTTGAAGCGGCCCGGAACCGGACGCCATAGCCCGTGCACGGCGCCCAGCGCGGCATAGCAGTCGGTCGCCGGACCGTCCACCACGATCGCGATGCGGGGCAGGTCGTACGGGGCGGCGTGGTCGCCGGCGACGGTGTCCTTCCAGATCGAGTAGAGGTGCCGGGGGCGGGGGGAGACCTCGGCGTCGACCCGGTTGCGGCGCAGCGCCACCCGGGTGCGGGCCACCACGTCGGCGAGGTAGGCGTCCCAGCCGGGCCGGTCGTGCACGAACCGGGCGATCCGCGCGTGCTCCTCCGGCCGCAGGTGCAGCAGCACCACGTCGTCCAGCTCGCGCTTGAGCGTCTGGATGCCCAGCCGGTCACAGAGCGGGACCAGCACCTCCTGGGTCTTGCGGGCGATCCGCTCCCGGGACGCCGCCGAACGGACGCCGAGCGTACGCATGTTGTGCAGCCGGTCGGCCAGCTTGATCACCAGCACCCGGACGTCCTTGCCGGCCGCCACGATCATCTTGCGGACGGTCTCCGCCTCGGCGGCCTTGCCGTAGAACGCCTTGTCGAACTTGGTCACGCCGTCGACCAGGTGGGCGACCTCGCGGCCGAAGTCCTCCTGGAGCGCCTGGAGCGTGTAGCGGGTGTCCTCCACCGTGTCGTGCAGCAGGGCGGCGACCAGCGTGATGGTGTCCATGCCGAGGTCGGCGCAGATCTGCGCCACCGCCAGCGGATGGGTGATGTACGGCTCGCCGCTCTTGCGGAACTGGCCGCGGTGCATGTTCTCGGCGATCGTGTAGGCCCGGCGCAGCACCGAGGCGTCGGCGCTCGAATGGATGCCGCGATGGGCGCGGACCAGTGTGGTGACCGGGTCGCCGTCAGCGGTGGGCCAGGTGAGCAGGGAACGCAGGCGGCGGGTGAGCGGCAACTCGCCCTGGGTCGGGAGCGCGCCACCCAGGGCGGCGCCGTGTCCGGCGTCGACGTCCACCTGGGACACCTCCTCACCCCGGCCCTCGGCCACCGGGAACCGGCGGCCGGGAGCAGAGCCCGCGAATCGGGCAGGTCTGCACTCCTTTAACAGACTAAGGGAGGCGAGGTAGTCCGATCGGTCAGTTGGTCATGAGCGTTCGGTCGAGAGTTTGGCGGATCCGCCACCCTCCGCCTTCGCCAGCAGGTCGCGGAAACGCCCCGCGCCGGCCACCGGCGAGGCCCATCCGGCGGTCGTCTCGACCAGCCTTGTCTCCGGTCGCTCCAACCAGGACAGGATCCGCTCGGTCTCCTCGGCGGTCGCGGCCGGCACCGGACCGTGCCCGGGCAGCACCGTCTCGGCGGTGGCCCGGATCGCGGTGATCGTGGGTCGCGGGTGGACACCGGGCGGGGACACCCCGGCCCCGGCGAGCCGGCCGTGCCGCACCAGCGCCAGCTCCCAGCCGCCCCGGGCGGCCGGGCGGGCGGCGGCCAGCTCGGCGATGCCTGTCAACGCGGCCAGCCGCTGCATCCGGACCGCCGCGCGCAGCACCGCCACCAGCCGGCCGCGTACCACCGCCGCCTCCTCGTAGCGCTGGGCGGCCGACAGCACCTCGATGCGGGCGAGCAGCGCGTCCACCACCACACCGGGGTCGTCGCTGGTGGCGGTGCGGAACGGGGTCGCCGCGCGGTCGTCGTACTCCTCGGGGGTGATCCGGTGCTCGCAGGGCGCCGGGCAGCGACCCAGCTCGGCCAGCGCGCAGGCCGGCAGGGTGGTGCGCCGGGAGAGCCGGTGCGTGCACTGCCGCAGCGGCACCGCGTCGTGGAAGCCGGCGGCGGCCAGCTCCGCGGCCTGCCGGGACCGGAACGGCCCCAGGTAGGCCGTGTCGGTGGGCGCGATGTCGCGCACGATCGACAACCGGGGGTACGCCTCGTCGGTGAGCTTCAGCCACACCTGGCGCTCCGGATACTTCGACCGGCGGTTGTACGGCGGCGCGTGCGCCGCGATCAGCCGCAGCTCGCGGACCTCCGCCTCCAGTGAGTGGGCGCACTCGACCGCCTCCACCCGTTCGGCTGCGGCGAGCATCTCGGAGATCCGGGCCCGCTTCTCGGCGGCGGTGAAGTAGCTGCGGACCCGGGTGGCGATGTCGCCGGACGTGCCGACGTAGAGCGGCCGGTCGTCGGCGGCCCGGAAGATGTAGACGCCCGGCACCTTGGGCAGCCCGTCGGCGAGGTGCCGCTTGCGGCGCTGGGTCGGGGTGACCGCGCGGGCGAACTCGATCGCCTCGCCGACCGTGTCGACCCGGTGCCCGCCGAGGCGGCCGATCAGCCCGTGCAGCACGTCGACGGTGGCCTTTGCGTCGTCCAGCGCCCGGTGGTTGGGCTGGGTGGCGGTGCGGAAGTAGGCGGCGAGCGTGCCCAGCTTGCGGTTGGGCACCTCGTCGCGGGTGAGCACCCGCCGGGCCAGCGCGGCCGTGTCCAGCACCCGGGGGTTGGGCCAGCGGTAGCCGTGCTTCGCGCAGGCCGCCTTGAGGAAACCCACGTCGTACGGCGCGTTGTGGGCGACGAGCACGGCGTCGCTGATGAACTCCAGGAAACTCGGCAGCACCTGCTCGATCGGCGGGGCGGGCAGCAGCATGGCCTGGGTGATGCCGGTGAGCACGGTGATGAACGGCGGGATCGGCACGCCCGGGTTGACGAGTGTGGCGAGCACGCCCAGCTCCTCCCCGCCACGGACCTTCACCGCGCCGATCTCGGTGATCCCGCCGCCGTCGGGCGCGCCCCCGGTGGTCTCCAGGTCGACCACGACGAAGGTGGTCGCGTAGAGCGGCAGCGCCGGGTCGACACCGCTGCCCGCCGGGTCCAGGCCGGCCAGCGACTCCTGGACGTACTCCGCTCGTGTCACCCGCGGGACGCTAGCGGCACGGTCCGACACTCCTGTCACTGCGGCCCCAGGAGATACCACGGGGGTACGATGAGAGATCGGCTCACTCACCGGGCGGTGGGCCCGTTCGGGGTGGGAGACTTGCCTCATGCCCCTCACCGAGCCGTACGACGACCACTCCTCCGCGGAGGAGCCGGTGGTCGGCGTGCCCGCTGACGAGGGCACACCGCCCGCTGCCGAACCCGAGCCCGTGCTGCCCGAGCCGGTCCGGCAGCGGATCGTCACGCTCACCGCCGCCGTGCTGCCCGGCCTGCCCGCCGACGAGGTGCCGGTGCCACTGCGGCGGGTCGCGAAGTTCGCCCCCAACCGCCGGGCCCGCCTCGGCGCGCCAGCGATCGCCGCCCAGCTCACCGCCGACCCGCTGTTCCGGCAGCGGATCACCGCCCGGGTGCTCGCCGACGCCGGTGACCTGGGCGCTGCGGTGGTCGAGGGCACCGCGCCGGCCGCCGCCGACCCGGTCGAGGTGGCCGCCCTGGCCTACCTGGCCCGGCCCCGGGGCTGGCGGGAACTGATCGAGGCCAGCGGCGAGGCGGTACGCGCCGAGGCCGACAGCGCGGTCGTGGCCGAGCTGGTCCGCGAGGCCGAGCAGCGGGCCGCCCGCGCTGAGCACGACCGGGCCGTGGCCCGGGTCGAGGCGGAGAAGCTGCGCGACGAGCTGGCCCGGGTCCGGGAGGAGCTGGGTCAGCTCCGCGAGGAGGCCCGCCAGTTGACACGTACCCTGCGGGAGACCCAGGCCCGCGAGCGCAAGGCCACCGAGCTGCTCGCCACCGAGCGGGGGCGGGCGGCCCGCGCCGCCGCCGACGCGGACGCCGAGCTGCGCCGCGCCCGGGCCCGGCTGGCCGAGGCGGAGGCCGCCGCCGGGGTGGCCCGGGCCAGCGCCAAGGAGGCCCGCTCGGTCGACGACGCGCGGCTGTGGCTGCTGCTGGAGACCATCGGTCAGGCCGCCGTGGGGCTGCGCCGGGAGCTGGCGCTCGACCCGGTGGACAAGCTCCCGGCCGACTTCGTCGCCGACGCGTTCGCCGAGCAGCCGGGCACCGCGCCGGCCGGGCCGTCGACGCGGGCCCGCGACACCGACGACCCGGCCCGCCTCGACCAGTTGCTCGCGCTGCCGCGGGCGCACCTGGTGGTGGACGGCTACAACGTGACGAAGCGCGGCTTCGGCGAGATGTCGCTGGAGCAGCAGCGCAAGCGGCTGATCACCGGGCTGGGCGGGATCGCCGCGCAGACCGGGGACGAGGTCACTGTCGTCTTCGACGGTGCGGAGCGGATGCACGGCCTGCCCCCGGCGCCGCGCGGCGTGCGGGTGCTGTTCTCCCGCAAGGGCGAGACCGCCGACGAGCTGATCCGCCGTCTGGTGCGTGCCGAGCCGTCCGGGCGGCCGGTGGTCGTGGTGTCCTCCGACCGCGAGGTCGCCGACGGGGTACGCCGGCACGGCGCGTACCCGCTGGGCGCCGACTCGCTGCTGCGGCGCCTCGCCCGGTCCTGAGCCCGCTCCTCCTCCCGCTGCCTGATCGGCTCCAGCTCGGTGCGGTGGCGGGGTCGCGTGCGTGCCGATCGCGCCACTTCGGTGTACTGGTTCGTGTTCGCGGCGGCTGCTGCCTCGTTGTCCGGTTCTGTCGTACCCGAGCGTTAGCGTCGTGGTGACCGACGGTGGTGGCTCCTTCCCCGACCGCCACCGGCGACCCGTCAGGAGGCGTTGATGCTGATCGACTGCGACACCTGCGGCAACCGCGGCGCCGGCTGCTCCGGCTGCCTGGTGACCGCACTGCTCGACTCCGACCCGGCCGACCTGGGTCCGGCCGAGCACCGGGCGATCGAGGTGTTCGCCCGGGCCGGATTCGAGGTCGAGGTGCTGCCACCCGCGCCGGTCGCGGCGCCCGTGCCCGCCGCGACACGGGCGCCGGCACCCCGCCGTCCCGGCCGTCGCCGGATCGCCTGACACGCCCGCTGCCCGCTGCCGCCGCCGCGTACGCCGAGGCGAGGGTCCGCGGGTCACCGTCGGCGCGGGTCCGGCCGCGGCCCCTTCGGGTCAGCCGGCACCGTCCGGTCTCGGGTCTGCTTCGCCGACGGAAGCGGGGCGAGCCGCCTGGTGTTCCAGGTGTGATAGAGCCCGGAGAGGGCGGTGGCGATCGTCACCAGGTCGCTGGTCGGGGTGCCGATGAGAGTCAGCAGGATGCCGGTGGCCAGAACGGCCAGGAAGACGATCACGTCGAGATGGCGGCTGCGGTGCAGCGTCCGGTCCGTGCTCATGGCCTTACCTTTCGAGAGTCCTCTGCCCCGCCGCTCGGGGGGTGTGATTCGGTTGTAGCCGCAGCCGGACGGGCTGAGAGCCGAGCTTTTTCCACGCCTGCGCGAGCGCGCAGAAAGCGCAGGTCAGGAATTTTCCACGGAGCGGCGGCCGGCGCTCCGGAACGCCGGCCGATTGCTCCCGCGCGTAGCCTGAGGCCGACAGGGCATCCGTTCCTCCTGCCTCGATGGGTCAGCAGATGGCGGTGCAGCACGGCGGGAAGCGCGGGCGCCCGCGCAAGCCACTCGACCGCGCGGGTCTCGATCCGCACCTGCGAGTGCTCGCGGAAGACCTCCGCGCGTTGGTGGGCGACCGGTCGTTCGACGAGGTCGCCCGGGCGATCTACCGCTCTGTCGAGGGCGTGGCAGGTGCCTGCCGGGGTGAGGTGCTCAAGTCGCGTGCCGTCGTGGTGGCCGTGGCCAAGTACTGCGGCGGTGACGAAGAAGAGTGGAATCTCAGGTGGGGACTGGCCTACCTGCACCTGGAAGCGGCGGGGCGGCAGGACCTGCTCCCCAAACGCGGTGAGTCGCCGGACCGCGCGGCGCTGAGGGAGGCGGCCGCGGACGCGGAGACACTGCTGCGTGCCATTGGCGTCAGGCAGTTGGAACAGCGCCGGCTCGCTCTGCTCAAAGCCGAGCCACTGCTGGCCGAACTCGACGAGGAGCTGCCGACGGCGACGGAGAAGAACGGGCGGAACGCGGCGGAGTGCTGGGCCGATCTCACCGATTACCTGAGGCGGCTCGTCCTGCTCTTCACCAACGACCCGATCCCGGCCGGCAACCGTGGCGACGCGGATCTCACCGTCGTCCTGAACCGGCTCTCCGAACTCGGAACACGGACCGGCGTCAGGGAATGGCAGACACTCGCCGCCCAGATCCGTGCCGCCTACGACCTCGCCCAGCACACCGGCTGGTACGCGGTCGATCCTCAGCACACCGGTCTCGCGGCGTACGGGGATGAATTCGCCCGTGTACGCGCCGAGGCCGGCCGCAGGGCTTCACAGCTTGCGCGGGCAAGCGCATACCTGGAAGCCAAGGCCGACCTCGTTCCGGCCGCAGCGGTGGACCGCGCCCGGTACGACCCACCGCGCAGCGGCTACCTCGGCGGCGCGATCCTTCTGGTGCTGCTGGGAATCCCCGTCACCGTGGGCCTCATCTGCGCCGGCGCCCCCACACCCGTCTGGGCCGTCGCGGGACTCGTGGTGATCCATGCGGCGGCGGCCTTCGTCGCGGCGGCGGCGCACGCCCGTCGGGACTGAGGCGGGGCGGTGCGCCGCCGGTCAATATGATGGGCGGTCACGGCGGGAGGGGAGCGGCATGACGCGGACGGGGTACCACGGCGGGGTGATTCGGTGACCCCGCGTGCCTGGGCGCTGCTGACCCTGGGCGGCCTGGCGGTCGCGCTGCTCGTGGCGGTGGTGCTGCTGGTGCCGTGGAGCCGGCCGCCGGCGCCCCGGGCCGACCAGCTCGCGGCGCTGCGGGACCTTCCGGCCGGGCAGGTGGCCCGGGGCCGGGAGTTCCACGGCGCGCTGCGTCCGGCGGCCTGGTCGGCGCTCGCGGTCGGGCTGGTGGTGGCGCTGCTGCTCGGGCTGACCCCGCTGGGCGGCCGCCTGGTCGAACTGGTCGGCCGGCCCTTCGGCGGGCACTGGGTCGCGCAGGCGGTGCTCGGCGGGCTGGCCGTCATGTTCCTCGCCGACCTGCTCACGCTGCCGTTCGCGGCCTGGCGCCGTACCGTGCTGGTTCGCTACGGGCTGAGCACCCAGAGCTGGGGTGGCTGGGCGGTCGACCTGCTCAAGTCGTACGCGGTCAGCGCGGTGATCGGCGCGTTGGTCCTGCTCGGCTTCTACACCGTGGTCCGGCTCGCCCCGCGCTGGTGGTGGGCGTTCGGCGCGGCCGGCGCGGCCGTCCTCGTGGTGGTGCTGTCGTTCGTGCTGCCGGTGCTCGTCGAGCCGGTGTTCAACCGGTTCACCCCGATGGAGCCGGGCCCGCTGCGCAGCGAGCTGACCGCGATGGCCGCCCGGGACGGCGTGCCGGTGCGCGACGTGCTCGTCGCCGACGCGTCCCGGCGTACCAGCGCGGTGAACGCCTACGTCTCCGGGCTCGGCCCGACGCGCCGGGTGGTCGTCTACGACACGCTGCTGCGCGAGGCCGAGCCGGCGGAGGTGACCAGCGTGGTCGCCCACGAGCTGGGGCACGCCAAGGACCGGGACGTGTGGACCGGCACGCTGCTCGGCGCGCTCGGTGCCGCCGCCGCGGTGGTGGCGCTCTACCTGATCGGGTCCTGGACGCCGCTGCTGCGGCTCGCGGGCGTCGACTCGATCGCCCAGCCCCGGGCGTTCCCGCTGCTGATCGCGCTGGTCACGGTCGCCGGCCTGCTCGCCACGCCGGCACAGGCGCTCGTCTCCCGCCGGATCGAGTCCCGGGCCGACGCCCACGCGCTGGCGCTCACCGGCGACCCCGCGACGTTCGAGGCGATGCAGCGGCGGCTGGCCGGGGTCAACCTGGCCGACCCCGACCCGCCGCGCTGGGAGCGCCTCTGGTCGGCGACCCACCCGTCCACCGTGGAGCGGATGGCCGCCGCCCGCGCCTACGCCAGGGAGCACGGCCGATGAGCCGCACCTTGCTGATCACCAACGACTTCCCGCCGCGCCCCGGCGGCATCCAGTCGTTCGTCCACAACCTGGCGGTGCGCCAGCCGCCCGGCTCGGTCGTGGTGTACGCGTCGAGCTGGCGCGGTGCGGAGAAGTTCGACGCCGACCAGCCGTTCGAGGTGGTCCGGGAGCGGACCCGGGTGCTGCTGCCCACCCCGCTGATCGCCCGGCGGGCGGCGCGGCTGGCCCGCGCGTACGACTGCGACACCGTCTGGTTCGGCGCGGCGGCCCCGCTGGGGCTGCTCGCCGCGGGCCTGCGGCGGCGGGCCGGGATCCGCCGGGCGGTGGCGCTGACCCACGGGCACGAGGTCGGCTGGGCGGCGCTGCCCGGCGCCCGGTCGGCGCTGCGCCGGATCGGCCGGGGCGTGGACGTGACCACCTACCTCGGCGAGTACACCCGGGAGCGGCTGGCCCGCGTGCTGGACGGGCTGACCGAGCTGCGGCGGCTCGCACCCGGCGTGGACGTGGACACCTACCACCCGGACGTCGACGGCCGGCAGGTCCGATCGCGGCTCGGGCTGGCCGACCGCCCGGTGGTGGTGTGCGTGTCACGGCTGGTGCCCCGCAAGGGCCAGGACATGCTGATCCGCGCGCTGCCGGCGATCCGCCGCCGGGTGCCCGACGCCGCGCTGCTCGTGGTCGGCGGCGGACCGTACCGCTCGACGCTGGAGAAGCTGGCCCGGCAGACCGGGCTGGAACGCGACGTGGTCTTCACCGGGTCGGTGCCCTCGGCCGAGCTGCCCGCCCACTACGCGGCCGGAGACGTCTACGCGATGCCGTGCCGCACCCGCAACCGGGGCCTGGACGTGGAGGGTCTCGGGATCGTCTACCTGGAGGCGAGCGCTACCGGACTGCCGGTGGTGGCCGGCGACTCCGGTGGCGCCCCGGACGCGGTCCGCGAGGGGGAGACCGGGTACGTCGTCGGCGGCCGGGACGTGGCGCAGCTCGCCGACCGGGTGGCCACGCTGCTCGCCGACCGGGATCTGGCCCGGCAGTTCGGCGCCGCCGGCCGTGCCTGGGTGGAGCGGGAATGGCGCTGGGAGACGCAGGCGCAGCGGATGGCCGCCCTGCTGGCCGGCTGACCGCGCGCTGGCCGGATCCCGCGCGCCGGCTGGATCAGGCGGCGCGGGCCGGATCAGGCGGCGGGCCGGCCGGTCAGGAGCGGCGCCGGCCGGGTCAGGAGGCGGCGTCTACGTGGGCGGGTACCCGGCCCAGGTGCGGCGCGGCCGCGCCGGGACGGCCGAAGTGCCAGCCCTGACCGGCGTCGCAGCCGATCGCGCGCAGCCGGTCGGCCTGGTCGGCCGTCTCCACGCCCTCGGCGGTGACGGTGAGGTCCAGCGCGTGGGCCAGCGAGACGAGCGAGGCGAGGATCCGCTCGTCGGTGCGGCTGCCCGGCGCGCGCAGGCCGGTCACGAACTCGCCCGCCACCTTCAACTCGTCGACCGGCAGGTCCCGCAGGTACGCGAGGTTGCAGTACCCGGTGCCGAAGTCGTCTATGGCGATCCGGACACCGAGGTCGCGGAGCACCCGCAGGGCCCGCACCGGCTCGACCACAGTGCTCATCATGGTGCTCTCGGTGATCTCCAGTTGCAGGCGGTGCGGCGGCAGGCCGGTGTGCCCGAGCACGCCGCGTACCTCGGTCACCAGGTCGCTGCGGTGCAACTGCCGGACGGCGAGGTTGACGCTGACGAACGGCGCGTCCCCGTCCACGCCCGGCCAGCTGCCCGCCTCGCGGCACGCCTCGGCCAGCACCCAGCTGCCGAGCCGGACGATCAACCCGGTCTCCTCGGCCAGCGGGATGAAGCTGTCCGGCCGCAGCACACCCAGCTCCGGGTGACGCCAGCGCACCAGCGCCTCCATGCCGAGCACCCGCCCGTCCCGCAACGACGTCAGCGGCTGGTAGTCGAGGTAGAACTCGCCCCGGTCCAGCGCGGCGGGAATCGCCGCGGACAGCGCGTACCGGGCCAGCTCCCGGCGGTTGCGGTCGGCGTCGAACAACGACCAGCGGGCCCCGCCGGCGGCCTTGGCCCAGTGCAGCGTGCTGTCGGCCGCGCGCATCAGATCCATCGGCGAGGTGCCCGCGACCGGCCGCTCCACGATGCCGATGCTCGCGGACACGGTCAGCTCGTGGCCCTCGACGAGCGCCGGCTCGCGTACCGTCGCCAGCGCCGCCTCGGCGACCTTCACCGCGTCGTCGGTGCCGGCGGTGCGTTCCACGAGGATCACGAACTCGTCGCCGCCGAGCCGGGCCACCAGGTGTTCACCGAGCGCCCGGTGCAGACGCTGGGCCACCGTCACCAGCAGTGAGTCGCCGACCTGGTGGCCGAGGGAGTCGTTGACGACCTTGAACCGGTCCAGGTCGAGGAAGCAGACACCGACCCGGTCGGCGCCCCGCCCGGGCGCGGTGATCGCGTCGGTCAGCCGTTCGGTGAACAGCGTGCGGTTCGGCAGGCCGGTGAGCGGGTCGTGGGTGGCCTGGTGCCGGAACCGGGCCTCGCTGTCGCGCAGTGCCCGTTCCGCCTGCGCCCGGGCCATCATGGCGGCCCGGCGGATGGACTCCTGCTCGTCGAGCGTGCGGTCGCGCAGGGCGCGGGCGTACCCGGTGGCCACCGTGGCGAGCAGCCGCGCCATCCGGTCCTCGACGTCGTCGACGACCAGGTCGAGGTCGCGGACCAGGCGCAGCTGGATCACCTCGACGGTGCGGCCCAGCCCTTCCGCGGAGGCGATGTGCGCCTGCACCAGCTCCGCGCCGACCTGCTGGCCGATCCGCAGGTCGAACGGCTCGGCCAGCAGCGCCTCGGCCAGCCGCTCGGTGAGCCGTTGCAGCATCTCCTCGAGCTGCGACTGGGTCATCGGCAGGTAGCTGGTGCCGGAGACCGCCTTGGCCCAGGCCCGGGCGAAGACGCCCGGGCGGCAGGGGGCCGCGTCGTCACGCACCGAGCCGCCCCACCCCGCCCATGAAGACGGCCCGCTCGGCGTTCTCCGCCTGGTCGGGGGAGTCCGGCCGCCACTGCGGCACCCACACCACGCCCGGGTCGACCAGCTCGAAGCCGTCGAACAGCGCGGTCAGCTCGGCCCGGCTGCGGATCCAGAGCCGGCTGTCGGTGCGTCGGTAGACCCGTTCCGCCTCGGCCCGCTCGCCGGTGCCGGCGCGGCCGTCCTCGCTCGCCTGGGAGAGCACCAGGTGACTGCCGGGCGCCAGCGCCGAGCGCAGCGTCCGGAGGATCTCCTCGGGGCGGTCGGCGTCCGGGATGAAGTGCAGCACCGCCACGATCATCACGGCGACCGGCTCGGTGAAGTCCAGCAGCCGGGTGACCTCCGGGTGCGCCAGGATCGCCTCCGGCCTGCGCAGATCCTCCTGGAGCACGGCGGCGTTCCCGTTGCCGGCCAGGATCTCCTGGCTGTGCGCCACCGCCACCGGATCCACGTCGACGTAGACCACGCGCGACTCCGGATCGATCCGCTGGGCGATCTCGTGCACGTTGCCGACGGTCGGGATGCCCGAGCCGATGTCCAGGAACTGGCGGACGCCGGCCTGGGCCAGGTATTGCACCGCCCGGCGCAGGAACGCGCGGTTGGCCTGGGCCATCAGCGGCGCCTCCGGCACCGCCTCCACCATCGCGCGGGCGGCCGCCCGGTCGGCCGCGAAGTTGTGCGAGCCGCCGAGGTAGTAGTCGTACATCCGGGCGACGCTGGGGCGCTCGATGTCGATCGTCTCGGGTGCCCAGTCCGGCCGCTGCATGTCCTGCCCCTCGGGTGTCGGCGACACGCGGTCCCCGCCGCCGCGTGGACCACCCGGGTATTCTGCCCCTCCGCCGTCGCGGTGCAAAGACCGCCGTCGCTACGCGTCCGGCCGTTCACCGTACGCGACCACGCATGGCGTGAACGCCGCGAGAGGCCCGCGTCCGTGGCGGACGGGGCCTCTCGCGGCGGTGCGTCAGAACTTCGGGGCGTCCGGGGCCTCCAGCAGCCCCAGCCGCAGCGCGGTCATCAGCGCCTGCGCCCGGTTGGCCGCGCCCAGCTTCTCGTAGAGCTTGGAGATGTGGGTCTTGGCCGTCGACTCGCTGACGAACAGCTGCTTGGCGATGCCGGCCACGCTCATGCCGTCGGCGAGCAGGCGCAGCACCTGGCCCTCGCGGGGGGACAGCTGCGGGCCGGACGGCGCCAGCCGGCGCTTCATCGCCTCGGCCAGGTCGGCGGCGGTGAACGCGCTGGGGGAGGAGGCGGCGTGCCGGGCGGCGGCCACCACCTCGTCGGCCGGGGCGGTCTTCGGCACGAACGCGCTCGCACCCGCCTCCAGGGCGCCGAAGAGCTGGTCGTCGCCGGCGTACATGGTGAGCACGACGATGCCCATTGACGCGCTGGACTTGCGCAGGGCGCGGGTGGCCTCCAGGCCGCTGCCGTCGGGCAGGCGCAGATCCATGATCACCACGTCGGGCTGGAGCGCGCCGGCCTGGCGCACGCCCTCCGCGGCGGTGGCGGCCTCGCCCACGACCTCGAACTGACGGTCGCGCTCGAACGCGTGACGCAGCCCCTTGCGGATGAGGTCGTGGTCGTCGACCAGGAGAACCTTGGTACGGGTGGCCGGTGTCGGACTGCTGGTCATCCTCGGGTTACTCCCCTTCTGCTGCTGCGGCGCTGCCGCGCACCTTATCGCGCCGGGGCGACGAACCGAGCACCACCGCCACAGTCGTCCCACTCGGCTGCCGCGGCCTGATCTCCAACCGGCCTCGGATACGTTCCGCCCTCTCCGCCATGATCGCAAGGCCATAGTGCCCGTCCGGGCGCTGGTCACCGATGCCGTGACCGTCATCCGACACTTCGATTCGGGCGAACGGGGGATCCACCTCGCATGTGACCCACAGGTTCGAGGCGCCGGCGTGCTTGCGGGCGTTCGTCACCGCCTCCTGCGCGATCCGCAGCAACTCGGCCTCGGTGGCGGCGGGCAGCCGGGCGGTGGACTCGTCGAGTGACAGGTGCACCCGCAGGCCACCGGAGGCGCCGACGGTGCGGGCGTACTCGGCGATGGCGGCGGCCAGGCCGCCGTGCCGGTCCACCTCGCTGCGCAGCTCGAACAGGCTCAGCCGCAGCTCGGTGATCACCCGGGTGACCTCCTGGCGCAGCGTACGCAGCGAGTCGGCGGTCTCGTCCGCGTCCTCGTGCACGGTGGCCAGCGCGTTGTCGATGCCGTAGCCCACCATGACCAGCTCCTGGGCGACCCCGTCGTGGATCTCCCGGGCCAGCCGCTGCCGCTCCTCGTTCGTGGCCAGCGAGCGCACCTCGTCGAAGAGCAGCGCCGCCTCCAGCCGCAGCGCCGCCGGGCCGGTCAGCGCCGTCACCCGGGACACCACCGGCGGCGGGTACGCGGCGGCGGTGTCCGCCTCGATCACCACCAGGCCGACAGTGCGTACGCCCGCCACCAGCGGGACGATCAGCGCGGACACCTCGCCGGAGCGCCGCGACCGGGCCTGCGAGCGCGACGAGACGGTCGGCTGCTGGCTGGCCCAGGCGTCGGCGATGGCCGAGTCGGCGTCGAGCGTGGTCTCCCAGTCCACCCGGTCCGCGCCGATCTGCGCGAGCACCACGAGCCGGCCGCCGCCGCTGGCGGACAGCACCGCGCCCCGGTCGGTCTTGGCCACCACCCGCAGCTCCTCCAGCAGGTGCTCGGAGATGCCACCCGGGTCCAGGGTCGCGCCGGGCAACTGCCGGGCCACCGTACGGAGCTGGGTGAGCAGTCGGGTCGCCTCGGCGTACGGCTGGGGTTTGCCCTCGCCGCGCACCCGCATGACGCGCTGGAGCGTGCCCGCGGTGTAGAGGCCGAGCCCGGCCAGGATCAGCCACTGGGCGCAGACCGCGAGGTAGCCGACCTGGCCGAGCTGCGGCCCGCCGTCGACCTTGGTGAACGCGGCACTGGCCAGCAGCGTCGCCGCCGCGACCACGAGCAGCGCGGCGCCCTCGCGGAACCGGCGGCTCAGCGCGGTCACGGTGACCGGCACGGCGAGGTACGGCAGCACCGCCGAGGCGCCCAGCCCGCCGGTCACGCCGGTGAGGTGGGTGTCGGCGGCGACCTGGCTGGCGGCCAGCCCGAGCACCACCACCTCGGCGAAGCGGCTGAACGGGGCGAGCAGCCGGTGTTGCGGTGCGAGCACGGCGGGCAGGCCCGCGACGCCCAGCAGCGCGATCCACCAGAGCTGGGCGGCGTCACGGGTGGCGAACAGGGTCAGGGCGGCGACCAGCGCGAGGAGGACCGCGCGAGCCGCTACCGCGAGGGGCTGCGTCGACGGCTGGCGGGATGTGGAGGCGGGCACGTGACGGATGGTAGTCAGCCCCGGTAGATCTCGGCGATCTCCGAGGCGTACGTCTTGTGCACGACCTGACGCTTGACCTTCAACGACGGGGTCAGCTCACCGGTGGTCTCGGTGAAGTCCTGCGGCAGGATCCGGAACACCTTGATCGCCTCGGCCTTGGAGACCGCCTGGTTGGCCTGGTCGATCGCGGACTGCACCTCGGCGCGAAGCGCCGCGTCATCGCGCAGCTCGGCGATGCTGGTGGTCTCCGGGAGCCCATGCCCGGCCAGCCACTTCGGCAGCGCCTCCTCGTCGATGGTGACCAGGGCGGCGATGAACGGCTGCCGGTCGCCGACCACCACGCACTGGCTGATCAGCGGGTGCGCCCGTACCTGGTCCTCCAGCACCGCCGGGGCGACGTTCTTGCCGCCGGCGGTCACAATGATCTCCTTCTTGCGGCCGGTGATGCTCAGGTAGCCGTCGTCGTCGAGATGCCCGAGGTCGCCGGTGCGGAACCAGCCGTCGGTGGTGATCGCCTCGGCGGTGGCCGCGTCGTTGTGCCAGTAGCCCTGGAAGACGATGTCGCCGGCGATCAGGACCTCGCCGTCGTCGTCGATCCGGATGGTGACGCCGGGCAGCGGCCGGCCGACGGTGCCGATCCGGGTGCCGGTGGGCAGGTTGGCGGCGGCGGCCGGCGAGGTCTCGGTGAGCCCGTACCCCTCGCAGATGGTCACCCCGACGCCGCGGAAGAAGTGCCCGAGCCGCGCGCCGAGCGGTGCGCCGCCGGAGATGGCGTCGCGGCACCGGCCGCCCATCGCCGCCCGCAGCTTGCGGTAGACCAGCTTGTCGAAGAGGGCGTGCTGCGCGCGCAGGCCCAGGCCGGGGCCGCCGGGCAGCTCCTGCGCCTCGCTCCACGCGATGGCGACCTTCTCCGCCCGGTCGAAGATCTTGCCCTTTCCCTCGGCCTCGGCCTTCTGCCGCGCGCCGTTGTAGACCTTCTCGAAGACCCGGGGTACGGAGAGCACGAACGTCGGCTTGAAGTCCTGGAGCTCGGCGACCAGGTTCTTGGTGTCCGCGCAGTGCGCCATGGTGGCGCGGGCGTGCACCACGCCGACCTGGATGAGCCGGGCGAAGGCGTGCGCGAGCGGCAGGAACAGCAGCGTCGAGGCGCCCTGCCGGAACAGGTTCGGCAGCACCGGCACCGCGTTGGCGATGTCGGTGTAGATGTTGCGGTGGGTCAGCACGCAGCCCTTGGGCCGGCCGGTGGTGCCGCTGGTGTAGATGATCGTGGCGACGTCGTCGGCCTTGAGCAGCGAGCGGCGGGTCGCCACCTCGGCCGGGTCCACCGACGCGCCGGAGGCGACCAGCTCGTCGACCGCGCCCAGCTCGATCTGCCAGACCTCGCGCAGGTCCGGCAGCCGGTCCCGGACACCGGCGACCAGGGTGGCGTGCGCGGTGCTCTCCACCACCACGGCGACGGCGCCGGAGTCGCCGAGGATCCAGGCGGCCTGCTCGGCGCTGGACGTCTCGTAGATCGGCACGGTCACCGCGCCGGCCGCCCAGATCGCGTAGTCGAACAGCGTCCACTCGTAGCGGGTGCGGCTCATCAGGCCGACCCGGTCACCGGGGGAGACACCCGCGGCGATCAGGCCCTGCGCCAGCGCCACCACCTCGTCGCGGAACTGGCGGCAGGTCACCTCCTCGCGCACCGCCGTCCCCGCGCCGGGGCGGACGAACTGCACGGTGTCCGGGGCGACCTCGGCGTTTTCCCAGACCGGGTCGGTCAGGTTGGCCGCGTCGCCGACGGTGACGATCGGCGGGACGGAGAACTCGCGCACCTGCACTCCCTCGTGCTCTACCGGCGGGGCCGGCCTGGTCGGCTCTGTCGAAACCTACCCGCACACCCCGGGGGGTCTGCCAGGGAGGTTGCCCGCCCGGCTGGTGGGACGCCGTCCGGCGGGTGGAGCGGGACCGGCCGGGACGCGGCCGGGTAGCCTCCCCCCATGGCGGACTCCTCCACCCAGTCGATCATCGTCGGCGCGTCACCGGACCGGGTGGCGGCCGTCATCTGCGACTTCCCGAGCTATCCCGAGTGGGCCGAGGCGGTACGCCGGGCCGAGGTGATCGAGGAGTACGAGGACGGCTACGCCAGCCAGGTCCGGTTCACCCTCGACGCGGGCGTGATGGCCGACGAGTACGTGCTGGCCTACGAGTACGCCGAGGACATCTCCCGGATCGAGTGGCACCTGGTCGCCCCGTCGAAGATGCAGCGCTCCCAGCGCGGCTCGTACGATCTGGTGGGCAACCCGGACGGGACGACCACGGTGACGTACACGCTCGAGGTGGAGCTGTCCGTGGCGATGCTCGGCATGTTCCGCCGCAAGGCCGAGAAAATGATCATGGACGCGGCGTTGAAGCAGCTCAAGCGCCGGGTAGAAGCACCCGGTGCGGCGCACTGACCGATCGTCGTCCCGGTAGTCACGCTGAAGGAGCCGAACCATGGGCACCACTGATCCGGGTTCGGCCCGGGAAGAGGCCGAGCGCCTCGTCGCCACCCTGCTCGCCGGTGCGAAGCTGGCCGCCGCCGCACCCGGCTCCGGCGCCTGGGGTCCGCTCGGTGGGATCCTCTCCGGTGTCCTCGGTCACACCCCGCCCGGCGCCGGTCCCGCCCCGGAGCCGTCCGGCAGTGCTGGTTTCGCCACCGGCTCCCCGGAATGCTGTGTCTGTCCTGTCTGTCGCGGTATCGCCGCGTTGCGCGACCCGAGTCCGGAATTCACCGAGCGGCTCGCCACCGGCGCCGGGGACCTGGCGGCCGGGGTGGCCAGCCTGCTGCGCGCGTTCAACCCGGCCGAGCCGGAGCGAACGGCCGACGACGGCCCTGCCGCTCCGGCCGGATCCGGGGACCACGTGTGGCGCGAGGCGACCCGTACCGGGCATGATTCTCAGCCGGCACCCGAGCAGGACGTGTGGTCCGCCGCCACCCGGGGGGAGGGCGCGGCCGATTCGGGTGCCGACGCCGCCGGGCCGCCGGAGCCGGACACGAGCCGGTCACCGGCCGGCCGTCCCGTGGTGCCCGCCTCGCGGGCGTCCGGCGAGGTGGGCGCGGACGCACCAGGCGACGGGGCCTGACCACCGGACATCCCGGGACCGTACGGCCGGTTCGGCCGGTTCGCGGGCAGCACAGCAGAGGGGAGTGGCAGCGGTGACGCTGACCATCGGAGTCGACGTCGGTGGCACGAAGGTGGCCGGCGGTGTCGTGGACGACGCCGGCACGGTACTCGTGCAGACGCGACGGGACACCCCCGCCGACGACGTGGCGAAGACCCGCGACGTCATCATCGAGGTGGTCACCGAGCTGGCCGCCGGTCACGCCGTGGAGGCGGTCGGCATCGGCGCCGCCGGCTGGATCGACGCCTCCCGCTCCACAGTGCTGTTCGCGCCGAACCTGGCCTGGCGGGACGAGCCGCTGCGCACGTACGTCGGCGACGCCACCGGCCTGCCGGTGATCGTGGAGAACGACGGGAACGTGGCCGCCTGGGCGGAGTTCCGCTACGGCGCGGCCCGCGACGCCGACGACTCGATGGTCATGTTCACCATCGGCACCGGCGTGGGCGGCGGCATCGTGCTCGGCGGTGACCTGGTCCGCGGCGCCAACGGCATCGCCGCCGAACTGGGCCACATGCTCACCGTGCCGGACGGCCACCAGTGCGGCTGCGGCCGGCTGGGCTGCATCGAGCAGTACGCCAGCGGCAGCGCCCTGGTCCGCTTCGCACGCGCCGCCGCCCGGCAGGAGCCGCACCGGGCCACCGCGTTGCTGGAGCTGGCCGGAGGCGAGGCCGAGACGATCACCGGCCCGATGGTGACCGCCGCGGCCAAGGGCGGCGACCCGGTCTCCACCGAGGCGTTCGCCCAGGTCGGCCGCTGGCTCGGCACCAGCCTCGCCGACATGGCGCAGATCCTCGACCCGCAGGTGCTGGTGGTGGGCGGCGGCGTGATCGACGCCGGTGACCTGCTGCTCGGCCCGACCCGGCGGTCGTTCGCCGACGCACTGGCCCAGCGCAGCCGCCTGCCCGTCGCCGAGGTGCGCCCGGCCGAGCTGGGCAACACCGCAGGCGTCATCGGCGCCGCCGACCTGGCCCGGCGGATCTGACATGACTGACGCGGGTGTGCCGCTGCGGGTGGTGTCGTACAACATCCACAGCCAGCGCGACGACACCGCCGCCCTGGCCGAGGTGGTCCGGACGGCGGCGCCGGACGTGGTGATCGTCCAGGAGGGACCGCGCCGGTTCCGGTGGCGGCAGAAGTGCGCCGCGTTGGCCGAGTCGTTCGGCATGGTGGTGGCCGCCGGTGGCCTGCCGTCGCTGGGCAACGTGCTGCTGACCAGCCTGCGGGTGCGGGTCACCGACACCAGGTGCCAGCAGTACCCGCTGACGCCCGGGCGGCACATGCGCGGCGCCGCGTACGCGCAGTGCCGCGTCGGCGGCGTCGAGGTGCTGCTGGCCGGCTCGCACCTGTCCACCGACCCGGCCGAACGGCCCGCCCAGGCGGCGGCGTTCAAGCGGGAGCTGGCCGCGTCCACGCTGCCCGTGGTGGCCGGCGCGGACCTCAACGAGGGCCCGGACGGCCCGGCCTGGCAGACCCTCGCCGAAGGGCTGACCGACACGGCGCTCGCCGCCGACCGGGCCGACCGGCACACGTTCTCCTGCGCCGACCCGCGTCGCCGCATCGACGCGCTGTTCGTCGACCCCCGGATCACCGTCGTGGATTACGACGTGGTGGACACACCGCTGACCCGCCGCGCCAGCGACCACTTCCCGGTCCTGGTCGACCTGCTGCTGCCCACCGCCTGACCGGCGCGGACCGCCGAGCGCGCCCCAGCCGGGGCGACTGCCGTTACGCACAGTCAGGTGATCGGCTGCCGGAAGGCGTACCGCTTCGCCGCCTTTGCTCTGCCGCCACATACGCACCAGCTACCCGCCGTGACCGGCGGGTCGCGTCCGGCCAGACGGCCGCGAGACATCCGCGCAGCTAAAGACGGTGCTGCGTCAGTGGCGGCAGAGCAAAGGGCCGACGAGTGTACGCCTTCGGCGCGGCCGGTCCACTCACGCTCGGTCACCGGCTCTGCGGTGACGCTCTGTCAACGGCACCGGGCGGGCGGGCGGTGCCGAATCGGTGGCTGGACAACGGCGGGCATTCTCGGCAGGATTTCGCGGTGTCCTCCTCCACCGACCCCGACCCCGGCCGCCCCGATCCGGACCGGACGGTCGCACCGAGCCGTGACGAGCGCCCGGTCTCCGACCGGGGCGAAACGGTCTGCGTCATCGGCGCCGGCGCCAGCGGTCTGACCGCCGTCAAGAACCTGCGCGAGGCCGGCTTCGGCGTGGACTGCTACGAGCGGGAGACGGGTGTCGGCGGCGCCTGGAACTGGCGGCACGACCGCAGTCCGGTGTACGCCAGCACGCACCTGATCTCGTCCCGGCCGTTCACCCAGTTCCCCGACTTCCCGATGCCCGACGACTGGCCGGACTACCCGCACCACAGTCAGCTGCTGTCCTATTTCGAGCGGTACGCCGACCACTTCGACCTGCGCCAGCACATCTGGTTCGGCACCGAGGTGGTCCGCGTCGAGCCGGTCGAGGGGGACCGCTGGGACGTGACCACGCGCAGCACCGGCGGCTACGGCCCCGAGCGCACCTCCCGGTACGCCGCCGTGGTGCTCGCCAACGGCCACAACTGGTCGCCGAAGCTGCCTCGCTACGAAGGGCTTGAGGAGTTCCGCGGCGAGGTCATGCACGCCTCGTCCTACAAGGACCCGGCTCAGTTGCGCGGCAAGCGGGTGCTCGTGGTCGGCGCCGGCAACACCGGCTGCGACATCGCGGTGGAGGCCGCCCAGCAGGCGTCGCAGTGCTGGCACTCCACAAGACGTGGCTACTGGTACGCCCCGAAGTACGTCCTCGGCCGCCCCGCCGACCAGGTCAACGACACGCTGCTGGCGTTGCGGGTGCCGCTGCGGGTGCGGCAGTGGCTCTACCACTGGACGCTGCGGCTGACCGTCGGCGACCTGACCCGGTTCGGCATGCCCAAGCCGGACCACCGGGTCTACGAGACGCACCCGATCGCCAACAGCCAGCTCGTCTACTACGTCGGCCACGGCGAGGTCACCCCGGTGCCGGACGTGGCCCGGTTCGACGACCGCGCGGTGGAGCTGACCGACGGCCGGCGCATCGACCCGGAGCTTGTCGTCTTCGCCACCGGCTACCTGCCGCGCTTCGAGTTCCTCAAGGGCCGGGTGCTCGGCGACGAGGACGGCTCCGGGCGGCCCCGGCTGTGGCTCAACGCGTTCACCGCCGGTCATCCCACGCTCGCCGTGGTCGGCCTGGTGCAGCCGGACTCCGGCATCTTCGCGATCTCGCACTGGCAGAGCGTGCTGTTCGCCCGGCTGCTCACGCTGCGCGCCACCCGGCCGGAGCGGGCCGCCGCGTTCGACGGCAGGGTCCGGGCCGGCCTCGGTGAGCGGTACTCGGCGAAGGTCAAGGACAGCACCCGGCACTGGTTCGAGGTCGGGCACGCCGACTACCTGCGCGCGCTCCAGCGGGCGCTGCACGAGCTGGAGGGCTCCAAATGACGACCGAGCGGGTGCGGGTGGTCCGGTCGTGGGAGTGGGCCCGCCCGGAGCGGCCCGCCCGCCGCGAGGTGCTCGCCGCCGTACCGGACCGGGAGGAGGCGAAGCCGCCGCTGCTGTTCGTGCCCGGGTTCGGGCACGGCGCGTGGGCGTTCGCCGAGCACTGGCTGGGGCATGCCGCCGGTCGCGGCTTCCCGGCGTACGCGCTGAGCCTGCGCGGGCACGGCGGCAGCGAGCCGGCGCCGGAGGCGACGCTGCGCTCGTACACCCATGATGTGACGCAGGTGGCGGCGAGCCTGCCGCGGCAGGCGGTGCTGGTGGGGCACGGCGCCGGCGCCCGGGTCGTGGCGCACGCGCTGGCCCGCTACCCGGCGCGGGCCGCGGTGCTGGTGGCGCCGGTGCTCGGCGGCTGGGCGACGTTCGGTACGGCGTTGCGGCGCAACCCGGTCGGCACGGTGCCGGCGGTGTTCGGCGGCGGGCTGCGGCTCAACCGGCGGCAGTTGTTCAGCCCGGAGCTGCCGGACGCCGACGCGCGGCGGCACCTGGCCCGGCTGGGCCGCGCCGGGCGGCGGGCGCAGTGGCAGCTGCTGACCGGCCGGTCACCGGAGCCCGCGGTGGGCCGGCCACCGGTGCTGGTGCTCGGCAGCCCGGACGACCGGGTGCTGCCGGCGACGGCGCTGACCAAGGCGGCCCGGCGGTACGCCTCGGCGCCGCTGCTGTTCCCCGGCATGGGCCACGACCTGATGCTCGACGCCCGCTGGCGGGAGCCGATCGACGCCATCCTGGACTGGCTGGAGAAGGACCCGGCGCCCACCAGCGGGTGAGCGCCGGGCGCCGGTCACCTGGTGGCGGGGCGGCGGCCGACGAGCGTTCCGCTCTCCTCCAGCGCGCTGAGGTAGGACGCCGCCCAGGCGTGGATGTCGTTGTGGGCCAGGTGTTCGCGCATCGCGCGCATCCGGGCCGTCACGTCCTCCGGACCGGCGCGCAACGCGGCCAGCAACCCCTGCTTGAGGCCGTCGAGGTCGTGCGGGTTGACCAGGTACGCCTGCTCCAGCTCGGCGGCGGCGCCGGCGAACTCGCTCAGCAGCAGCGCGCCGGTGCCGTCGACCCGGGCCGCCACGTACTCCTTCGCGACCAGGTTCATGCCGTCGCGCAGCGGCGTCACCGCCATCACGTCCGCGACCCGGTAGAGCGCCACCAGCTCGGCACGGTCGAACGGCTGGGTGAGGTAGTGGATCGCTGGCTCGCCGACCCGGCCGAACTCGCCGTTGATCCGGCCGACCTGGTGCTCCACCCGGTCGCGCAGGATCTGGTACTGCGCCACCCGGTCGCGGCTGGGCACCGCCACCTGGACCAGCACCGTGTCGCGGACCTTGATGTCGCCGTTGGCGAGCAGCTCGCGGTACGCCTTGAGGCGCTGCTCGATGCCCTTCGTGTAGTCCATCCGGTCGACGCTGAGGATCACCTGCTCCGGCTGGCCGAGGTCCTGCCGGAGCCGGCGGGCCCGCTCGGCGACCTCGGGACGTGACGCGAGCGCGGACATCTCGGCGGTGTCGATGGCGACCGGGAAGGCGCCCACGCGCACCACCCGGCCGTCCACGCCGATCCGCCGGTCGGTGGCGGGCAGGCCGAGCACCTTGGTGGCGAGCTGGGCGAAGTTGTGCGCGGCCTGGGCCCGCTGGAAGCCGACCAGGTCGGCGCCGAGCATGCCGCGGAGCAACTCGGCCCGGCGGGGCAACTGCATGAACAGTTCCGGCGGCGGGAACGGCACGTGCAGGAAGAACCCGATCCGCAGGTCGGGGCGTAGCTCGCGGAGCAGGCCGGGCACCAGTTGGAGGTGGTAGTCCTGCACCCAGACCAGACCGCCCGGCTCGGCCACCCGGGCCGCCGCCTCGGCGAAGCGCTGGTTGACCCGCTGGTACGCCTCCCACCAGCGGCGGTGGTACTCCGGCTGTTCGACGGCGTCGTGGTAGAGCGGCCAGAGGGTGGCGTTGGCGAAGCCCTCGTAGTGGTCGCGGAAGTCCTCGGCGCTCAGCGGCACCGTGTGCATCCGGACGCCGTCCACGTCCGGCAGTTCGGGTGCGGGGCCGGTGCCGCCGGCCCAGCCCACCCAGGTCGCGGGCGTGTGCCGCAGCAGCGGGTGCAGGGCACTCACCAGGCCGCCGGGGCTGCGGCGCCACTCGAAGGCGCCGTCGGGCGCCACGCTGTCGTCGATGGGGAGGCGGTTGGCCACCACCACGAGGGGGCTCTGTCGCATCTCGGGCAATCCGCTCAGCAGGGGACCGGCGACCCGGAAGGAGACGCAAGCCGGACAGCCGGTGCGGGACGTGACGTTCAGCCTATTCCTACTGACTGTAAGTTACACGCTTGTTACGCCCCGGCCCAGGGCCCCCGGCGTCCCGGCATCCGGGCAGCGCCCGGCGACGCGGCGGTCAGACGACCGCGCCGTCGTCCGGGTCGTGGTCGTCCCGGTCGCCCGGACGCAGCCGCCAGATCAGCATCACGAAACCGGCCAGGATGCCGGTGAAGCCGAGCAGCGTCACCACCTGCGGGTCGACCAGCGACACCACGGTGGGGGAGAGGAACAGCAGGAAGCCGAGCACGATGCAGGCCACGCCGAGCACCGCGTACTTGGAGAAGCGGGGCAGCGGGGGCGGCGGGGGCGGGGTGTAGTGCTCCTCGTCCGACGCCTCGTCGGGCAGGTTCGCGCCGAACGTGTCCAGGCCGTCGAGCAGCGAGGGCTCGTCGTGCCGGTCCCGGCTGAGCGAGACGCCGGAGACGTCGGCCGCGTACGGCAGCCGGCGTACGTCGGTGGCGGTCGGGCCGGCGGGCTCCTCGGCCCGGCCACCGGCGACGGTGCCCGGCGCGGGCGGGTCGTCCACGTCCTCCGCGGCGGGCCAGGGGTGGCTGCCGGCGCTCGGCGCGGTGTGGAAACCGGCGACGATCTTCGCCCACTCGGCCTCGATGTCCGGCTCGTCGGCGCGCGGCGCGTCACCCCCGCCCTCGTCGGCGAGCTGGGTGAGGTAGTCGCGGGCGGTGGTCAGGTGCGACCTGTCGACGTAGAGCCGGTCGACCGGGCGGGCCGGGACGGTGGTGGTGCGGGTCACCGGATTCAGGTCGGCCGAGGGCTGGAGGTAGGCCGCGATGCCACCGGCGGCGAGCACGTCGAGCAGGTGCTCGCCGACGCGTGGATCGACGTCGCCCGCGACCGCGTACTCGGCCGCGTCGAGCCCGTTGTCCCGTCGTCCCCGACGGGGCCCGCCCCCTGACAACGGACACCCCCTTCGCCGATCCCTGCCCGTGCCCTGAATCGTGACACGTCGGCACCCGGTTCCGGGAGTGCGTTGTGGCGTGCCGCTCGTCGTTCGTGCTCTCTTCCCGGTGTCCCGCCGGCACCGACGGCGCTCCGGGGCCGTGCGGCGACCCGTCCGCCGCCACCGACACGGGACGGAGGCCGGTGCTGTACTGGCCAGCAGCCACCTCTTTTCCTCGGATGCCCTCCTCACTCCGCTGATCGTCAAGCGAAAAGTCACATTCATCGCCAAAGCCGAATACTTCCCCGGTAAGGGGACTCAAGGGCCCGCTCACCGGTCCCGGCCGGATCCGCAGGCCGCTCCGGCTCAGGTCGCCCCGGCGATCCGCAGCAGGCCCGCTGCGGCGTGCCGGCCGGCGAACGCGCGTACCCGGTCCAGCGTCGCCGCGCCGGCCGGCGGATCCGCCTCGGTCAGCGGCACGACAGCCAGCGCGGACGCGATCATCTGGTCGGTCACGTCGGTCATCTCCGCGTACCCCTCGGCCGCTGCGGTGAGCAGCCGGCCCGCCCGCGCGGCGTCGCCGTCGTCCCGGGCCAGGGCCGCCTCGGCCGACCGCCCGGCCGAGCGCGCCCAGCGGGTGGTGCGCGGCGACCTCGCCAGCAGGTCGCGCACCAGCACCGCGGCGTCGCCGCCGAGCAGCGCGGCGACGTGGCCGATCGCCGGCACCCACTCGGCGAACGGGATCATCCGGGTCTGCCGCCAGTCCTCGTCCAGCTCGGTCAGCAGCGCCATCGCCTCCTCCCGGCGGCCCTGCACCGCGCGGCAGAGCGCGGCGTGCGCCAGCGTGGAGCGCAGCACCCGCTGGAAGCCGCTGCGCCGGGCCGCGACGAGCGCCTGGTCCACCAGGTCCTCGCCGGTGCCCGGACCGGCCGGGTCGTCGCTGAGCGCCCGGATCCAGCCGGACACGGCCACGATGTGCATGTCCCACTCGTCGGTCGGGCGCCGCGTCGACCCCTCGGCCATCCGCAGCGCCGCCGTCCAGTCCCCGCTGTAGTACGACCGGGCCCACTGGTCGCTGAAGTTCACCGTCAGGGCGTGCTCGCCGGCGAGGTCCAGTGACCGCTGCTCGTCGACAAGCCGGGCCGAGCCGGCCAGGTCGCCCTCCTCCTGCAGCACCCAGGCCAGGTTCTGCACCGCGCGGCTACGGCCGGTCAGCCGCTCCACCCGGCACTCCTCGGTCACCTCGGCCAGCTCGGCGTACGCCTCCTCGGCGCCGGCCTGGTAACGGACCACGGCGAGCGTGATGCGCGCGTTCGCCCGGGCCTCCCGCATCCCCAGCCGCTCGGCCAGCTCGGCCGCGGTGCGGGCGGCGATGCACGCCGGCTCGGTCTCCGCGTCGAGCATGTGCGCCCGGGCCAGCTCCAGCAGCACGCCCACCTTGTCCTCGCTGTCCGGCAGCGTGGCGTGCAGCCTGATGGCCCGGTCCAGGCAGCGCATCAGCTCCGAGCGGTCGGCCCGGGCGAAGGCCGCCGTGGCCAGCAGCCGCCACGCCTTCGCCGCGCCCTGCCGGTCACCGGTGTCGGCCAGCCGGCCGGCCAGGTCGGTGAGCAGCGCCGTCCCGCCGCCGTCGAGGAAGCCGTCCCGGTCCCGGTAGAACGCCAGCTCGGCCCGGAACAGCTCCAGTGCCGGGTCCGGACCGCACTCCACGCTCAGCGCGCGGTCCACCAGCGTCGCCGCGGTCTCCAGCGCGTGCAGCTCGTACGCCCGGCGCGCGGCCCGGTGCAGCGCGGACCGGGTCGCGCCGGCGTGCGCGGTCTGATCCAGCCCGACGGTGCGGGCGATCTCGTGCGCCGTCCATCTGTGGTTGGCCAGCACCTCGGCCCGGTCGTGCTGCCGGCCGTCGGCGAGCTGCTCCAGCCAGTCGGCGGTGCGCTGGTGCCGGCCGACCCGCTCGGCCCGGGGCAGCCGCTGATAGCAGACGTCCCGGACCAGCACGTGCCGGAACCGGTACTCCGCCTGGTCGGGCATCGTCGAGACGGGCAGCTCGTAGACGAGGTCACGGCGCTGGAGGCGATGCAACGCGCGCTCGACCCACTCCACCGGGCGGCCGAGCGCCAGCGCCACCGGCGCCGCCCAGAACTGCACGCCGACCACCGAGGCGGCCTGGAGCACCGCGCGGTCGGCCGGGTCGAGCAGGTCCAGCCGGTTGGCGATGACCGCCTGCACGGTACGCGGCATCCCGGCGCCCCCGGACGGGTCGACGAGCGTGAGCGGGGCCGTCCGCTCCGCCAGGCCGCCGTCGAGCAGCATCCGCGCGTACTCCTGGGCGTAGAGCGGGTTGCCGTCGGCGAACTCGATCAGCGGTGCCCGTGCGTCCTGCGGCAGCGTGGCCTGGCCGAGCAGCAGCGAGTAGAGCGTGTCGATGTCCCCGTCGTGCATCGGCGGCACCGAGATGGACATCGCCCCGCTGATCGTGCCGGTCCAGGCGGGGTGCCGCTCGCGCAGCTCCGGGCGGGCGGTCGCGACGACGAGCAGCGGCACGTTGCGGGCCGCCGCGCCGAGCTGCTCGACGAAGGACAGCATCGCCTCGTCGGCCCAGTGCATGTCCTCGAAGACGAGCACTGTGGGGCCGGTCGTGGCCAGCGTGAGCAGGAAACGCCGCCACGCCGCCTCGGTCTCGGCCGAGGTGAGCCGTTCGCCGGAGACGCCGACGAGCGGGCCCAGCGCCTCGGCCAGCCGTACCGCGTGCGGGTCGGCGAGGCGGCCCAGCCGCTCGCGCAGCCGTTCCCGGACGGTGGCCGGGTCGTCGACGCCGGTCAGCCCGGCCCAGCCCCGGACGATGTCGGCCAGCGCCGCGTAGGTGACGTTCTCGCCGAACGGCGGGCACTGGCCGGTCAGCCAGGTGACGTGCGTGCCGGGCAGGCTGGCGGCGTGCCGGGCCAGCTCGCGCAGCAGCCGGCTCTTGCCCACCCCGGCCGGGCCGAAGACGGTGAGCAGCTGCGAGGTGCGCTCGGTCAGCGTGCGGTGCAACGCGCTGACCAGCAGGCCGCGCTCGTGGTCGCGGTCGACCATCGGGGTCAGCTCGGCGGTCTGCCCGTCGCGCCGGGGCCGGGCCCGCACGGCCAGCCAGATCCGGCTCACCGTGGACCGGCCGCGCAACGTCACCGGCGGCTGGTCGTCGTACTCCATCTCGCGCCGGGTGGCCGCCCAGGTGCTCTCGTCGACCACCACGCCGCCGACCGGGGCCAGCCCCTGCAACCGGCTGGCGGTGTTCACCACGTCGCCGGTGACGAACGCCTGGCCGCCGTCGCGGGCCGCGGCCAGGTCGACCAGGGCCTCGCCGGTGGCGATGCCGACGCGGAACCCGAGTGGCGGATGCGGTCCGGCCGGCTGCTTGGCCAGGCTGCGTTGCAGCTCCAGCCCGGCGCGGACGCAACGTAGCGCGTCGTTGTCGGTGGCCACCGGCGCGCCGAACAACGCCATGACGGCGTCGCCGATGTACTTCTCCACCACGCCGCCGTACTGGTGCACCAGCCGGCGCACGGTGGAGAAGTAGGCCTGTTGCAGGCCGCGGGCCTGCTCCGGGTCGGCCCGCTCGGCGTACGTGGTGAAGTCGACGATGTCGATGAAGAGCACGCTGACCTGACGGCGGTCCTCCTGCACCGCGACGGTGTGGTCGCGCAGCGGCTGCCCGCAGTTGGTGCAGAAGTTGGCGCCGGTGTCGTTGGCGTGCCCACAGCCCGGGCAGGCCGCCGCGAGCGGGCGCCCGCACCCGCCGCAGAAGCGGTCGTCCGGCCCGGCGGTCCGGGCGCAGTGTCCACAGGTGAGGTCGATGTCCGGCTCCGTACGCGTGAGGTCCCCAGTGTCCCGCGCGGCCGCGCAGTCGGGTACCCGACGGGTCGGCGGGACGTCACGGCTGTTCGGCCGGGTCTAGTCTCCCCTAGCAGGAAGTCCTTTCGACAGGGAGTTTGCCGTGCACGTCCGGCTGTCCACCTCATGGACCGATCCACGGGGGACGGTGTGGGCCGTGGGCGACACTGTCGACGTGGACGCCGTCACGCTCGCCGAACTGGAGGAAAAAGGCATGGTGGAGCAGCCCGCCGGTAGCGGATCGACCGAGACCACGACCACCACGACCACGCCGCCGAAGAAGACCGACCCGTCGAAGATCGGCCCCGGGCCCACCGCGCCCCCGGCCGACACCGACGACGACTGACCGGGGCGTACGACGAACGCGGCGGGGGCCGGCGGGACGACCGCCGGCCCCCGCCGTCGTCGTGTCAGCGGTCGTTCATGCCGGCCCGGCGGCGCAGCGCGGCCACGTCGGTGACCACGATGCGGCGTCCCTCGGTACGCAGCCAGCCCCGGCTGGCGAACGAGCCGATGGCCTGGTTGACGCTCTGCCGGGAACCGCCGGCCATCTCGGCGAGCTGGCTCTGGTTCAGCTCGATCGTGATCATCGGGGCCTGGCTCTCACCGGCCAGCCGGACCAGCGTCTTCGCGACCCGGCCGGGCAGGTCGAGGAAGACGTGGTCGGCGTTCTGCTCGGTGAGCCGGCGGATCAACTGGCCCAGCGAGCGCATCACCGCGTCCAGGATGCGCGGGTTGGAGTGCACGAGCTCCATGAACGCGGGCCGGGACAGCGCCAGCGCGGCACAGTCCTCGATCGCCTCGGCCGACGCCGAGCGGGTGGAGGCGTCCAACAGGGACACCTCGCCGAGCACGTCCGGCGGTCGGATCACCGACAGCACCGCGCGCTCACCGGTGGGGGCGGTGCGGAACACCGCCACCGCGCCGCGGCGCAGCACGATCAACGACTCGCCGGGGTCGTTCTCGACGAAGAGCAGTTGGCCCTTGCGGTAGGTGCGCGGTACGGCCGCAGCGATGACACGCTGCCGCACCTCCGGCTCAAGCCCGGCGAACATCTCCACACCCGTGAGCGCGTCACCCGGCTCCGGCAGGCGAGACTCCACGGCTCAACCCCTCCCCGGTCAGAAGTCACGACTCGCACACCGGGTGAAGCTCTCAGTCCCGGTACGAAGCAGCTCAACCGGTTCGGCGCCCGACGGCGGTACACATCAGATCATGACGCTCCCGTCGCGTGCTGTACACCCCCGGAAACACTTCCGTGACCATGCCCGGTCGCCGCCGGCACGCCGCCGACCTCGGCGGACGCCCCGGCGACCGGTCCGCGCGACCGATGGGCGAGGATGGGTGCGATGGTCTACCGCTATTTCTACGACTGCGAATTCATCGAGGACGGCCGCATCGTCGACCTGGTGTCGATCGGCGTCGTCGACGAGTACGGCCGCGAGTTCTACGCGGTCTCCACCGAGTTCGACGACTCCCGGGCGGTGCCCTGGGTGCGGCGCAACGTGCTGGACAAGCTCCCCTCGCCGGCCGACCGGGCCTGGCGCTCCCGCGAGCGCATCCGTGACGACCTGCACGAGTTCCTGCTGGCGCCGGTGCGGGACCGGCCGGGTGAGCAGCTGGAGCTGTGGGCCTGGTACGCCGCGTACGACCACGTCGTGCTGGCCCAGCTCTGGGGCGCGATGCCGGCGCTGCCCCGGGAGATCCCCCGCTTCACCAAGGAGCTGCGTCAGCTCTGGGACGACCGGGGACGTCCCCGGCTGCCGGACGCCGAGGCCGACCGGCACGACGCGCTCGTCGACGCGCGGCACAACCTGGCGCGGTGGCGGGCGATGACCGCGCGGGAGGTTTGACCGGTTCCGCCCAGGGCACCGGAGCGGCAGCTACGCCGATCCGAGGACAGGAGTGCCCCATGAGCAAGGAGCCGACAAACGCCGCGGACGCCCGTCGCCGGGTCACCGAACTGATCCGGGACGCCCGGATCTGCCTGCTCACCACCACCGGCGTGGACGGGCGTCTGGTCAGCCGCCCGATGGGGTTGCAGGAGGCGGAGTTCGACGGCGACCTGTGGTTCTTCGCGTACGCCGACTCGGCGAAGGTGCGGCAGATCCGGGTGAACCCGCAGGTGAACGTGGGTTTCTCCGACCAGCGGCACCACGCCTGGGTCTCCGTGGCCGGCACCGCCACGGAGGAGTGGGACGCCGAGCGGGCGAAGAAGCTGTGGAACCCGTTGCTGAAGGCGTGGTTCCCGGACGGGCTGGACACGCCCGGGATCACGTTGATCAAGGTGCACGCCGGGTCGGCGGAGTACTGGGACTCGCCCGGCAGCGCCGTGGTGAACCTGCTCGGCTTCGCCAAGGCGGCGGTGACCGGCAAGCCGCCGAAGTCGGGGGAGAACCACGAGGTCAGCTACTGACGGGTAGCCCGTCCGCCGTCCGGAACGGCCCGGGGTGCGGTGTCGGCGTACACCTGTGCCGACTACAGTGCGCAGTGACGGCCCGCCCCGGGCCGGCAACGGCGCCGATGGTCTGATCTGACACATATCCTGGGGCTTATCCGGGCTTCACCTGATGCTCCAGGAGGATGAGCAGATCATGCGTATCGGCGTGCTCACCGGCGGCGGCGACTGCCCAGGTCTCAACGCGGTGATTCGGGCGGTGGTCCGCAAGGGCGTCGCCACCTATGGTCACGAGTTCGTGGGCTTCCGGGACGGCTGGAAGGGCCCGCTCGAAGGCCTGACCAAGCCGCTCGGCATCCCCGAGGTGCGCGGCATCCTGCCCCGCGGCGGCACCATCCTCGGCTCGTCCCGCACCAACCCGTTCAAGATTGAGAACGGCGTGGAGCGGATCAAGGAGAACCTGGCCGCGCAGGGCGTGGACGCGCTGATCGCGATCGGCGGCGAGGACACCCTCGGCGTCGCCACCAAGCTGCACGAGCTGGGCGTCCACGTCATCGGCGTGCCGAAGACGATCGACAACGACCTGGGTGCGACCGACTACACGTTCGGCTTCGACACCGCCGTCAACATCGCCATGGAGGCGATCGACCGGCTGCACACCACGGCGGAGAGCCACCACCGCACGCTCGTGGTCGAGGTCATGGGCCGGCACGCCGGCTGGATCGCCCTGCACGCCGGCCTCGCCGGTGGCGCCAACGTGATCCTGCTGCCGGAGCGGCAGTTCGACGTCGAGCAGGTGGCCGGCTACGTCGAGAAGCGTTTCCAGCACCAGTACGCCCCGATCGTCGTGGTCGCCGAGGGCGCCCAGCCGCTGGACGGCCAGATGGTGCTGCACAACCAGGAGCTGGACGCGTTCGGCCACGTCCGTCTCGGCGGCATCGGCCAGTGGCTCGCCGAGCAGCTGGAGGCCAAGACCGGCAAGGAGGCCCGCACCGTGGTGCTCGGCCACATCCAGCGCGGTGGCACCCCGACCGCGTTCGACCGGGTGCTCGCGACCCGGCTCGGCCTCCAGGCCATCGACGCGGCGCACGAGGGCGACTGGGGCAAGATGGTCGCGATGCAGAGCACGGACATCGTCCGCGTCCCGCTGGCCGACGCCACCCGCGAGCTGAAGACCGTGCCGCTGGAGCGGTACGCCGAGGCCGAGGTCTTCTTCGGTAGCTGATCGACGGCGCGCGGCGTGGCGGGCCGTCGACCGGCCCGCCACGCCGCGCCCACGTGACCCGGGAAGGGGTACGGCTGATGGCAGGTCAGGTGCATACGGTCGCGGTGATCGGCGCGGGCAAGATCGGCGAGCTGATGCTCTCCGGGTTGCTGCGCTCCGGCTGGCCGGTGGAGCGGCTGCTCGCCACCGCGCGGCGGCCGGCCCGGGCGCGGGAACTGACCGAGCGCTACGGCGTACGGGTGGTGGACAACCTGACCGCGGTGGCCGAGGCCGAGGTGCTGGCGGTGTCGGTCAAGCCGCAGGACGCCGCCGCGCTGCTGGACGAGATCGGCCCGAAGGTGCCGGCCGACAAGCTGGTCATCTCGCTCTGTGCCGGCCTGCCGACCGCCTTCTTCAACCGCCGGCTGCCCGAGGGCACCCCGGTGGTCCGGGTCATGACCAACACCCCGGCGCTCGTCGACCAGGCGATCAGCGCGATCTCGGCGGGCGCGTACGCCAGCGGCGAGCACCTGGCGCTGGCGGAGGGGATGTTCTCCCCGCTCGGGGCGACGGTGCGGGTGCCCGAGTCGCAGCAGGACGCGGTGACCGCGCTCTCCGGCTCCGGCCCGGCCTACTTCTACCTGCTGGTCGAGGCCATGATCGACGCCGGCATCCTGCTCGGCCTGCCGCGCCAGGTGGCGCACGAGTTGATCGTGCAGACCGCCATCGGCTCGGCGGTGATGCTGCGCGACTCCGGCGAGCACCCGGTGAAGCTGCGTGAGGCGGTCACCTCGCCCGCCGGCACCACCATCTCCGCGATCCGTGAGCTGGAGAACCACGGCGTACGCGCGGCCATGCTGGCGGCGCTGGAGGCGGCCCGGGACCGGGCCCGGGAGATCGCCGCCCAGGCCGACTGACGCTCAGCCGGGCGGCGACGCCGGCCGCGGGTGCCGGCGGAGCAGCGGGATCAGCACGGCCAGGGCGATCAGCCCCCACAGCGGCACCCAGCGGGGCCGGTGCTGGGCCAGCGTGCCGATCGCCCCGCCGGCGCTGTAGCTGACCAGGGCGAGCAGCCCGAGCAGGGTGCCGCGCCGGGCCCGTCCCCGGCCGGCGGTGGGGCCGAACAGCCAGCGGGCGGCCCGCTCACCGGTCTTCGTCGTGGTGTCCGACTGGTAGGTGATCGGCGTCGCGATGCCCGCGGTACGCGTCGCCAGCGTGGTCAGGCTGCCCATGGCGACCGCTCCGGCGGCGGCGAGCAGCACCCGTGCGGCCGTCCCGTGCCGGCCGTACGCGAGGGCCAGGTTGAGCACCGTCCAGACGGCCATTGCGGCTTCGGTGACCGCGATGTCGACGAGTGGTGCCGCGGTCGGCCGCGTACGGCGGCGCAGCAGGTTGACCAGCCCGGCGGTGGTGGCGAACGCGACGATGGACGCGACCGAGACCGGCCAGGTGGGATGCGCGCCGGCCGGTCCCATGCCGAGGAAGATGGCGTTGCCGGACTGGTTGGCGACGAACGCGCCGTACCGCAGGAACGCGAAGGCGTCCAGCGCGCCGGCGGTGACGACGGCGAGCACCAGCGCGGCGATCGGGTGGCGGAACTCGCGGTAGGAGTCCGCGGAGCCGTACGGCGCCGACCGGCTCACCCTTCCCCCGTCCGTGTGCAGGAGCCACCCCGGCGGCGTCCGGCCGTTTCACTGTCGGACCGCAGCGGCGAACCTACTATATGTCGCATATGTAGGTCTTCGGTCGTTTCGTTGGCGGTCGCCGGCGGACGGGGTGAGATGGCGGCGAGCGGACGCGCGGCCGGCCGGCCGTCCCGTCGCAACCTCGTGGCGATCCTGTCGATCGTCGTCCTCTCCGGCGCCTTCTTCGGCTACGACCAGGGCGTCATCAGCGGCGCGCTGCACGACATCCGCCGCACGTTCGACGTGGGCACCTTCGAGGTGGAGGAGGCGGCGAGCTGGGTGACTGTGGGCGCGCTGGCCGGCGCGCTCGCCGGTGGTCACCTCGCCGACCGGGCCGGCCGGCGGGGCGCCCTGTGGGTCGCCGGCGGCGCGTACGTCGTCGCCGCGATCGTGCAGGCGGCGGCGCCGACCATCGGCGCGCTGCTCGGCGCGCGGGTGCTCCTCGGGGTGGGCATCGGCGTGGCCTCGGTCGCCGGGCCGATGTTCGCGGCCGAGGCGGCGCCGGAACGGATCCGCGGTGGCCTGCTCGGGGTCTACCAGTTCTCCATCACCTTCGCGATCTTCATCGGCTACCTGGCGGACGAGCTCTTCACCGGCGGCGACTCGTGGCGGTGCCTGCTCGACCGCGTCGGCCGCCGGCCGCTGCTGCTGGTCGGCCTGGCCGGGATGGCGGTCTCGCTCGCCGTGGTCAGCGTCAGCTTCCTGAGTGCCGGTGCCGGTGCCGGGCGCGGCGAGGGCCGGGTCACCACCGCGGGCCTGTTCCTGCTGGTCGGCGTGATCTTCTTCGTCGCGTTCTACGCCGTGTCGATCGGCCCGGCCGCCTGGACCGTGATCAACGAGATCTATCCCGGTCCGATCCGCGGCCGGTGCGTGGCGATCGCCACCGCCACCCACTGGGGCACCGAGTACCTGATCACGCAGTTCTTCCTGAGCCTGCTGGACGCGCTCGGCCGGTCGGGCGTGTGCGCGCTCTTCGCCGGGCTGTGCGTGCTCGGTTTCCTGTTCGTGCGGCGCTACCTGCCGGAGACCAGGGGCCGGACGCTGGAGCAGATCCAGCAGATGTGGGTCGCCGACTACGACCGGCGCGAGCGGGCGCATACCAACCCCTGAAATCTCCCTGAACGAGCTGCGAACCGGCCAAAGCGCTCTTACCGTGACGGAATAGCTAAAACCGTACAGAAGGTGCGGACGAAGGGGTCGCGAAGTGCATCTCACGCCGAAGGAATTCGACAAGCTGACGATCCACTCGTTGGCGATGGTCGCAAACGCCCGCAAGGCGCGCGGGGTCAAGCTCAACCACCCCGAGGCCGTGGCGGTGATCTGCGCCGCGGCGCTGGAGGGCGCGCGCGAGGGCAAGACCGTCGAGGAGGTCATGAACGACGCGAGCCATGTGCTCACCGCCGACGACGTGATCCCCGGCGTGGCGGACATGATCCCGATGCTCCAGGTCGAAGCGGTCTTCACCGACGGGTCGCGGCTGATCACCGTCCACTCACCCATCCAGTAGAGCAGCGACCGGAGGCCGCGGTCTCCGGCAGAGCGGGGGCAACATGGCGAAGCAACACCCGGGACCGAACTCCAAGCACCTTCGGCCCATCGGCGGCTACAAGCTCAGCGACCAACCTCTGGAACTCAACGCCGGGCGGCCGGTGACCGAGGTGGTCGTGCGGAACACCGGTGACCGGCCCATCCAGGTCGGCTCCCACTTCCACTTCTTCGAGGCCAACCGCTTCCTGGAGTTCGACCGCCCGGCGGCGTTCGGCAAGCGGCTGAACATCCCGGCCACCACCTCGATCCGGTTCGAGCCCGGCGACCGCAAGACCGTCCAGTTGATCCCGTACGGCGGTTCCCAGCGGGTCTACGGCTTCAACGGCCTGGTCCAGGGCTGGACCGGCGACGGGCCGATCCCCGGGTACCGGCCGGACCGGGCCGAGGCGCTCCACCAGGCCCAGACGCGCGGCTTCAAGACCACGACGCAGCAGCAGGGCCAGGCCAAGGACCAGGGCAAGGACCAGGCCAAGGGCAAGGACCAGGACAAGAGCGGCAGGGGCAAGAAGTAGCCCGGCCTTCCTTCGACGCGCCAGAGCTGGAGCGAGAACGCATGAGTCAGATCTCACGGCAGGAATATGCCGGAATGTACGGCCCGACCACGGGCGACCAGATCCGGCTGGGTGACACCGACCTCTACATCGAGATCGAGAAGGACCTGCGGGTCCTCGGTGACGAGGTCATGTACGGCGGTGGAAAGACCCTGCGCGACGGCATGGGCAGTGCCAGCCAGGCCACCAGCGCCGAGGGCGTGGTGGACCTGGTGATCACCAATGTGACGATCGTCGACGCGCTGCTCGGTGTGGTCAAGGCGGACGTGGGGATCAAGGACGGCAAGATCGCCGGGATCGGCAAGGCCGGCAACCCCAACATCATGGACGGGGTGACACCGGGCCTGGTGACCGGTCCGGGCACCGACGCGATCTCCGGTGAGCACCTGATCCTGACCGCCGGCGGCATCGACGCGCACGTCCACCTGGTCACCCCGCAGCAGGTGTGGGCCGCGCTCAGCAACGGCGTCACCACCCTCTGGGGCGGCGGCACCGGGCCCACCGACAGCACGAACGGCGTCACCATCACGCCCGGCCCGTGGAACATCCAGAACATGATGCGGTCCTTCGAGGACCTGCCGATCAACATCGGCCTGCTGGGCAAGGGCAACAGCAGTGGCCGGGCGCCGCTCGTCGAGCAGATCATGGCCGGGGTACCCAGCTTCAAGATCCACGAGGACTGGGGCGCCCCGCCCGCGGTGATCCGGTCCTGTCTCGCCGTGGCCGACGAGTACGACGTCCAGATCAGCATCCACACCGACACGCTCAACGAGAGCGGCTACATCGAGGACAGCATCGCCGCCTTCGAGGGCCGGACCATCCACACCTTCCACACCGAGGGCGCCGGTGGCGGGCACGCGCCGGACATCATCAAGGTCGCCGGCCAGATGAACGTGCTGCCCGCGTCGACCACGCCCACCGTGCCGTACGGCATCAACAGCCAGTCCGAGCTGTACGACATGATCATGGTCTGTCACAACTTCAACCCGAACGTGCCCTCGGACGTCGCCTTCGTGGAGAGCCGGATCCGCACCGAGACCATCGCCGCCGAGGACGTGCTCCTCGACGAGGGCGTCATCTCGATGATGCAGAGCGACTCGCAGGCCATGGGCCGGGTGGGGGAGACCTGGCTGCGGACCGTCCAGCTCGCCGGCCAGATGAAGAACGTCCGCGGCAAGCTGGCCGAGGACTCCGACGCCAACGACAACTTCCGGGTCCTGCGCTACGTCGCCAAGATGACCATCAACCCGGCGATCACCCAGGGCGTCTCGCACGTCATCGGCTCGGTCAGCCCGGGCAAGCTTGCCGACCTGGTGCTCTGGGAGCCCGCGTTCTTCGGCACGAAGCCGAAGATGGTGCTCAAGGGCGGCATGATCGCCTGGTCGATCATGGGTGACCCGAACGCCTCGCTGCCCACCCCGCAGCCGGTCTACTACCGGCCCATGTTCGGCGCCACCGGCTCCCAGCTCGCCAGGAACTGCGTGACCTTCGTGTCCCGCGCCGCGCACGAGTCGGGTGTGGCCGAGCAGCTCGGCCTGCAACGGCAGGTGATGCCGGTATACGGCTGCCGCAACCTGACCAAGCGCGACATGGTGCGCAACGACCGTACGCCGAAGCTCGAAGTCGACCCGGAGACCTTCGCCGTGAAGATGGACGGCGTGCACGCGACAGTGCCGGCGGCCAAGAACCTCCCCCTCAGCCAGCTCTACTTCTTCAGCTGACCCGGCGCGGTGCCCGCGGCCGGCCCGGCCGGTGGCGGGGTCGCGTGAAAGGAGAACACATGCTCGTCGAAACGGTACTCGGCAACGTGAACGAGCCGGCCTGGACCGAGCGGCTCCGGGAGGCCAAGGTCGACGACCTGGTCCTCGACCAGTGGGACGCCCAGAAGAGCCGGCTGCGCCGGACCACCAGCCTCGGCACCGAACTGGCGCTGTCCCTGGCCCGCGGTGTACGGCTGCGCGACGGTGACGTGCTGGCCTGGGACGACGCCACGGCGACGGCGGTGGTGGCCCGGATCGCGCTCGGCGAGGTCATGGTCGTGCACCTCGACACGCTGCACGGTGAGTCCCTGGACATGGTGATCCGCTCGGCCGTCGAACTCGGCCACGCGATCGGCAACCAGCACTGGCCGGCGGTGGTGAAGGGCACCAAGATGTACGTCCCGCTCACTGTGGACCGCAAGGTCATGGACTCGGTGATGCGCACGCACGCGTTCACCGGCCTCACCCACGAGTTCATCCCCGGCACCGAGATCATCGCCTACCTGGCCCCGCACGAGTCGCGGCGCCTGTTCGGCGGGGCCGACTCGACCCCGCACACGCACCTGCCCGCCGATCTGAACTGAGGGGCCGGGGTGTCCACGGTGACCGAGGCCCTGAAGCTGCTCCAGTTCGGTGACTCGGTCTTCCCGGTCGGTGCCTTCTCCTTCTCCAACGGGTTGGAGACAGCCGTCGAGCAGGGCGCGGTGCACGACCGGGCCACGTTGCAGGAGTTCGTGCGTACTGTCACCCGCGCCGCCGCCACCGGTGACGGGGTGGCGCTGCTCGTGGCGCACCGCGCCGCCCTCGCCGGGGACCCCGGCCGGATCCGGGCGGCCGACGAGGCCGTACACCTGCGCAAGATCAACGAGGAGACGCGGACGATGACCGTCCGCATGGGGCGCAAGCTGGCCGAGGCCGCCGAACGGGTGGTGGGGGAGTCCCTGCTGCGCAAGCGCGTCGCGGAGAGCGGCACCGGCGTCCCGGTCACCTACCCGGTCGCGCTCGGCGTGCTCTTCGCCGAACTCGGCGTGGACGAGGCGGACGCGTTCGCCGCCCACCAGTACGGCGCGGCCTCCATGGTGCTCGGCGCGGCGGTCCGGCTGATGCGGGTGGACCACCTCGACACCCAGTCGATCCTCTTCGCGGTGAACGAGCGGGTCGGCGAGGACTACGAGGAGGTGCGCACCGCCGGGCTCGACGACATGCAGAGCTTCGCGCCGCACCTCGACGTGCTGGCCGGCGCGCACCAGCACGCACACGTACGGATGTTCATGAGCTGAACGCTCATCACCTGAAGGGTCTTCTCAACAATGAAATCAGCGAGTCGGATCGGCGTGGGCGGCCCGGTGGGCAGCGGCAAGACGGCCATCATCGAGGCCGTCGTGCCCCGCCTGGTCGAGCAGGGCCTGCGCATCCTGGTCATCACCAACGACGTGGTCACCACCGAGGACGCCAAGCACGTCCGCCGCGCCCTGACCGGCGTGCTGGTGGAGGAACGCATCGTCGGGGTGGAGACCGGCGCCTGCCCGCACACCGCTGTTCGCGAGGACCCCAGCATGAACCTCGCCGCGGTGGAGGACATGGAGGCGCGGTTCCCGGACAGCGACGTCGTGCTCATCGAGAGCGGCGGGGACAACCTCACGCTCACCTTCAGCCCCGCGCTCGTCGACTACTTCATCTACGTGATCGACGTGGCGGCCGGCGACAAGATCCCGCGCAAGAACGGTCCGGGTATCTCCAAGTCCGACATCCTGGTGATCAACAAGACCGACCTGGCCCCGTACGTCGACGCCGACCTGGACGTGATGGCCCGCGACGCCGAGCTGATGCGCGGCGGCAAGCCGTTCGTGTTCACCAACTGCAAGACCGGTGAGGGCATCGACGACCTGGTGGACCTGGTCCGCCGCAACGCGCTCTTCGACGCCGAAGTCCTGGCATGACCACTCTGGACTCCGTCCGGGAACTCGCGCCGTACCAGGACCAGCCGGCGCAGTTGCCGGCTGCCGCGAACGGCAAGGTGGGCATCCTCCGGCTGGGGTTCGAGCGGCGCGGCGACCGGACCATCATGCGCGACGTCTTCCGGCAGTCCCCGCTGCTGGTGCAGCGCGCGCTGTACTGGGACGAGGAGATGCCGGGCCTGCCCTGCGTCATGATCCTCACCACCTCCGGCGGCGTGCTCCAGGGCGACCGGCTGCGCATCGACGTCGACCTGGGGCCGGGCGCGCAGGCGCACCTGGTCACCCAGGCCGCCACCAAGATCCAGGAGATGGACGCCAACTACGGCACCCAGACCCAGAGCTTCACCCTGGCCGACGACGCCTACCTGGAGTTCCTGCCCGAGCCGGTGATCCCGTTCCGGCGCAGCCGGTTCGTCTCCGACACCGTGGTCCGCCTGCCGCAGACCGCGACGATGCTGTACGCCGAGGTGCTCCAGCCCGGCCGCAAGTACTACCGCGACGGCGAGATCTTCGCGTACGACCTGTTCTCCACCACGCTGCGGGCGCAGCGGCCCGACGGACGCCCGCTGTTCGTGGAGAAGTTCGTCATCACTCCGGGCCGGTTTCCGGTGACGCGGATCGGCATGATGGACCGCTTCCACGTCTTCGGCAACGCCGTGCTGCTCACCGACCCGGACCGGGCGGCCCGGGTCTTCGAGCGGACCGCGACACCGGTGTGGGACGAGCAGACGCCGCTGGCCACCGCTGTGAGCCGGCTGCCGAACGACGCCGGCCTGGTGTTCAAGGTGCTGGGTCAGGAGACCGAACCGGTCCGCGCCGCCGTACGCGCGTTCTGCACGGCCGCCCGTGAAGAGGTGACCGGCTGCACCTTCCCGCCGGTCTTCAGCTGGCGTTGAGGCGAGGAGAAGACCGACATGGCCGACATCGGACGAGGCTGGCGCCACCTGGCCGACCGGAACCCGCTGGTCCGGTTCGTCGACGCGTGCCTGCGCGGCGCCGCGCAGGTGGTGCTGCAGAACAATCCGCTGAGCGGCCTGCTCATCCTGATCGCGCTCGCCTGGGGCGCGTTCGAGGCCGGCACGCCCCGGGTGATCGGCGGCGGCGTGCTCGCCCTGGTCGTGGGCACCGCCACCGCGCTGGCGTTGCGGGTCGACCCGGCCAGCTGGCGCAAGGGTCTGTTCGGCTTCAGCCCGCTGCTGACCGGCCTGGCGGTGCCCACGTTCCTCGACAAGCGCCCGATGATGTGGCTCTACCTGGTGCTCGGCGCGATCGGCACGGTGGTGGTCACGCTCGCCCTCAACGCCGTCTTCAAACGCTGGAACCTGACCGCCTACACCTTCCCGTTCGTGCTCACGACCTGGTTCCTGCTGATGGGCGCGTACCAGTTCGACAAGTTCACGGTGCTGACCAAGCTGACACCGACGTTCCCCGGCGAGGGACCGCTGACCGGCGGCACCTTCGGCTGGGGCCTCATCCCGACCTTCCTCAAGGGCGTGTCCCAGGTCTATCTGATCGAGAGCTGGGTCACCGGACTGCTCATCCTCATCGCCCTGCTGATCAACTCCCGCTGGTCGGCGCTGTTCGCGGTGATCGGCACCGTCGGCGCGACACTGCTGGCGCTCTGGTTCGGCGCCGACGGCGCGTCGCTGGACAAGGGCCTGTTCGCCTTCAACGCCGTGCTGACCGCGATCGTGGTGGGCGCTGTCGCGCACCGCCCCGGCACGCTGGTGACCGTCTACACGCTGTTCGGCATCGCGCTGACGCTGTTCGTGCAGATGGCGCTGACCACCATGCTCACCCCGCTGGGCATTCCGGTGCTGACCGGTCCGTTCAACATCGCCACCTGGCTGTTGCTGCTGCCGGACCGGCACTTCGCGCAGTTGCCCAACCACGAGCGGGTGAAGGACACCTTCCTGGCCACCGCTCGTGACTCCGTCCACCTGCGAGACAAGGGGGGAAACCATGTCCGCTCCGAACGCGGGTGACACCGCCTGGGTGCTTGTGTGCGCCGGCCTCGTCCTGTTCATGACACCGGGCCTGGCCGCCTTCTACGGCGGTATGGTCCGCACCCGCAACGTGCTGGCGATGCTGCAACAGAACATGATCGCGTTGGGCGTGGTCAGCCTGACGTGGGTGCTCGTCGGCTACACCATCGCCTTCGGCGACGACGCCGGCAGCGGGCTGTTCGGCAACCTGGAGCTGTTCGGGCTCACCGATCTGAAGGTGCCGCCCGCGCCCAACCTGCACGTGGTCGACGGCCGGATCACCATCCCCACGCTGGCGTTCGTCCTGTTCCAGATGATGTTCGCGGTGATCACACCGGCGCTCGTCACCGGCGCCACAGCGGGCCGGCTGCGCTTCGGCGGCTGGGTGCTGTTCCTCGCGGTCTGGTCGGTGGTGGTCTACGCGCCGATCGCGCACTGGCTCTGGCACCCCGGCGGATGGCTGGCGAAGTTCGGCACCCAGGACTGGGCCGGCGGGCTCGTCGTGCACGCCAGCGCCGGCGCCGCCGTCCTCGCCGTGCTGCTCGTCGTCGGCCGGCGCCGGGCCTGGCCGCACACCGCCGCACCACCGAACTCGATCCCGCTGACCATCGTCGGCGCCGGCATCCTCTGGTTCGGCTGGTTCGGCTTCAACGGCGGCGACGGCCTCCAGGCCAACGGCCTCGCCGCGCAGGCCGTCCTCAACACGCACCTCGCCGCCGCCGCGGCGATGCTCGTCTGGCTGGCGCTCGAACGCGTCACCGACGGACACAGCACCGTCGTGGGCGCGGTCTCCGGCGCGGTCGCGGGCCTCGCGACGGTCACCCCGACCGCCGGGTACGTCAACGCGGCCTCGGCCGTCGCGATCGGCGCGCTGGCCGGCCTGGTCTGCCACTTCGCGCTGAAACTGAAGTACCTGCTGCGCCTCGACGACGCGCTCGACGTGCTCGCCGTGCACTTCGTCGGCGGCATGCTCGGCACGCTCCTGCTCGGCCTGTTCGGCAACCGCGGGGTCAACCCGCTCGGCGCCGACGGGCTGTTCCTCGGCGGCGGTGGCGGCCTGCTGTGGCACCAGCTCGTCGGCGTGGTCACGGTGGTCGCGTTCTCCTTCGTCCTGACCTGGCTGATCGCCGCCGGGGTGCAGGCGCTGATCGGCCTGCGCGTGCCGCTCGCCGACCAGGAACGCCTGGACCAGGCGCAACAGGGCGCCGACGCGTACCACCTGGGCGGGGTGACCAGCTTGACCGCACCCGGCGCGCCCCGGCGCCGTACCGCGGCGCCCCGGAGCGGCGAACCGGCCGTGCCGCCCGGCCAGCGGGTACGGGTGGTCACCGCGCTGCTGGAACCGGACCCGGCGGCGAACAGCGCCGACCTGCGCGACGCGCTGCTGCGCGCGGGCGCGATCTCGGTCATCGTCAGCGACGCCGCGGTGGCGACGACGACACCGCAGGCGAGTTTGCTGCCACGTGGTTACTGGCAGGACCAGCCGCTGTCGGCCCGGCTGCGCGTCACGGTGCTGGTCGGCGCGGACGGTGTGGGTGCGGTGCTGGACGAGCTGGACCGGATGGGGGCCCGCCGGAGCGACACGTTCGTGCAGGAGGCGGAACGCGTCCAATCCTGACCGGCTGATGGTCACCACCGGACCGGATCGAGACGTCTGATGCCTTGAGCGGCAGGGCGCGATGACGCACGCTGTGCCTATGGGGCGACAGCAATCTCCGATCCTCGACCCGTCACCCGGTCACGGCCTTCGCCGTACGCGGGGATCGGGCAGCTCGTGGTGACGGGCAACGGCCTCGTCGACAAGCCGAGCCGTCGGGTTCCGCGACGGGATATGATCATTCGTCCGTTTCCCGTCCTGACGGCGGATCAACAGCCTGAGGCCGTTCTGGACCGCCTGCGCGGTTGGGCGGAAGGGCAGGCCGAGGACTCGATCGCCTGGTACCTGCGCGACAAGGCGGTACGGCGCAGGATCTCCCGTCTGCTGCGCGGCTGCGCCATCCTGCTGGGAGTCGCCGGCGGGGTCGTGCCCCTGGTCAGCGCGGCCAGTGCCGGGAGCGGCGCCAGTTGGGGGTACGTCCTGCTCGCCATGGCCGGTGGCTGTCTGGCCTTCGACCACTTCTTCGGTCTTTCCTCGGCCTGGATGCGCGACATCGCCACCGCGCAGGCGCTTTCGCGAGCGCTCACCGAGTTCCGGCTGGACTGGGCGACCACGGAGTTGCGCACCCCGGCCACTGAGGAGGCGGCGATACGCCGACGCGAGGAACTGATCCGCGTGCTCGTGCTGCGGACGGCCGAGTTGGTCGAGGCCGAGACCGGCGAGTGGCTCAGTGAGTTCCGTAGCAACATCGGAGACCTGAACCGACGGAGCGGATGGTCACCCGCGCCGGGCCAGCCCGCTGTGGGAGCTGATCAGTCGGCCGGGACTGCCGGTAAGCCGGCCGGCATCATCTGAGGTCGCCTCGGCTGCGAAGCCGCGCTGAAGGTGTAGTGCTCGCACAGCTCATGGAATGCGTCAAGTGTCACGTCCGGCGCGTATCGAGCGGAGTTGTCGTTGCTGGTTTCTGCCGCCGTGACCGCCGCAGGGTCCCAATGGGACAGCGCGACGAGGTCGCTCCAGAGGCCGGAATCGTGGTGGGTGCCGTAACGGGCCCATGCGGCGAGCATCCCCGCTCGCTTGGCCATCGCCACGTCCTTGTTCAGGCTGTCGCCGACGTACAGGCAGCGGGCGGGCGGAACGCCGAGCTGCTCGGCGATCCGCCGGGGGATCTCCGGATTGGGCTTGCGGGACGCCGGTGGCAGTACGCGAACCTCGATCGCTGCCGGAGCCGACCGTCGATCGGCGCCCAACGGATGAGGCGGCCCGACGAACTGGGGGGCGTAGATCGCCTCCAACATCACGTCCAACCCGAGCGACCGGGCACGACTGCTGATGTTCACGTCCTTGGCCTCGGTGTGCCCCACGATGTGACAGCCGGTGGCCTTGATTGTCTGCAGCGTGCGTTCCACGTCTGGATAGAGGCGAAGGTGACGTCGCCGGACCTCGTTGAAGGCGGCGAAGGCCGGCCGCAGGTGCTCGTGCCGTGCCCGTTGGCTCATCCCGGGCAGGCGTCGCTCGACGGCAGAGGTCTCGAGCAGCGCGAAGGGGTGCTCGGTGTTGCCGTGGTTGCGGTGCACGGCTTGGAGGTCGCCCCGCAACTCGTCCTCGGACACGTCGAGGAGTTCGGCGGCAAGGGCCACCATCGCTCGAACTGCCGGCACGAAGTACGCCACCCAGTCGTACAACGTATTGTCCATGTCGAGGATGAGGGCGTGCACGACCGGGCGTCTGGCGGTCATGGGGAAACGACCTTCCAGGGAGCAATCTCAAGCCGGCCGTCTGCCCCGGTTGCCAGCGGGGCCCGCCAGGTCATGAAACGCTCGAACGAGCCTTGCTGTTGACTCCGGTACATTTCCAACTCCACGACTGGACCCGCCATCCGGATCAGGTTGAAGAAGTTACGCCGTCCGTCTGACGATTTCGAGCCGCTGCTCCCACCACCGACGATGTTGAAGCGTCCCAGGTCCCAGCGTTCGTTGCTGTATTCGGGCAGATGGTACGCCTCGGTACGCCAGACGAACGCGCGGTGCTTGTGCCCGTGCACCGCGAGGTGCACCCCGTCCCGGGCGGCCAGGCGCTGAATCCTGGGTGCGTCGATGGCGATCCCGAAACCGGTGGCGTACTCGTCGGGTGATTCGAGGTCTTCGGTCAGCGCGAGATGATGATGCAGCGCGAGCACACGCAGGGCTGATCCAGGGCTCGCCCAGGCGAGCGCACTGGTCACCTCGCGGTACGCGGACTCCTGCACCCGGCCCATGCCCGCCAGGAACGACTGTCCCTGTTCCAGGGAGCTGGAGTTGACCGCGGCGATGTCGACGAGGTTGCCGCCCGGGAAGACGAAACGGCGAGCCATCGAGAGGTGGGGCGAGGCGGGGTATCCGTACAGCGCTCGGAAGAACTCCCGATAGTTGGCCGTTGCCGCCTTCGGCGCCACCTCGACCAAGGCTCCGTATTCGTACGATTCTGCGTGGGTCCAGGCGATGTCGTGATTGCCGGGGATGACGACGAGGTGCTCCAGCCCCAGCCCGAGTAGCCCGTTGGTGAGCTTGAAGAGGCCGGCCCGCGCCGCCGCGAACTCGTCGGGGTGGGCGACGTAGGTAAGATCACCCGTGACGAGAACCGCTCCGACCGACCGCTGATCACGGGCCAGGGCGTCGGAGATCGCATCGACCATGGTCGGGCGAGTGGCGCCGTCCTCGGTCTCCAGCCGCCACTGATGCTCCGACCGGAACCGTCCGGTCGCGTAGTGCGGATCGGTGAGGTGCAGCAGCCACGGCCCCGGGCAGGCGATCGGCTCGGGGGACAGCGCGCCGTCCTGGCGTGGGGACGCGGTCAGGAACCGCTCGCTGGAGTCGGCCGGACGGGCTGGCCGGATCTCCCAGATCGTGGTGTCCATCGCGCGCAGCTCGTCAGCGTCCAGGATCCGCTTACCCACCAGCCGCTCCAGCTGACTCCGCGGATGATGGGGCAAGGGCGGCGCGGAGGCGAAGGAGAACTTCCCGAAGAACTCCATCGGCTCCTCGGCCAGGGCCACCAGCCGTAGCCAGCCCCGGCTGTGCCGGCTCGCCCGGTAGTAGGGTGGAACGCCGTCCAGTTCGGAGTCGGGCGGACTGAGCGAGGTGAAGGCCCCGAGTTCGTCCGGCTGCGGCAGGATCACCCGGTCGACCATGGCGCGATGAACGATGCCCGTCCCGGAGTGGAACAGCCCGATCGGCACCCGGCGATCCTCCAGCGCCTCGCGTTCGAGCGCCTCCCACACCTCCAGCCGGCCGGGTTCGTTGGGCCGTTTCCACCAGCCCCACCAGCACCACCCACGCTCCTGCAGAACGGCGCGATGCTCGGGCAAGGTGTCGGCCACCAGATCCCGGTACCGGAACAGGTACCGCGGATCCGGGGCGCGGGAACCGGGCGGAAGATCGCTCATGCCAGTGAGCCTCCAACGACGGGCGAGGGGCGTCCGGGCGAGCCCGGGGGCCGATCCGGGAGGAACCATCTGTATACCCGAGCGCGGCGACACCCGATACCCGGCGCCGTTTTCCGGCGACGACGCGCCCAGGCGAGGGCGCTCCACGCGGTCGGCCTGGACCCGGGGCTGTCGGCGGAGCTGTGGGTCGCCGGGCGGACGGCGTGTGCCCGCATGCGCGGCGCGAATGGTGGCCGTGTGGTGTGGAGGCTTTCCTCTGCACGGTCGTGCCGCATACTGGCCCGGTGTTCACTCTCGCCCAGGCGCGACACCTGGTGGCCACGCTGCGGCCGCGCGTCGACGAGCTGATCAAACTGCGTGCCGACCTGGCCGAGCTGCGGGTCGACCTGGCCGACCATGGCGTCAGCGCGCTCGGCGGGCTCGCCGAGGTGAAGGCGCTGGAGGCGCGGTTGCACGTGGTGGTGGACGAGTTCCACCAGCATGAGATCGCGGTCAAGGGGATCGCCCCGGTGCTGCTCGACTTCCCGGGTGAGCGCGACGGCCGGGCGGTCCTCTGGTGCTGGCTCGAGGGGGACACCGACATCAGGTGGTACCACCGGGTCGAGTGCGGTTTCGCCGGCCGCCGTCCCGTCTGAGCCGGCCCGCCCACGCCTGATCTGCGTCGATCCGCCCGGCTTGGCGGAAACCTTCGTTGTGATGCGCGCACCTGGCAACGATTTGTAGGGACAAGTCGCTATGCGCGCCGGCCCGCAAATCGGTGATCTTCCATGCCCTGTGATCTTATTGATATCTATCTCTCACCACCACTTCACGCCCCCAGGAGTGCGACGTGCGGAGATCCCGTCTTGCCACCCTCGCCCTGACCCTGGCCGCCTCGGTCGGGTTCACCCTCTCTCTGGCCGCCCCCGCCCAGGCGGCCCCGTCCGACCGCTACGTCGCGCTCGGCGACTCGTACGCCTCCGGCGTCGGCGCCGACAGCTACACCTCGGAGAGCGGTAACTGTCTACGCAGCACGAACGCCTATCCGGCGCTCTACAACGCCAACATCAAGCCCGCGTCGTACCGTTCGGTCGCCTGCTCCGGCGCCACCACGGCGGACGTCATCAACAACCAGCTCTCCGCGCTCTCCTCGACCACCACGCTGGTGAGCGTCACGATCGGCGGCAACGACGTCGGCTTCGCAAACATCATGAGCACCTGCGTGCTCCAGGGCGAGACCCAGTGCGTGGCGGCCGTGCAGTCCGCCATGAACGTCGCCCGCACCTCGATGCCGGGCCGTCTCGCCAACGTCTACAACGGCATCAAGAGCCGGTCGCCCTCGGCCCGTGTCGTGGTGGTCGGCTACCCGGTCTTCTACCAGCTCGGCACCACCTGCGTCGGGCTGAGCGCGACGTCCCGGGCGAAGATCAACGAAGGCATCAACCTGCTCGACGACATCACCCGTACGGCCGCCGTCTCGGCCGGCTTCAAATTCGCCGACGTCCGCTCCATCTTCGTCGGCCACCAGTTGTGCAGCGGCGGGACCAAGTGGCTGCACGCGCTGAACGTGCTGAACCTGAGCAAGTCGTACCACCCGACGGCCGCCGGGCAGTCCGGCGGCTACTACCCGGTCTTCCGGTCCGCCGCCGGCTGACCCGGTCCGCGGCAGCGGCACGCCTCCGGACGGGGGCGTGCCGCTGCGCCGTGTTTCTCGATCGGCGGAACGTCTCGATCCTCCCGCGCGGCTCGGCCTGTTGCCTTGAATCAGGGATAGAACGGTGAAATTTCGCATGTGGCTCGAAAGTGATTAGCGCTCACGCGAATGCATTGACGGTCGGAAGATCAACAGATAGTCTGAGCTGCTCTGTCGCCCCCGTCGGTTCAATTTATTCCCGCCGAATTCGTCGGCATCCACCGTTGCTGCATGAGGAGTCAGTATGCCCGAAAATCCCCCATTTTCTGTCAGTCATCCTCCGGGGATTTTCTCTCGAAAACGGTTTCGCCGTGATCTGTGGCGGCATGCGGTCGGAGTTGCTCTGGCTGCTCTCCTGGCTTTCACGGTAGGTCCCCCTGCCGTTGCCGCCGTCAACTCGGCCCAGGCGGTCGGGAGAATGTCCGCAGCCGAACTAAACGGCATGTGGACCGCGTATGGGAATGCGGGAGGGCACTGGACCGGCGGCGATCGGACGGTTTCTGTTCCACTGCCGGACGGACGCGTGGCGTGGTTCTTCTCGGATACTTTCCTCGGTACTGTCAACAGTGACGGGTCACGTCCCGCGAATAGTCCGATGGTTCACAACACGCTCGTTGTTCAGGATGAGAGCGGGCTGACGGAGACGCGGCACGGCGGTACGGCGGCAGCGCCCAAGTCTTTCATGTGCGACGACAGCGTCGGGCTGGGTTGTTGGGTTGCCGACGCTGTGGTGGACGGTTCCGTAGTGCGAGTCCTGGTGAACAAGTACGCGGCGACCGGTCCCGGGGTGCTGGACGTCAAGCCGACCGGAAACGCGCTCGTGACGCTCACGCTTCCCGGCTTGGCGGTACAGGAGGTGCGTGATCTACCGCTTGGTAGCGCGATCACCTGGGGCCAGGAGTTGCTCAACGAGGCCGGCTACACCTATATCTACGGCTCCGAGCACGCCGAGGGCGTGAAGTTCGCCCGTCTGGCGCGCGTTCCCCTGGGCGGCCTCGCCGGTCCGTGGCAGTTCTGGACGGGAAATGGCTGGTCGAGTCAGGCGAACGAGTCAGCGCGCATCGCCAGTGGCGTGGGAACGGCCTTCGCCGTTCAGAAGATCAACGGGCAGTACCTACTGGTGACGATGGAGGGGCACCTCGTATTCAACTCCACCATCGTTGCCTACGCGGCCAACTCGCCGACCGGCCCCTTCGGCGATCCCATCGAGTTGGCTCGGGTTTCCCCAGGCTCGAACGACAGGCCGCTGATCGTCTACGACACCTCGACGCACCCGAGTTTGGCGGCTAACGGCAAGCTCCTGATCTCTTACAACGTCAACAGCTTCGACAGGCAGGTCACGTTGGACGACGTGACGACGTACCGCCCGCGCTTCATCGAGGTCGACTGGCCGCGGCCGCAGCCAGATCCCTCCTTGTTGCCGGCTGCTCCGACGAACATCGTCGCAAACGCGGATGTCGAGGGTGGGGTCCATCTCTCCTGGACGGCGCCGGCCGGCAGTGGAATGAAGTACTGGGTGTATCAGAAGGATGTGACCGCCGAGCAGATCCAGTGGGTGCGCCTACCTCAATCGGTAGACCAGGCATCGGCTGATCTGACATATCTCAAAGACGGACACACCTACCAGTACCGGGTGGCGGCAGAAAACGCAGTCGGGGAAGGGCCTGCCTCTGCAGTGGTGTCGGCGGTCGCATCGGTGCGACCTCCCGCTGCGCCGGCCAACCTCACCGCGACCGCACGTACGGACGGCAAGATCTCGCTGAGCTGGGGCACTGCCGACAGGGCTTGGCACTATGAGGTCCAGCGGCGAGACGTCACTGCCGGGCAGAGCGAATTCCAGCCCGTGAATCACCCGGAGGGGACGACTACGTCCCTTATCGTCGACTGGCTTGAACACCAGCACGAGTACGAGTTCCGAGTGCGGGGTGTCGGAGGTTCCGGCCCTGGGGAATATTCGGCACCAGCCCGAGCGACGGCTGTCTACTCGGTTCCGTCCGCGCCTGCCGCGTTGACCGCCTCGGCGCAGTCGGACGGGACGATCAGGCTGTCGTGGACAGCCCCGCCCGGGGATGTCTGGCACTCGGTATACCAGCGAGATGTGACAGCCGGGGAGACGGAGTTCACCAAGTGGCCGTACCCGGTCACTGAAGGATCTACCGCGACGGCCCGCTATCTCGCCCATGGACACGAATACGAGTACAAGGTCGTTGCTACGAACAGAGGTGGCGAGTCCGCGCCGTCGAACCTGGCGCGTGCGGTCGCCTCGTACGCGGCCCCTGCCGCCCCTAGCGGCCTGACGGCCAGTGTCCAGGCCGACGGCACGATCAAGTTGGCGTGGACCGCCTCGCCGGGCGAGGTGTGGTACCGGATCTACCAGCGCAACCTCACCGCGGGCGAGACCGTGTTCAGCGCCTGGCCGGCACCCGTCGCTGAAGGCACGACCGCCACCGCTGAGTACGTGACCCACGGGCACGAATATGAGTTCAAGGTCGCGGCGACCAACGCGGGGGGTGAGAGCGCAGCCAGCAACACCGTGCGGGTGAGGTCATTGCCCGCATTGCCCACCGCGCCCACCGGTCTGAGCGCGTCGGCGCAGGCGAACGGCACAGTCGTCCTCAACTGGCAGGCCTCTGGCACGAACGTCTGGTACGCCGTGTACCAGCGGGACGTGACAGCGGGCGAGTCGCAGTTCAGCAAGTGGCCGTTGCCCGTGTCCGAGGGCACTACCGCCACCGCGCAGTACCTCGCCCACGGGCACGAGTACGAGTTCAAGATCGCAGCGACCAATGCCGCCGGTGAGAGTCCTGCGACTGCGCCGGTTCGGGCCACCGCCCGATACGCCGCGCCCTCGGCTCCCACGAACCTCCGAGGCGCGACAGCAGGCGACGGCAAGATCGAACTGAACTGGGACGCACCAGCCCCGGGCGTCTATTCCGTCATCTACTGGCGCGACGTCACGGCCGGTCAGAGCGCCTTCACCCGGCTGGAGTACCTGACCACCCAAACGTCGATCACGATGGAATACCTGCAACACGGCCACGTGTACGAGTACAAGGTGGCGGCGACGACTGCGGGGGGTGAGGGAACCGCCTCTGCCACTGTCAGAGTGACGGCTGCCTACAATCTTCCGTCACCGCCCACGAACCTCGTTGCGACGGCTGGAGACGGCAAGGTCACCCTCTCCTGGGCGGCGAGTCCCACCGCCAACGTCAACTACATCGTCTACTACCGCGACAGCGCTGCCGGGCAGTCCTGGCAGCGGCTTGCCTATCCGGTCACGGCTACGTCCCAGGTGGTGCAGTACCTGACCAACGGTCGCACCTACCAGTTCCAGGTGAAGGCGTCCAACGCGGGCGGAGAGAGCGCGCCGACCGCGACCGCTTCGGCCAAGCCCATGCCGCCGTTGCCTCAGCCACCGTCCGGGCTTACCGCTAGCCCCGGCGACGGGAAGGTCAGCCTGCGCTGGACGGCCAGCCCGTCGGGGAACGTGTGGTACTGGATCGAGATGCGCAATGTCACCGCGGGCCAGGCGTGGACCAGACTCAAGAGCCCAGTCGACGCGACGAGCATCACCCTCGACTACATGACGAACGGGCAGACCTACGAGTTCCGGGTGCGGGCCAACAACGTCGCCGGCGACTCGGTCGCGGCATCGAATGTGGCCAGCGCGCGGCCGATGCCACCGTTCCCGCAGTCGCCCTCGAACCTGACGGTGACAGCCGGCGTCGGCCAGGCCACCTTGCGCTGGACGGCCAGTCCCACCTCTAACGTCTGGTACTACGTCTATCGGCGGGACGTGACGGCCAACAAGGCGTGGGAGCGGTTGCCTTACCCGATCAGCTCGTGCTGCACGATCAAGATCGACACCCTCGTCCCGAACCGGACCTATGAATTCAAGGTCGCCGCGACGAACCTCTCTGGCACCAGTGAGGCGTCAAACGTGGCCCGGGTGACCATGCCGCTGCCTCCGGCGGCAAGTGACATCACCGTGCGGCCCGCGTTGTTCAGCCTCAACGTCTCGTGGCCGGCGGTGTCCGGTGCCGACGGCTACGCGATCTACTACCGCAAGCGCGACGGCGCCAACGACCTGTGGCCGTCTCGGGCGAACATGACGCGACTGCCGTATCCGGTTACCGGCACATCGTTCACCATCAACCACCTCTACGAGCCGGGCAACTGGTGGGTCGAGGTGGTGGCCATGAAATACGGCGTCGAGGCGGCGCGGAACTACGATGCCATGGACTTCAACTACACCTACAAGACAACCGACGACTCGTACCTTTACGAGTCGGTGGTCTCTTACATCTACAGCGAGATGTACAACAACGCTCGTTCGGGGGTCATCACTGCCATTCGAGCAGATGTCGCAAGCGGAGTGGGTTGGAATAGGGCGAATGTGACGTTTGCCGCCCTCGTGGCCCCGGGTCAACCCTGGGATCACAAACCTAAGATCGAGCGCATGTTGGGCCCAGGGTTGGAGACTGGCTCAAAGGGTCTCTATTATCGGGTGCCTGGGCGGGAGTACGAGATCTACTACGATATCTGGTCGAATATCCACTATGGTTATGTGGGGCGTCGCGGGCTTTTCCCGCGTGACTGGCTGCAGTACACGGCCTCCAAGGTGGGAATTACGGACGCGGGCGATCGCTATTCGATCGCTCTTGGGATGGATCTGTATGACCAGAAGGGTATGTCGTTGACGAGGGCTGACGTGGACGGTGCTGTCCGGGCAAGCCTTCCGATATATTTCGGAGCCGGAAAGGCTATCCCGTTGGTGCTCAGCAACATTCCGAACCTCTGACGCGGGGCGTCGGCGCGTCGAGCTGACTCGGCAGGCGCGCGGTCCGCTGCCCCTCATGCATGCTACGGGGCGAGTGTCTGCACGCCCTGAACGTGCTGAACCTGAGCAAGTCGTACCACCCGACGGCCGCCGGGCAGTCCGGCGGCTACTACCCGGTCTTCCGGTCCGCCGCCGGCTGACCCGGTCCGCGGCAGCGGCACGCCTCCCCGCGGGGGCGTGCCGCTTCGCCGTGCCCGGCGGCGGTGTGCCCGTCAGGCCGGCAGGACCTTCTCGATCGCCGCGCGCAGCTCAGGATCCTCGGGCGTGACCTGCGGGCCGAACCGGGCGGCCACCGTGCCGTCCGGCGCGACGAGAAACTTTTCGAAGTTCCAGCGCACGTCCCCGGTGTGCCCCTCGGTGTCCGGCGTGGACACCAGCTCCGCGTAGAGCGGGTGCCGGTCCGGCCCGTTGACGTCGACCTTCTCCGTCAGCGGGAACGTCACGCCGTAGTTGACCTGGCAGAACTCCTCGATCTCGGCGGCGCTGCCCGGCTCCTGGCCGGCGAACTGGTTGCACGGCACCCCGAGCACCGTCAGCCCGCGCCCGCCGTACGTGTCGGCGAGCTCCTGGAGGCCCGCGTACTGCGGGGTGAGGCCGCAGCGGGAGGCCACGTTGACCACGAGCAGGGCGCGGCCGCGGTAGCTGCCGAGGTCGGCCGGGCCGCCGGTGAGGGCGTCGATCTGGACGTCGAAAACGGTCATGGCACGAGGCTACGGGCCCGGGTGTGGGCCGTGCCGTGCCGCCCGGGAAATCGACGCATCGACATCTTGACGAAGTGGCGACGGTGTGAGTAGCGTCTCAGCAATCAATTTGGAAAGTTTCCTAACTATTGGAGGGACGCCGTATGAAGAGATCGCTCCGCCGGGCCCTGTGGGCCACCGGCGCCGTGGTCGCGCTCGCGGTCGCCGCGGTGCCCATGACCACCGCGTCGGCCGCCGGCAGCGTCACCGCCACGTTCTCGCCAAGGTGCAGGACTGGGGGACCGGCCACGAGGGGCGGGTGACAGTCACAAACGGCACCAGCTCCACCGTCAACGGCTGGCGCATCGAGTTCACGCTGCCCTCCGGCACCTCGATCAGCAGCTCCTGGGACGCCGACATCACCCGCAGCGGTGACCGCTACGTGGCGGTCAACAAGAGCTGGGCCGCCACGCTCGCCCCGGGCGCCAGCTTCAGCTGGGGCTACAACGGCACCGGCGCGTACAAGGCGCCGGTGAGCTGCACGATCAACGGTGGCTCCTGCACCGGCGGCGGCACGCCGACGACCACCGCACCGACCACGACCCCGCCGACCACGACGCCGCCCACCACCACGCCGCCGACGACCACCCCGCCGACGACGCAGCCGCCCACCACGCCGCCGCCCGGTGGCAAGAAGATCGTCGGCTACTTCGCCGAGTGGGGCGTCTACGCCCGCAACTACCACGTCAAGAACATCCACACCAGCGGCTCGGCCGCGAAGCTGACCCACATCCTGTACGCCTTCGGCAACACCACCGGCGGCCGGTGCAGCATCGGGGACAGCTACGCCGACTACGAGAAGGCGTACACCGCCGCGGACAGCGTCGACGGCGTCGCCGACACCTGGGACCAGCCGCTGCGCGGCAGCTTCAACCAGCTGCGCAAGCTCAAGAAGATGTACCCGAACCTGAAGGTGCTCTGGTCCTTCGGCGGCTGGACCTGGTCCGGCGGCTTCACCCAGGCCGCGCAGAACCCGGCCGCGTTCGCCGACTCCTGCTACTCGCTGGTCAAGGACCCGCGCTGGGCGGACGTCTTCGACGGCATCGACGTCGACTGGGAGTACCCGAACGCCTGCGGCCTCCAGTGCGACAGCAGCGGCCCGAACGCGTTCAAGAACGTGGTCTCGGCGCTGCGGAGCAAGTTCGGCTCCAGCTTCCTGGTCACCGCGGCGATCACCGCGGACGGCAGCAACGGCGGCAAGATCGACGCCACCGACTACGCCGGCGCCGCGACCAACCTCAACTGGCTGATGCCGATGACGTACGACTACTTCGGCGCCTTCAACGCCCAGGGGCCGACCGCGCCGCACTCGCCGCTCTACTCGTACACCGGGATCCCGCAGCAGGGCTTCTGGTCGGACGCGGCGATCCAGAAGCTCAAGTCCAAGGGCGTACCGTCCAGCAAGCTGCTGCTCGGCGTCGGGTTCTACGGACGCGGCTGGACCGGCGTGACCCAGGCCGCACCCGGCGGCAGCGCCACCGGCGCGGCCCCGGGCACCTACGAGGCGGGCATCGAGGACTACAAGGTGCTCAAGAACAGCTGCCCGGCCACCGGCACGGTCGGCGGCACGGCGTACGCCAAGTGCGGCAGCAACTGGTGGAGCTACGACACCCCGTCGACCATTGGCGGGAAGATGAGCTACGCCAACAGCCAGGGCCTCGGTGGCGCGTTCTTCTGGGAGCTCTCCGGTGACACCGGCAACGGTGAGCTGATCGGCGCCATCAAGGGCGGTCTCGGCTGAGCCGAGGGCCGACGCACCACCCACCCGGCGGGGAGGGGCCACACCGGCCCCTCCCCGCCCGCGTGCCGTCCTGGCCGAGCGCACCGATCCGGGTCAGGATGGGGAGTCACCCGGCGGCGCGGGCCGGGTGTGGCACACTCGCCGCTCGACGAGTCCACGCGACGGGAGGACAGATGGGTCGCAGCCACCGGGACCGGTTCGCCGGGCTCGCCCTCCTCGCGCTCCTGCCGGTGGCCCTGGCCGCCTGCGGCTCGGGTGGGCAGAACGGCGGCGACGCCCCGCCCAGCGAGAAGGCGCCCGCCGAGGAGGCGGCGGCCAAGAGCCGGGAACGGGTGCAGGCGTACCTGGACGCGCTGACCGCCCGCGACGCCGACGCCGGCCGCAGCCAGCTCTGCGCGCCCATGCACGCCGCCTTCGACTCCGCCGCCACGGGCCCGAACGGCGACTTCGCCGACCACTTCACGGTGCCGCAGGCGACCATCACCGACGTCCGCTCCGGCCCGAACGGCCAGGAGGTCAGCGCCTCGGTCACTGTCACCGCCGGATCGCGTACGGTCGCCCGGTCGCTGCTGTTCACAGTCACCCGGAACGGGGCGGACTGGTGCATCTCGGGCGAGGTGCCGGTCGAGAGCGTGGTCGACCCGACCCCCGAACCGGCAGGGCCGCAGCCCGCCGGTGCGACCCCCGACCCGACCGGGCCGCCGCCGGCCGCGCCGGTGCCCTCCCAGTGACCGGAACCATCCCCCTCGGCGGCGGGTCATCGCTTCGGTCGCCGTACGCTTTCCCTCATGCGCCATGAGTGGCATCAGCTGAGTCACCCCGCCGTGGGCAGCCCTGGTCTGCAGACCAGCCGCCCGACCGCCGACTCCGCCGAGGACGCGGCCCTCGGCCTCGACCGTTGGCGGGAGCTGCCGCGCGCGCAGACCCCGCCGTGGGACGACCCGGCCCAGGTCGCCGAGGTCTGCCGGGTGCTGGACACGGTGCCGTCGGTGGTCGCGCCCTACGAGGTCGACCAGTTGCGGCAGCGGCTCGCGCTGGTCTGCGAGGGCAAGGCGTTCCTGCTCCAGGGCGGCGACTGCGCGGAGACCTTCGCCGACAACACCGAGAGCCACCTGCTCGCCAACGCCCGCACGCTGCTCCAGATGGCCATCGTGCTCACGTACGGCGCGTCGCTGCCGGTGGTCAAGGTCGCCCGGGTGGCCGGCCAGTACACCAAGCCCCGGTCCCTGCCGACCGACGCCCGGGGCCTGCCCGCCTACCGCGGCGACATGATCAACTCGCTGGAGGCCACGCCGGAGGCGCGGGTCGCCGACCCGCAGCGCATGATCCGGGCGTACGCGAACTCGGCCGCCGCGATGAACATGCTCCGGGCATACCTGGCCGGCGGGCTGGCCGACCTGCACGCGGTGCACGACTGGAACAAGGACTTCGTGCGGCGGTCCCCGGCCGGCGAGCGCTACGACGCGATCGCCCGCGAGATCGACCGGGCGCTGGCCTTCATCCGGGCCTGCGGGATGACCGACGACGAGGCGCTGCGTACCGTCACGCTGCACTGCTCACACGAGGCGCTGGCGCTGGAGTACGACCGGGCGCTGACCCGGATCTCCAACGGCAAGGCGTACGGCCTGTCCGGGCACTTCCTCTGGATCGGCGAACGGACCCGGCAGATCGACGGCGCGCACATCGACTTCATCTCCCGCATCGCCAACCCGATCGGGGTCAAGCTCGGCCCGACGACCACCCCGGACGAGGCGATCGAGCTCTGCGAGAAGCTCAACCCGGAGAACATCCCCGGCCGGCTCACGCTGATCAGCCGGATGGGCAACCACCGGGTCCGCGACGCGTTGCCGCCGATCGTCGCCAAGGTCACCGCCGCCGGCGCGAAGGTCGTCTGGCAGTGCGACCCGATGCACGGCAACACGCATGAGTCCTCGAACGGCTACAAGACCCGGCACTTCGACCGGATCGTCGACGAGGTGCTCGGCTACTTCGAGGTGCACCGCGGTCTGGACACCCACCCGGGCGGCCTGCACGTCGAGCTGACCGGCGAGGACGTCACCGAGTGCCTCGGCGGCGCCCAGGGCATCGAGGACCTGGACCTGCCCGACCGGTACGAGACCGCCTGCGACCCCCGGCTGAACACCCAGCAGTCGCTGGAGCTGGCGTTCCTGGTGGCGGAGATGCTCCGTGGATGAGGTCATCGATCTGCGGACGGACACGGTGACCCGGCCGACGCCGGGGATGCGGGAGGCGATGGCCGCCGCCGAGGTGGGCGACGACGTCTACGGCGAGGACCCGACCGTCACCGCGCTGGAGGCCGAGGTGGCCGCGCTCTTCGGCCACGAGGCGGCGCTGTTCGCCCCGAGCGGCTCGATGGCCAACCAGATCGCGCTCCAGTTGCACGTACCGCCCGGTGACGAGCTGCTCTGTGACGCCGACGCGCACGTGGTCACGTACGAGGTCGGCGCCGCCGCCGCGTACGGCGGGATCTCCTCGCGGACGTGGCCGGCGGTCGGCGCGGAGCTGGACCCCGACGTGGTCGCCGGGATGATCCGGCCGGACGGCTACTTCGCGGTGCCCACCCGCGCGATCGCCGTGGAGCAGACCCACAACCGGGGCGGCGGCGGGGTGATCCCGCTGCCGACGCTGCGCCGGCTGCGGGAGGTCGCCGACGAGCACGGGGTGGCGCTGCACTGCGACGGCGCGCGGATCTGGCACGCGCACGTGGCCGACGGGGTGCCGCTGGCCGGGTACGGCGCGTTGTTCGACACGCTCTCGGTCTGCCTCTCCAAGGGCCTCGGCGCGCCGGTCGGCTCGCTGGTGGTGGGCAGCGCCGAGAAGATCGCCCGGGCGCGGTTCCTCCGCAAGAGGATGGGCGGCGGCATGCGGCAGGTCGGCATCCTCGCCGCCGCCGGCCGGTACGCGCTGGTGCACCACGTCGAGCGGCTCGCCGACGACCACGCCAAGGCGGCCCGGCTGGCCGAGGCGGTCGCCCCGCACGGGGTGCTCGCGGCGGCGGTGCGGACCAACATCGTGCCGCTCGACCTGACCAAGCACCCGCTGGACGCGCACGCGCTGGCTGCCGCCGCGCGGGCGGAAGGGCTGCTGATCTCGGTGCTCGGCCCGCGTACCGCCCGGCTGGTCACCCACCTGGACGTCGCCGACGCGCAGATCGACCGCGCCGCCGCCATCCTGCACACCGCCCTGCGCGCCTGACCCGCGCGCCTGCCCCCGCCCCGCCCGCGCCCGTTGATCAAGGAGTTTGTGTCTGATTCCGCGCCGGAGCCGGACGCAAACTCCTTGATCAACGCAGTGGTGCGGGGGAGGGGGAGAGGGAGGGGGCCCGTCAGGGGTGGAGGCGCTTGAGGGTGGCTATGTCGGCGGCGTGGCCGATGTGCTTCTCCGTGGGGGTCTCCACCAGCACCGGCACCCCGGCGGTCGCCGGGTGACGCATCAGCTCGGCGAACGCCGGCTCGCCGATGGTGCCCTTGCCGATGTTCTCGTGCCGGTCCCGGGTGGAACCGCACAGGTCCTTCGAGTCGTTCGCGTGCACCAGCCGCAGCCGGTCCGCGCCCACCGTGGCGACCAGCGTGTCGAGCGTGGCGGTCATGCCACCCTCGGCGGCCAGGTCGTGCCCGGCCGCCCAGGCGTGACAGGTGTCGAAGCAGACGCCGAGCATCGGGTGGCGGTCGACCGCGTCCAGGTAGGGGCCGAGGTGCTCGACCCGGGACGCCAGCGACCGGCCGCCCCCGGCGCTCGGCTCGACCAGCAGCATCGGCCCGCCGGTGGCCGCTACCTCGTCGAGCAGTGGGAGCAGCGCCGCGCGGACCTGCCGCATGGCCGCCTCGGCGTGACCGGCGTCGACCGAGCTGCCGGCGTGGAACACCACGCCCTCGGCGCCGATCGCCCGGCCCCGCCGCAGGGCGTGGGCCAGTGTCTCGGCCGACCGGGTGACGGTCGCCGGGGTGGGGGAGCCGAGGTTGACCAGCAGTGAGGCGTGGATGAAGACGGGCAGGCCGCGCTCGCCGCACCCGTCGCGGAACAACGCGTCCTGCGCCGGGTCGCCGGGCGGCAGCGCCCAGCCGCGCGAGTTCGAGACGTAGACCTGCACCACCTCGGACTCGGCCGCCTCGGCGTACGGCAGGGCCGCCCGGGCCAGGCCGCCGGAGGTGGGGGTGTGCGACCCCACCCGGCGGCGACCGTCGCAGCCGCTCACAGGCACGTCACCGTGACCGTCGTGCCCGGCGGCACCGGCGTGTTCTCGGCCGGGTTCTGGATCCGGACGACGCCGTTCGGGTTGAGCTGGACGTTGACCGGGAAGCCCTGGCTCTCCAGCGTCTGCTTGGCCTGCTGGCACGGCATGTCGATCACCCGGGGGACGGCCACCTGCGGCGGGCCCTTGCTGATCTCCAGCTTGACCTGGGCGCCCTTCTCCACGCCGGTGCCGTCGGCGGGGCTCTGGCCGAGGATCTCGTCCTTCGGCTTGTCGGAGTCCTTGACGGTCTCCACCGGCCTCAGCCCGAGCTGCGCGAGGATGGTCCGTGCCTCGGTGAGGCTCTTGCCGACCAGGTTGGGCACGGAGACCGGCGCACGACCCTTGCTCAGGATCAACGTCACCTTCGTGTCGGGCTTGACCACCGTGCCCACCTTCGGGTCGGTGGCCAGCACCACGCCCGCCGGCAGGGCGTCGTCGTACCGCGAGGAGCCCTTGACCACGACCAGGTTGACGCCCTCCAACTCGGCCTGGGCCAGCGAGTAGTCCTTGCCCACCACGTCCGGCACCGGCAGCCGCTCCGGACCGAGCGACAGGGTCAGCGTGATCGTGCCGCCCTTGACGATCCGCGCGGCCGAGCCGGGAGCCTGCCCGAGCACCGTGTCCTTGGGGACCTTCTCGTCGTAGCGCGGGGCGGCGTACCGCAGCGTGAACCCGCCGCGCTGGGCCTGCGCCTCCGCGTCGGCCTTGCTCAGGCTCACCAGCTGCGGCGCGACCGTGTAGCGGCCCACCCCGAACCACCAGCCGCCGCCCGCGGCGACCAGGCCGAGCACCACGACCACCGCGGCGACTGCGAGCCGTCCGCGCGGCGAGCCCATGATCCGGGTACGCAGGGCGGCGAACCCGGTCCCCGCGGCGTCCTCCTCGGCGGCGCGGCGCCGGTGCGGGCGCTGCGCGGCGCCGCCCTCGGGCAGCCGGGCCCACGCCGGGCGCTCGACCGGCTGGAGCGCGGCCACCATCTGGGTCGGCTGACTCAGGACGGCTGTCTCGTCGCTGAGCTGCGGCAGCACAGTGGTGTGCGCGTGCGGGTCGCCCAGTTGCTCGCGGGCCGCCTGCACCTCGCTCAGCAGCGCCGCGGCGTCGGCCGGCCGGCCGGCCGGATCCCGCCGGGTGGCCCGGGCGACGAGCGCGTCGAGCAGCGGCGGCAGTGCCGGCACCAGCGTCGACGGCGCCGGTACGTCCCGGTCGACGTGCTGCCACGCGACCTCCACCGGGCGGTCGCCGTCGTAGGGGACCCGGCCGGTGAGCATCTCGAACAGCACGATGCCGGCGGAGTAGACGTCGGTGCGCGGGTCCGCGTGGCCCTGGGTGACCAGCTCCGGCGCCACGTACGCCACGGTCGCCATGAGCTGGTTGCCGTTCTCGTCCTCGGCGCTGGCCTCGACGGCCCGGGCCAGCCCGAAGTCGGCCACCTTGACCACGCTGTCGACCAGGTTGCGGCTGCCGCCGGTGGGCACCTCGGCGACGAGCACGTTCTCCGGCTTGACGTCGCGGTGCACCAGGCCGGCCCGGTGCGCGGCGGCGAGCGCGGCGAGCATCTGCTCGGTGATCGCGAGCGCCTCGTCCGGGTTCAGCCGGCGGCGCTCGGCGAGCACGTCGCGCAGCGTGCGGCCCCGGACGTACTCCATCACCAGGTACGGCAGGCCGGCGTGGATGCCCTGGTCGTAGACCGCCACCACGTTCGGGTGGGTGAGCCGGGCGATCGTCTTCGCCTCGTCGGTGAAGCGTTCGACGAAGCCGGCCATCCGGGCCTGGGCCTGCGGCGCCTGGGTCGGGTGAATGATCTTGACCGCCACGGTGCGCTCCAGGCGCTCGTCGGTGGCGGTGTACACGGTCGCCATGCCGCCACGGGCGACGCGACCGCGAATGCGGTAGCGCCCCTCGATCAGCGAGCCCAGCAACGTGTCGGCGACCTGTGTGTCCATCGGCAGGCAGTCTATGTGTCGGAAGGATGAAGGTAGAACAGGATGCTACCGCCGGGTTGCGACACGGGGGGACCGCCGCGCTCCCGGCGGCGGTGCGGGGTGCCGTGCACCGGCCCCGGCGGGCACGTGGCAGGGTGGTCGGGTGACCGATTCCGTACCCGCCGAGACCGGCCCCGACCTGGCCGGACCGGCCGACCCGGCCGGCTGGCTGACGCTGCCCGACGTGGCCGAGCGCCTGGACCTGTCGATCAGCAAGGTGCACCAGATGATCCGCGACCGGGAACTGATCGCGGTGCGCCGCGACGGCGTCCGCCGGATCCCGGCCGACCTGGTGGCCAACAGCACCGTGCTCAAGCACCTACCCGGCGTGCTCAACCTGCTCGCCGACGCCGGGTACGACGACGAGGAGGCGCTGCGCTGGCTCTACCGGGAGGACCCGACGCTTCCCGGCACCCCCGCCGTCGCCCTCGGCGGCGACCTGGCCCGCGAGGTCAAACGCCGCGCCCAGGCCGTCGCCTTCTAGCGCCCTTCCCCACCAGCGCCCACCAGCGCCCGCTCCCGTTGATCATGAAGTTGGCGGCGAAGTCTCTCCGAAAGTGCCGCCAACTTCATGATCGACCGCTTCGGGGCGGGCGTGGGGAGGGCGGGTGTGGGGGTGGGAGGGGTGGGAGAGCAGAGGGTCAGGCGGGGCGGCGGGTGGCGGCGATGGCCAGGTCGACCAGGGCCTGGCGGGCCTCGGTGTCCAGGTCGACAGCGGTCAGCGCGGCCAGGGCGCTCTCGGTGAGCGCGGTGATGTGCCGCTCGGCCCGCTCCAGCGCGCCGCTCGTGGTGATCAGCTCGCGCAGCCGGTCCACCCCGGCCGCGTCCAGGTCCGGTACGCCGAGCCCGGCCAGCAGCGTCTCCCGGCCGGCCGGGTCGAGCGTCTCCAGGGCCGCCGCCACCAGGTACGTCCGCTTGCCCTCACGCAGGTCGTCGCCGGCCGGCTTGCCGGTGCGCTCCGGGTCGCCGAAGACCCCCAGCACGTCGTCGCGGAGCTGGAACGCCTCACCCAGCGGCAGCCCGTACGCCGAGTAGGCGGCGTGCACCTCGGCCGGCGCGCCGGCCAGCGCGGCGCCGAGCAGCAGCGGGCGCTCGACCGTGTACTTGGCCGACTTGTACCGGGCCACCTTGGCGGCCCGGTCCAGCGAGGTGTCCCCGGTGGCCTGGGTCAGCACGTCCAGGTACTGCCCGACGGTCACCTCGGTGCGCATCTCGTCGAACACCGGCCGGGCCCGGGCCACGGTGGCCGGCGGCAGGCCGGAGGAGTGCAGCAGCTCGTCGGACCAGACCAGGCAGAGGTCGCCCAGCAGGATCGCGGCGGCGTCGCCGAAGGAGTCCGCGTCGCCGCCCCAGCCGGCCGCGCGGTGCCGGGCGGCGAACCGCCTGTGCATCGCCGGCTCACCGCGCCGGGTGTCCGACCGGTCCATCAGGTCGTCGTGGATGAGCGCACTGGCCTGCACGAACTCCAGCGCGGCAAGGGTGGCGACCACCTGGTCGGAGTCGACCCCGCCGGCGCCCCGGTAACCCCAGTAGCCGAACGCCGGGCGCAGCCGCTTGCCGCCGCCCAGCACGAAGGCCTCGATCGCCTCGGCGACCGGCAGCAGGCCGTCGTCGACGGCGGTCAGCCGGCCGCGCTGGCCGGCGAGGAACTCGGTGAGCGCCTTGTCGATCCGCTGGCGCAGGCCGGCACGGTCGACGGGGGATACGGGAGCAGCGTCGGTCACGCCACGACGCTAGCGGTTCACACCCGATATCGCCGCGCCCGGCGTCCCGGCGTGCCTCGTGGCTCACCAGCCCGGACGGTCCCGCCGGTGGCGCGGCACGCCGGGCGGCAGGTACGGGCGGGCCGCCGTGAACAGTCGCGCGTACCCCCGGGTGGCCGGACCGGGCGCAGCGTGCGCCAGGCCGCGGCGGAACGCGGTGAGCTGGCCGACGGCCCGGGGAGAGCCGGACCGGACCGCGTCGAGCAGCGCCTCGCCGGCCACCGCGCAAGCCTCGGGCACCGCACCCAGGCCCAGGTGCCCGCGGGCCAGCCAGGCGCCGTACACGGCGGCCCGGCGGGGACGGTCACGCGCGGCTGCCACCGGCGTCAGCAGCGGCACCGCGGCGGCCGGACGGCCCAGCGCGACGAGCGTGCGCCCGGTCATCGCCGCCAGCTCGGCCGCGTCGAGCCAGTAGAGCCAGGGCGGCTCCCGGCCGGGCTCCGGCGTACCGGCCCGGTCCGCCCCGGCCAGCGCCCGCCCGGCGGCGCGGGGACGCCCGGCGAGCGCGGCGGCGAGCGCGACCCGGTGCAGCAGCAGCGCCCGCAGGCCGGGCGAGGCGGTGGCGCGGCCGGCGGCGTACCCGATCCGGGCCAGGACCAGCGCGCCGGCCGGGTCGCCTGCGTCGGCCAGCAGGTGACTGGCCGACGCGAGCACGTGCCCGGCCAGCGAGGGCTGCCCGGCGGCCACCGCCGCCCGCAGCGCCAGGCGGTAGGCGACCAGGCCCCCGCCGGGGTCGCCCGCGTCGGCGGCCAGCCAGCCGGCGAGCTGCGCCGACTCGGCGAGCGCGGGCAGCAGCGCGCGCCGGCCGGCGGGCCCGGCGCGACGGTAGCCGCGGACCGCCCGCCGCAGCCGGCGGGCGCCGTGCCCGGCGAGATCCCCGCCGCCGAGCAGGTCGTCCCAGCGCCGCAGCGTGGCGAGCGTCACCCCGTCCGCCGGGTGCCACCCGCCCCCGGGGTGGCGGGCGTCCGGCACGGACCTTCCCGGTCCGCCGTCCGCCCCGGGCCCGGCCGTGCCGTGGGCGAACGGCCCGGCCGGCGCGCCCACGTCGTGCGGCCCGGGCCGACCGGGCCGGGTGGGGACCGCCGGCGGAGCTGCCGCGGCGAACGGACCGGCCAGTGTGCGGCCGTCCGGGTCGGCGGCCCAGCGGTACGCGAGCGTGAGCAGGGCCAGCCGGGCGCGGGACCCGGCCGGGTCGACCGCCGCGGGCGTCACGCCCAGCCGGCGGCTGCGGGCGGCGGCCTCGGCGACCAGCTCGCCCGGCACCCCGAGGACCGTCGCCAGCCAGGCCGACCAGAAGTCGCCGGGAAGCCGGAGCTGGCGTTCCCAGCGGGACACCTCGTGCCGGGTCAGCGTGGGCACGCCCGAGGCGGCGCAGAGCTCGGCGGCCATCCGCTGCTGGCTCCAGCCACGGGCGGCCCGCAACTCGGCCAGCAGTGGCCCGAGCAGGCGTGGGCCGGGCGGCGGGGACGGGATCATCGGAACCTCCGGGGGCGACGGCGCGGATGGCGACGTGGACGCCCGGCCAGGTGGTGGCGCCGTGCGTCGCCGTCGTGGCGACCCCCGCGCGGGCCCCCGGGACGGCCGCCGGCCGCCCCTCCGCGCTGCCGTCGTTTCTACCCCTGGGGTACGACGTCGCACCGGCCAGGTGTTCGCGGGCTGGGAAGATCTCGGCACGGCGTGCCGTCCCGGTTACAGTCGGTCTGTGGCGCTCGGTCTTCCCTCGGTCCTTCCCAATCCCCAGCCGGCCATCGGGGAGCTGATCCGTGACGGCCGTCCCACCTTCTCCTTCGAGTTCTTCCCACCGAAGACCCCCGCCGGGGAGAAGCTGCTCTGGCAGGCCATCCGCGAGCTGGAGTCACTGCGTCCCTCGTTCGTGTCGATCACCTACGGCGCGGGCGGCTCGACCCGCGACACCACTGTGGCGGTGACCGAGCGGATCGCCACCGAGACGACGCTGCTGCCGATGGCGCACCTGACCGCGGTGAACCACTCGGTGGCCGAGCTGCGGCACGTGATCGGCCGGCTGGCCTCGGTCGGGGTGCGCAACGTGCTGGCCGTGCGGGGTGACCCGCCGGGCGACCCGGGCGGCGAGTGGATCGCCCATCCGGAGGGCGTCCGGTACGCCGAGGACCTGGTCCGGCTGGTCCGCGACAGCGGCGACTTCAGCGTCGGCGTGGCCGCGTTCCCGTACAAGCACCCGCGCTCGCCGGACGTGGACAGCGACACCGCGCACTTCGTCCGCAAGTGCCGGGCCGGCGCGGAGTTCGCGATCACCCAGATGTTCTTCGACGCCGACGACTACCTGCGGCTGCGTGACCGGGTGGCAGCGGCCGGCTGCGACACCCCGATCCTGGCCGGGGTGATGCCGGTGACCCAGATCGGCACCATCGAACGGTCGGTGCAGTTGTCCGGCGCGCCGTTCCCGGCGGCGCTGGCCGAGCGGTTCGAGCGGGTGGCCGACGACCCGGAGGCGGTACGCCGCCTCGGCGTCGAGCAGGCGAGCGAGATGTGCGAGAAGCTGCTCGACGAGGGTGTGCCGGGGATCCACTTCATCACGCTCAACCGGTCCACCGCCACCCGGGAGGTGTGGCAGCGGCTGCGCGCCGCCGCACGGGTGTGACCACCCGCCACACGACACCCGCGCCGTGCTTCTACGGTTGATCCGTGGTGGGCACACAGCTGAACTGGGACCAGTACGCGACCGCGTGGGCGCGGCTGCACGGCGGCTTCGATCCGCGTACCGCCGCGCCGGTGGTGCGCGCCTGGCTGCGCTTCGCCTACCACGTGGGCTACGTGCTGGGCCGGCTGCGCGTCGGCCCGACCCCGGTGACCGTGTTCGGTGTGCTGCTGTGCTTCTGCGTACCGCTGCTTGTGGGCCGGCCCGGCGACGGACCGTTCCTGGGCGCGTTGTTCGTGTTGCTGGCGGCGGTGGCCGACAGCGTCGACGGTGCGGTGGCGGTGGCCACCGGCCGCACCACCCGGCTGGGCTACGTGTACGACTCGGTCGCCGACCGGCTCGGCGAGGTGGCCTGGCTGATCGCGTTCTGGCTGCTCGGGGCGCCGGGCGCGCTGGTGGCGGCGGCCGGCGGCCTGTCCTGGCTGCACGAGTACGTGCGGGCGCGGGCGGTCTCGGCCGGGATGCGGGAGATCGGCGCGGTGACGGTGGGGGAGCGGCCGACCCGGGTCTGTGTGGCGCTGGTCGGGCTGCTGGTCGCCGGGCTCACCGGCCTGATCGACGTCGACCTGACCGCCGGGACCATCACCATGGCCACCACGGTCTGGGTGCTGCTCGCCGGGTTCGGTCTCGGCCAGTTGCTCTCCGCCGTCCGCCGCGCCCTGGTCGACGCCGGCTGACGGGGGCCGGCCCGGCTCACCAGGCCGGGCCGACCGCCTCGGCGACGATCTCCGCCGACAGCGTCACCATGGGCAGGCCGCCGCCCGGGTGGCTGGAACCGCCGACCAGCCAGAGCCCGGCCGCCGGGCCCCGGTTGGCCGGGCGCAGCAGCCCGCCCGCGGTGCCGTAGATCGCCCCACCGGGTGCGCCGGTGGCCGCGTCCAGGTCGGCCGGGGTGCGGATCTCCCGGAACACCAGCCGGTCCCGCACGTCGGCGCCGCGCTCGGCCAGCACGTCGAGGATCCGGTCCGCGTACGCCTCGGCCAGGCCGGGCCGCCGCCAGTCCACGGCGCTCGCGGCGGTGCCGTGCCGGGGCGCGTTGACGAGCACGAACCACGCCTCGTGGCCCTCCGGGCGGACCGCCGGGTCGTCGGCGGCGGTGACGAACACGGTCGGGTCGTGCGCCGGGCGGGCCCGCACCCCGCGACCCGGGTTGCCGAACACGGCGTCGAACTCGGCGTCGTAGTCGTCGGGGAAGAAGACGGTGTGGTGGGCCAGCCCGGAGTCGCCGCGTACGCCCAGCAGCAGCACGAACCCGGCCAGGCTGCGGTCGGTGAGCGCGGCCAGCCGGCGCGGTTCGGGCAGCAGGTCCCGGTAGACGGTGAGCGCGTCCACGTTCGCCACCACCACGTCGGCCGGCACCGGCGCGGCCGTCCCGGCCACGCGTACCCCGTGCACCCGCCCGCCCGCGGCGTCGATCCTGGTGACAGTGGCGTCGGTGCGGACCACCACGCCCAGGTCCAGGCAGCGCGACAGCAGCGCGTCGGCGAGCGTGCCCAGCCCGCCGCGCAGGTACCAGCCGCCGTACGCCAGCTCGGCGTAGGGGACGGCGACGAGCGCGGCCGGGGCGCGGCGCGGGTCGGCGCCGGTGTACGTGGCGTACCGGTCCAGCAGCATTCGCAGCCGCGGGTCGGACAGGTGGCGGCGGCCCAGCCCGCGCAGGCTGCGGCCGGGGCCGATGGCGGCCAGGTCGCCCAGCCGCCAGGCCAGCGCGGCCAGGTCGCGGGGGGAGTCGACGGTACGGCGCAGGATGTCCCGGTGTGAGGCCGCCCACACCCGGCCGGCGCGTCGCCACAGGCCGCGCCAGTCGGCGGCGGACCGGTCGCCGAACGCGGCGCCGATCCGGGCGGCGAACTCGTCCGGGTCGGCACAGGAGTCGAGCGCCTGCTCGCCGCCGGGGAAGACGTGCCGCACGATCGGGTCCAGCGGGACCAGGTCGAGGTATTCGTCGAGCTTCGCCCCGGTCGCCTCGAACAGGTCGTGGAAGACCTGCGGCAGGGTGAGCAGGCTCGGCCCGGTGTCGAAGTGCCACACCCCCTCGGGGGTGTGGTGGGCGTACCGGCCGAGCTTGCCCCCGACCGTGCCGGCCCGTTCGAGGACGGTGACCTCGTGCCCGGTGACCGCGAGCCGGGCGGCGGCGGCGAGCCCGCCCACACCGGCGCCGATGACCACGATGCGCGCCATGGCGTGCCCCTCCTAGGTGACCGGGCGACCCCGCCAGGTGAGCCGGCGTCGCTTCCGCAGATGGTACGACCGGACGGTCAGCCAACCGAGGACCACGACCGACACGGGGTGGCCCAGCGCGTCGGGCCACGCCCGTCCGCCGGTGGCGCGGGCGCTGACCACCCGCCCGGCGACCCCGGCCAGGTAGGCCAGGAACGCCACGGCGGCCACCGCCGGCGCGCCGGCGAGCAGCGCACCGAGGGCCAGCAGCGGCGGCGCGACGTAGAGCGCGAACAGCACCGCCAGCACGGCCGCCGCGGCGGCAGGGTGCCCGAACGTCGCCCACAGCGACTTGGTGTAGCCGTCGCGCAGTTGCGGCCAGGTGTCGTACATCCGGCAGGACGCCAGCCGGGACCCGTCGGCGAGCGCGATCCGCCCGCCGGCCCGTTTCACCGCCCGGGCCAGCTCGATGTCCTCCAGCACCTTGTCGGCCACCGCCGCGTGCCCGCCGGCCCGCAGGTAGCCGGCCCGGTCCACGACCAGGAACTGCCCGCCCGCCGCCGCGAGGGAGGGCCGCCGCGAGCGTTCCATCGCGCGCAGCGGCAGGAACGTCAGCCACAACCACTGCAGCAGCGGCTGCACCAGCCGGTCGGCCGCCGTCCGCACCACGATCCGGGGGTACGGCGACAGCAGCGCCGCGTCGGCCGCGCGCAACTCGGTCACGGCCGCCGCCACCGCGTACGGGGTGAGCACCACGTCCGCGTCGACGAAGGCCAGCGCTGTCGGCTCCGGGGCGGTACGGGTGGCGAGCTGCCAGCAGGCGTGCGGCTTGCCCAGCCAGCCGGGCGGCGGGGCGACGCCGGTGAGCAGCGTGAGGCGGGGATCGTCGCCGGCCACCGCGCGGACCACTTCGGCGGTGCCGTCGGTCGAGCCGTCGTCGAGCACCACGATCCGCAGGTCCGGCACCCCGCGCTGGGCCAGCAGCGCGCGCAGGCACGGGGCGACCCGGTCGGCCTCGTCGCGCAGCGGCAGCAGCACCGCCACCGGCTCGGTCACCTCGGCCGGGCCGGTGGCCGGTCGGCGCAGCCAGGCGAGCGCGTTGACGAGCGTGTGCCCGGTGAGCGCGCCGACCGCCACGGCCAGCGCGAGGGCGGCGATCATGCCGGGGCGTCGACGCGCGGCGCCGGCTGCGGCTCGGTGGCCCGGTCCCGGCGGGCCCGCCACAGCGTCACCGCCAGCGGCACCGCCGCCACCGCCATCCCGGCCGCGCCCCACAGCGCCGACGCCGGCAGCCGCAGGAACACCGCGTGCGCCAGCACGCTGGAGGCGTACGTCCAGAGGTAGAGCGCGAACATCGGGGCGTCCCGGCCGTCGACCCGGTCCACCGACGGCCCGGCGAGCGGGCGCAGCGCGACGGCGAGCAGCACCGCGAAGCCCAGCCAGCCCAGGTAGTTGCTGACCGGGATGCCGGGGAGCCCGGGCAGCGCCGGGGTGGCGTCGCGCCAGGTCCAGTAGCCCTCGGCCACCATCTGCGGGTCGAGGAACAGGTCCCAGGCGGCCAGCCCGACCGCCGACAGCGCGATCCGGGCGGCCCGCGAGCGGACCAGCCGGACCGCGGTGAGCCAGGCGGGCCAGGCCATCCAGGTCCAGGCGAGCGGGATGATCAGCGGCACCCCGGCCAGCTTCGGGCCCAGCTCGCCGGAGTAGTCGTAGGTGCCGAACGGGAACCCGGTGGCCACGCCGATCGCCTCCACCGCGAACCCGCCGCCGGTGACGACAGCGACCAGCGCGACGGCGGTACGGGCGCCCCGGGTGAGCAGCGCGTGGCCGACCGAGAGCAGCCAGCCGAGCACCACTGTGGCCACAGTGAGCCCGGCCCGGGTCGCGCCGCCGGTGAGCGGGTAGCAGATCTGGGCGAGCACCAGCACGGCCAGCAGCGCCCAGGGCAGCCGGGCCCTCACGACGCTTCCGGTTCGCGACTGCGGGGCTCGCAGGCCCGGCTCACTCCTCGCGCTCACGGTGCCGCCCTTTCGTTCGCGACTGCGGGGCTCGCAAACCCGGCTCACTCCTCGCGCTCACGGTGCCGCCCTTTCGTTCGCGACTGCGGGGCTCGCAAACCCGGCTCACTCCTCGCGCTCACGGTGCCGCCCTTTCGTTCGCGACTGCGGGGCTCGCAAACCCGGCTCACTCCTCGCGCTCACGGGGCGTCCGGCGAGGGCAGCGGCAGGTCCCGGCCGAGCACGCCGAACGGCCGTTCGTCGCCGGGGAAGTGGAAGTGGCGCAGCACGTCGACGAAGCCGAACCGGCGGTACAGCCGCCAGGCCCGGGACTTCTCCTCGTCGGCCTCCGGGGTGGACAGCAGCGTGGTGTCGCCCTCGGCCACGGCGAGCAGGGCGCGCAACTGGCGGGCGCCCAGGCCGTGGCCCTGCGCGGGCGGGCGGACGTGCAGCTCGACCACCTCGAACGGGTGGGTCAGCCAGCGCTGCCGGGCCTGCGCGTTCAGGGCCCGGTACACCTGGTCGTGCCACCACTGCCCGGTGGCGCCCCGGTAGCCGTACCCGAAACCGGCCAGGTGTCCCTCGTTGGTCAGGCTGGCGACGGCGCGGAAGCCGGGGCGGCGTACGTGGGTGGCGATGTAGCCGCGGCGGGCCTCCAGCAGGTCGGGCCGGTAGCCCATCGCCTCGCCGTAGACGGCCACCACGTCGTCCAGCCGCCGGACCAGGTCGTCCGGGGTCCACCGCACCAGCCTCATGCGCGCCCTCTCGCCGTCTCCGGGTCGCCCTCGGCGGCCCAGCCGAGCACCGTACGGTCGCCGACCACGTCGCCCACCGCGAACCGCGCGAACAGTTCCTCCGCGTACCAGCCCTCGGTGGGGGTGCGGGTGATCGCGGCGCGGTGCTCCGGGGAACGGTACGCGAACGCGACGAGGTCCGCCGGGTCGCGCCACACGCTCACCGTGCCCTGCCAGCCCAGCGGCGCCTCGCCGACGCCGAAGCGGGCGAGCAGGCCGGGCGCGCTGTGCAGCGCGCCGGCGACCGGCGGGATCGCGCGCCAGAACGTGGCCGCCCGGTGCGCCCGCAGCCGGGCCCGGGTCAGCGCCAGCACCGGCCCGGTGACCCGCCCGCCGGACGGCGCGCCGAACGGCTCCCGGCCGGACCACCGGCCGCGGCTGGTCAGCGGGCGCAGGTCGACCCGTACCGCGGCGCGGGCGATCCGGGCCCAGGAACGGGCGACCGGGGAGGCGTCGAAGCCGGCCGCGTCGGCGGGGGAGTCCCAGACCACGAGCGCGGCCCACCGGGTCAGGTCGGCGTCGCCGGGGCCGAAGCCGGTGCCGGTCCCGGTGCCGAGCAGCTTGGCGAAGCGGACGCCGGGCAGCCGGCGCAGCCGGGCCGGGTGGGTGGCCATCCGGGTCAGCACACCGGGTACGGCCCGCCGGGGCACACGCCACACGTGCAGCGTGACGAGTCCGGGGTTCACGCCACCTCGGCCGGGGTGCCGGTGGTGATCCGCAGCAGTTCCGCGTACGTGGTGGGGAACACCGCCCGGGGTACGCCGCCGGCCGCCCACACCTCGTCGTACCCGGCCAGCGCGGTGTCCACGACGGTGCGCAGCGGCGCGGGGTGGCCGACCGGGGCGACGCCGCCGATCACCTGCCCGGTGTGCCGCCTGACGAACTCCGGGGTGGCCCGGCGCAGGTGGGTCACGCCCAGCGTGGCGGCCAGCCCGGCGGTGTCCACCCGGTGCGCGCCGGAGGTGAGCACCAGCAGCGGCGCGTCGTCCGCGTCGAAGATCAGCGAGTTGGCGATGGCGCCGACGGCGACACCGAGCGCCTCGGCCGCCGCGGCGGCGGTGTGCACCGCGTCGGGCAGCAGCCGGACGAGGCTGGCCTCGCCCGATCCGTTCCGCGCGCCCGCCTCGTCGAGCGCGCGCTGCACCGCCTGCACGTTCGGGTGTGGCTGCATCCCCCCATTCTTCCCCCACCCGCGCGCGGGCCCGCCGGGGGCCGTCGCCCTCCCGTGCGTCCCGGCGCGTCACACGTTGCGTTTTCGTCGGTGGGGAGGTGTACTGTCAGGGTAGTTAGAACGAGTGTTCGATTCCGGCTCGAAGTCAGGTTCGCCTCGAAGCCGGGTTCGGCTCAGACGGCAAGCGGCTCAGCTCCCCGGCTGGCCCGGCCTGTCCGAGCCGGTCGCGCACCCGTCGAACGCTCCGGAAGCGGTGTTTCGCGGCACCGGCTTCCGGGAGGTGCGGCACCGCGGGCCGCACCGGGTCTCGGACAGTCGCGAGTCCGGGCCCGTCAGGCAGGTCGTCGCCCGCCGCCCACGACCCCCGGGCGGCGGGCGACGGACCCGCCGGCACGCCGGCCGGGTGTGGGTGTGGGGAAGCGTCCACATCCGGCCGGCCGCCACAAGGTGCGTCTTCCTCCGCACCGACCGCTCCGGGCGACCGGGCGACGTTCCCCGTCGCACGAGCGCCCGCCCCGGCCACACGCGGAGGAGAGACCCATGCCGACCAGTCCGGCCCAGGCGCCCACGGTGCCCGCGCACGTGCTGCCGCACCGCACCCCCGCCCAGTTGCTCGCGGTGGCCCGCGACGGGCTGGCCGAGGCCACCCGCACCCGTCCCGACGGCCTCCGGTACGCCGCCGCCCACCTCGCGGCGCTGCGTGCCGCCGCCGCCGTGCTCGCCGCCCGCGCTCGCCCCGCGCCCACCCGCCGGAACCGGATCACCAGCGTCTGGGTGCTGCTCGCCACCGTCGCCCCCGAGCTGGACGAGTGGGCCGCCTACTTCGCCGCCGGCGCGAGCAAGCGGGCCGCCGCCGAGGCCGGCATCCCCCGCGTGGTGACCGCCCGGGAGGCCGACGACCTGCTGCGCGCCGCCGAGGAGTTCGTGACGGTGGTGGAGACCGCGCTCGGCGTGGCCCACCAGCCGGCGCTCGACGGCCTGCCCCGCCCGCTGCGCCGCGGCGCCTCCGACACCCCGCCCCGGCCCGGAGCCGCCGCCGCCTGATCCGTGGCGCCCGGCCACCACCGGCGGGACTCCGGGTGGCCGGGCGCCGCGCCACGGCACACGCGTGCCGCGCACGACACGATCCACAGCACCATCCACGGGTGAGGCCCGTGGCGAAACACGACGGGGGGTTGGTCCGATGGCGGGCCGCATGGTGGTCGGTTCCGCCGCCCTGGCCGATCTGGTCCGGCCGGCGAGCGCACCCGATCCGGCCGGCGGTCACCGGGTGCTGCCCGTGCGGGCCGAGCTGACCGGGCTGCTGCCCAACCGGGGTCTGCGGCGCGGCAGCACGGTCGCGGTCGGTGCCGGCCGGCCCCGGCGCAGCGGCACCACCTCGCTGATCCTCGCGCTGCTCGCCGAGGCGTCCCGGGCCGGCTCGTGGTGCGCGGTGGTCGGCGTACCCACATTCGGGGCGGGCGCGGCGGCCGAGGCGGGCATCGCCCTGGACCGGCTGGCCCTGGTGCCCGACCCCGGGCCGGAGTGGCCAACTGTGGTCGCCGCGCTCATCGACGGGGTCGACGTGGTGGTCACCGCCGTGCCGGCCACCGTCTCCGCCTCGGTCGCGACCCGGCTGGCCGCCCGTGCCCGGCAGCGCGGAAGCGTGCTCGTCCCGTACGGGCGGTGGGACGGCGCGGACGTCACGCTCCAGGTGGTCCGGGGCGTCTGGCAGGGGCTCGGCCCCGGTCGGGGGCGGCTGCGCCGCCGCGAGGTGACCGTCTCGGCCCGGGGCCGGGGCGCCGCCGCCCGCCCCAAGGAGATCAAGGTGTGGCTGCCCGGCGACGAACTGACCCGGGTGATCCCCCGCTCGGCCGGGCTCGGCACCCCGGCCGCCGCGCCGCCGCGCCGGCTGCGCATGGTCGCCCCACCCGCCCGTACGCTCGCCGCTGCCGGTCCGGCGTGAGCGGCGTACCGCAGCGGACGCTGCTGCTCTGGTGCCCGGACTGGCCGGTCCTCGCCGCCGAGATCGTCGACGGGGTGCCCGCCACCGACCCGGTGGTGGTGCTGCACGCCAACCGGGTGATCGCCTGCTCCGAGCGGGCCCGCGCCGAGGGGATCCGGCGCGGGCTGCGCCGCCGCGAGGCACAGGGACGCTGCCCGCACCTCACCGTTGTCGACCACGACCCCGCCCGGGACGTGCGCGCGTTCGAGCCGGTGGTGGCCGCCGTGGAGGAGGTGGTCGCCGGCGTCGAGGTGATCCGGCCCGGCGCCTGCGCCACGGCGGCCCGGGGGCCGAGCCGCTACCTCGGCGGCGAGGAGGCGGCGGCTGAGCGGATCGTGGAGCACGTCGCGCAGAGCTGCGCGGTGGAGAGTCAGGCCGGCATCGCCGACGGGGTGTTCGCGGCCGGGCTGGCCGCCCGGGAGGGGCGGATCGTGGCCCCCGGCGGCACCCGCGGGTTCCTGGCCGGCCGCCCCGTCGAGGCGCTCGGCCGGCCCGCCCTGGCCGACCTGCTGCGCCGGCTCGGCGTCCGCACCCTCGGCGACTTCGCGGCGCTGCCCGCCGGGGACGTGCTGGCCCGGTTCGGTTTCGACGGGGCGCTGGCGCACCGGCTCGCCGGCGGCCGGGACGACCGTCCGCTGGCGGTCCGGCAGCCGCCCGCCGACCTGACCGTCACCGCCGACCACGACGAGCCGATCGACCGGGTCGACGCGGCCGCGTTCGCCGCCCGCACACTCGCCGAGCGGCTGCACGAGCGGCTGGCCGGATACGGCCTGGCCTGCACCCGGCTCGGCATCGAGGCGGTCACCGCGCACGGCCAGGAACTGCACCGGGTCTGGCGGCACGACGGCCTGCTCACCGCCGCGGCCATCGCCGACCGGGTCCGCTGGCAGCTCGACGGCTGGCTCTCCGGCAGCAACGGCCGGGGCGGGACGCGTCCGGCCCGGCCCACCGCCGGGATCGTCCGCTTGCGGCTGGTGCCCGACGGGGTGCTCGCCCAGGCGGGCCTGCAAGCCGGGCTGTGGGGGGAGACCGGTGAGGAGCGGGAGCGGGCGCATCGCGCGTTGAACCGGGTGCAGGGCATCCTCGGCCCCGAGGCGGTGGTCACTGCCGTGCTCGGCGGCGGGCGTTCCCCGGCCGACCAGGTGCGCCTGGTCCCGTGGGGCGACGAGCGGGTGCCCGCACGCCCCGGCCCGCCACCCCTGCCGCCCGCCGCGGCACCCCCGGTCCCGGCGTCCCAGGCTCCGGCCGCGCCGCCGTCCCGGGCTCCGGTCCCGGCAGCGTCGCCGTCCCCGACAGGGCTGTCGTCCCCGGCCGCGTCACTCATCCCGGGCATCGGGGCCGCTCCGGGTGCCGCGTCCGCCTCGGTCGCCGTACCCGATGCCGGGGCGCGGGCCGGACGGCGAGCCCGGCGGGGCCGGGCGGTGGCCGAGCCGCCGTGGCCGGGGCGGATCCCGCCACCGTCGCCGGCCGTGGTGCTGCCGACCCCGTTGCCGGCCGACGTGCGCGACGCGGCCGGGCAGCCGGTCGTGGTGACCGCGCGGCTGGCGGTCAGCGCGGCGCCGGCCCGGCTCACCGTCGGCGACGGGCGTCCGGCCGAGATCACCGGTTGGGCCGGTCCGTGGCCCGTGGACGAACGCTGGTGGGCGCCGGCCGAGGCGCGCCGCCGGGCCCGGTTCCAGGTGAGCCTGGCCGACGGCGCCGCCCTGCTGCTCGCGGTGGAGGGCGGGCAGTGGCTGGTGGAGGCGATCTATGACTGAGCGCCGGGAGAGATCTTGGTACGAAAGTGCCCCTCGGGGGGCCGTTTCGTACCAAGATCTCAGGCGGTTGGCCGCCGGGTGGGGGAGGCGCCGGTGAGCTTCCACAACCCGAAGATGCCGTGGTCCAAGTTGGAGCAGGTGCTGTCCGGGCGGGCCAAGGGCGAGCGGCACCTGCACGTGGTCGACCCGCTCGCGGTCGACGCCGACGGCGGCGACTCACCGGCGTGGAGCCGCAAGCGCCAGGAATACCAGCCGCCGGAGCTGACCCGCCCGGACGGCGTGGTGCCCTACGCGGAGCTGCACGCGCACTCCAACTTCAGCTTCCTCGACGGGGCCAGCCACCCGGAGGAACTGGCCGAGGAGGCGGCCCGGCTCGGGCTGACCGCGCTCGCCGTCACCGACCACGACGGCTTCTACGGCGTGGTGCGCTTCGCCGAGGCGGCCCGCGCGCTGCGGCTGCCGACGATCTTCGGCGCGGAACTGTCCCTCGGGCTGCCCGGCCCGCAGAACGGCGAACCGGACCCGCTCGGCCGGCACCTGCTGGTGCTCGCGCACGGCCACGAGGGGTACGCGCGCCTGGCCGCCACCATCTCCCGGGCCCAGCTGCGCGGCGGGGAGAAGGGCCGCCCGGTCTACGGCGAGCTGGAGGAGATCGCCGCCGAGCTGCGCGACCACGTGCTGGTGCTCACCGGCTGCCGCAAGGGGCACGTGCCCGCGGCGCTGCTCACCGAGGGCGTCGACGCGGCGGCCCGCGAGCTCGACCGGCTCACCGCGCTGTTCGGCGCGGAGACGGTGGCGGTGGAGCTGACCGACCACGGCCACCCGGTCGACGCCGACCGCAACGACGCGCTCGCCGAGCTGGCCGCCGCCGCCGGGCTGCCCACAGTGGCCACCAACAACACGCACTACGCGACCCCGGGCCGGCGTCGGCTGGCCACCACCGTGGCGGCGGTCCGGGCCCGGCGCAGCCTCGACGAGATCGACGGCTGGCTGCCCGCCGCGGCCACCGCCCACCTGCGCAGCGGCGCGGAGATGGCGGCGCGGTTCGCCGCGTACCCGGGCGCTGTGGCGCGGGCCGCGGAATACGGCGCGGAACTCGCCTTCGACCTCCAGCTCGTGGCGCCGAGGCTGCCCGCGTACCCGGTGCCGCCCGGGCACACCGAGATGAGCTGGCTGCGCCGGCTGACCATGGACGGCGCCCGCGAGCGCTACGGGCCGCCCGAGGCGCACCCGGAGGCGTACGCGCAACTGGAACACGAGCTGCGGATGATCGAAGATCTCGGCTTCCCCGGCTACTTCCTGGTCGTCTACGACATCGTGGCGTTCTGCCGCGCGCAGGACATCTACTGCCAGGGCCGGGGGTCGGCGGCCAACTCGGCGGTCTGCTACGCGCTGCGCATCACAAACGTGGACGCGGTCCGGCACCGGCTGCTGTTCGAACGCTTCCTCGCCCCGGAACGCGACGGCCCGCCCGACATCGACGTGGACATCGAGTCCGACCGCCGGGAGGAGGTGATCCAGCACGTCTACGCCCGCTACGGCCGGGAGCACACCGCCCAGGTCGCCAACGTCATCTCGTACCGGCCCCGGTCGGCGGTGCGGGACGTGGCGAAGGCGTTCGGGTTCTCGCCCGGCCAGCAGGACGCCTGGAGCAAGCAGATCGACAGGTGGGGCTCGGTCGCGGCGGTCGACGTGGCGAACATTCCGGAGCAGGTGGTCGCGTACGCGAACGAACTGCAGACCTTCCCCCGGCACCTGGGCATCCACTCCGGTGGCATGGTGATCTGCGACCGGCCGGTGATCGAGGTGTGCCCGGTGGAGTGGGGCCGGATGCCCGGGCGCAGCGTGCTCCAGTGGGACAAGGACGACTGCGCCGCCGTCGGCCTGGTCAAGTTCGACCTGCTCGGCCTCGGCATGCTCTCGGCGCTGCACTACGGCTACGACCTGATCGGCTCCCGCCTCGACCTGGGCGACATGACGCTGGACGACCCCGAGGTGTACGACATGCTCTGCCGGGCCGACTCGGTGGGCGTGTTCCAGGTGGAGAGCCGGGCCCAGATGGCCACGCTGCCCCGGCTCAAGCCGCGCGAGTTCTACGACCTGGTGGTGGAGGTGGCGCTGATCCGGCCCGGCCCGATCCAGGGCGGCTCGGTGCACCCGTACATCAGGCGCAAGAACGGCCAGGAGCCGGTCACGTACGCGCACCCGCTGATGCGCAACGCGCTGGAGAAGACGCTCGGCGTGCCGCTGTTCCAGGAGCAGCTCATGCAGCTCGCCATCGACCTGGCCGGGTTCGACGCGGCCGGCGCCGACCAGCTGCGCCGGGCCATGGGGGCGAAGCGCTCGGTGGAGCGGATGGCGCAGATCGCCGACCGGCTCTACGCCGGGATGGCCGAGCGGGGCATCACCGGCGAGCTGGCCGACGACGTCTATCGCAAGCTCACCGCGTTCGCCAGCTACGGCTTCCCGGAGAGCCACGCGATGAGCTTCGCCTACCTGGTGTACGCCAGCTCGTGGCTCAAGCGCTACCACCCCGGCCCGTTCCTGGCCGCGCTGCTCAACGCGCAGCCGATGGGCTTCTACTCGCCGCAGACGCTCGCCGACGACGCCCGCCGGCACGGTGTGGAGGTGCGCCGGCCGGACATCAACGCCAGCGGCGCCAAGGCGGTGCTGGAGTCCACGCCGCAGACCCGGTGGGGCAGCGTGCCGGGCGAGCCGCCGCACGCCTGGGGGCTGGGCGGCCCGGCGGTGCGGCTCGGGCTGGGCAGCGTCCGTACCCTCGGCGTCGACGTGGCCGAGCGGATCGAGGCGGAACGCGCCGCGCACGGGGCGTACCGGGACATGCCGGACCTGGCCCGCCGCGTCGGTCTCACCGCCGCGCAGCTGGAGGCGCTGGCCACCGCCGACGCCTTCGCCTGTTTCGGGCTGACCCGGCGGCAGGCCCTCTGGGCCGCCGGCGCGGCGGCCCAGGACCGGCCCGGCCGGCTGCCCGGCACGGTGACCGGCGCGGACCCGCCCGCCCTGCCCGGCATGGCCGCGGTGGACCGCCTGGTCGCCGACGTCTGGGCCACCGGCCTGTCCCCGGAGAGCCACCCGGCCCGGTTCATCAGGGACCGCCTCGACGAGCTGGGCGCGGTGCCGATCGCCCGGCTCGGCCAGGTGCCACCCGGGCAGCGGATCCGGGTCGGCGGGATCGTCACCCACCGGCAGCGCCCGGCGACCGCCGGCGGCGTCACGTTCCTCAACCTGGAGGACGAGACCGGGATGCTCAATGTCACTTGCTCACCGGGGCTGTGGCAGAGATACCGTCGAGTCGCCCGCACCAGCGGAGCACTTGTGGTGCGGGGCCGGCTGCAGCGGCACGAGGGCGTCACGAACCTCACCGCGGACCGGCTGGACGCGATCGAGCCCCCCGTCACACCGGCGTCAAGGGATTTCCGTTGATGGAGTGATCCACATTACGGTTTCTCCGAGCCGGAGGCGGGAGACTCCCGACGCGGGTGGGCAGAGTGGCCCACCCGGGGTATGGGGGATGAACCGATGACCTTTCACCGCACGAACGCCGGTGGCGTGGCAAACGCCCGGCGGACCCGCCTCGGCGCCGACTGGGCGCCCACCCACGAGGCCGAGCCGCGGGAATACCAGGTGACCGACGGCCCGGTGGCCAACCACCAGCGTTCCCGCGCCGAGGACGACCCCGCCGGCGGCGGCGAGTCCTGAACCCGGGCCGGGGGGTGACTAGGCTCGGCGCGTGGAGCAGATCCGAACCCTCACCCCCCGCACCGCAGTCATCTGGTCGGTGCTCCGGGCCGAGCTGGACCGGCGGGCCGGCGAACGACTCTCCGTGCTCGACGTCGGCGGCGGGACCGGCGGCTTCGCCGTCCCGCTCGCCGAGGCCGGTCACCGGGTCACGGTGATCGACGCCAGCCCCGACGCGCTCGCCGCGCTGACCCGACGGGCCGCCGAGGCCGGGGTCGCCGATCGGGTACGCGCGACGCAGGGCGACGCCGACGCGCTCACCGGACTCGTCGAACCAGCCACCGTGGACCTGGTGCTCTGCCATTCCGTCCTCGAGGTGGTCGACGACCCGGAACCGGTGACGTCAGCGCTGGTCGCCGCGCTGCGGCCGGGTGGCGCGGCGAGCGTGCTCGTCGCCGGCCGGGCCGCCGCCGTGCTCGGCCGGGCGATGAACGGGCAACTGGACGCCGCCGCCGCGCTCGCCGCCGACCCGAACGGCACCACCGGCGGCCGGGACACGCTGCGCCGCCGCTACGACGCCGCCGACGCGGGCGCGCTGCTCACCGCCGCCGGCCTCGTCGTGGAGGAGGTCCACGGGGTACGGGTGCTCGCCGACCTTCTTCCGGCCGCGGTGGCCGACGGGCAGCAGGCCGCCCTGGTGGAGCTGGAGCGCGCCCTCGCATCCCGGTCCCCGTACCGGGATCTCGCCGCCCAGCTGCACCTGTTCGCCCGCCGCCCGGCATGACCGGTCCGGCTCCCGATCCGGCTCCCGGCCCGCTGGACCGGGTGGCGCCGCGCTACGACGGCGGCGCCCTGACCGACGTGCTGCCCAGCGCGTTGGCGCTGCTCGGCGTACCGGGCGCGGCCGACCGGCTCGGCCTGGCCCCGCGCCTGGCCGGGGTACGCCGGATCGCGGTGCTGCTCGTCGACGGCCTCGGCTGGTACCAGATCCCCACCGCCGCCCCGTACGCCCCGACGCTCGCCGGCCTGGCCGCCACCGCCGGCCGCCCACTCACCACCGGCTTCCCGTCCACCACCCCGACAAGCCTGGTCAGCCTCGGCACCGGCACCGGGTCCGGCGCGCACGGCGTGCTCGGCTTCACGGTCCGGGTGCCCGGCACCGGCCGGGTGCTCAACCACGTCGACTGGGCCGGCGACCCCGATCCGGTGAGCTGGCAGCCGGTGCCCACCTGGTACCAGCGGGCCCGTGCCGCCGGGGTCGCGGTGACTGTGGTCAGCCGCCCCGAGTTCGCCGGCAGCGGCCTGACGCTCGCCGCCAACCGGGGCGGCGACTACCGGGGCGCGGCGGGCGTGGACGCGCTCGCCGCCCGGATGCTGGCGGCGCTCGCTGCCGGGGACGGGCCCACGCTCGTCTCCGGCTACCACCCCGACCTGGACCGGCACGGGCACCTCAGCGGCGTGGACTCCGCACCCTGGCGGACCGCCGCCGCCGACGTGGACGCGCTGCTGGCCCGGCTCGTCGACGGGCTGCCGCCGGACGCCGCGCTGCTCGTCACCGCCGACCACGGCCAGCTCGACGTGCCCGCCGGGCACCGGATCGACCTGGACACCGACCCCCGGCTGCGGGCCGGGGTACGGGTGGTCGCCGGTGAGCCCCGGGTCCGCTACCTGCACGTCGAGCCGGGTGCCGAAGCCGACGTGGTGGCCGCCTGGACCGGGGTGCTGGGCCCGGCCGCGCAGGTGCTGACCCGGGCCGAGGCGGTGGCGACCGGCTGGTTCGGGCCGGTGCCCGAGGCGCACCTGACCCGGATCGGTGACGTGGTGGTGGTCTGCCGGGACACGTACGCGGTGGTCGCCAGCCGCTCCGAACCGCCGATGGCATCGCGGCTGGTCGCGTACCACGGTGCCGACACCGCCGCCGAGATGACCATCCCGCTGCTGGTGATCCGGGGCTGACGCCGGTTCGTCCGTGCCTCTGCGCCGGCCTCACCTGGTCCGTGCCTTCGCGCTGGTGGCGTGGACTGGGCGGTGGGTTGTCGGACCGGCGGGCTAGCCTGCTGGCATGGGCCGCAGCCAGTCGTTGCCCCGAGGCGGTGACCCGCGCTTCGGGCCGGACGCCGACGACACCGGCTGCACCGTCCTGCACGTCGACATGGACGCGTTCTACGCCTCGGTGGAGGTGCGCCGCCGCCCCGAGCTGCGCGGCCGGCCGGTGGTGGTGGGCGGCGTCGGGCCGCGCGGCGTGGTCAGCTCCGCCAGCTACGAGGCCCGGCGGTACGGCGTCCGCAGCGCGATGCCCACCGCCCGCGCCCGGGCGCTCTGCCCCGGCGCGGTCTACCTCCCGCCCGACTTCGCCGCCTACACCGAGGCGTCGCGGGCGGTCATGCGGATCTTCCGGGACGTCACCCCGCTGGTCGAGCCGCTGTCGCTGGACGAGGCGTTCCTCGACGTGGCGGGCGCCCGCCGGCTGTTCGGCCGGCCCGCCGAGATCGCCGCGCTGATCCGCCGCCGGGTCGCCGAGGAACAGCGACTGACCTGCTCGGTGGGGGTGGGGCCGAGCAAGTTCGTGGCCAAGCTCGGTTCCACCCGGGCCAAACCAGACGGCCTGCTCGTGGTCCCGGCCGCCCGGGTGCTGGACTTCCTGCACCCGCTGCCGGTGTCCGCCCTGTGGGGCGTGGGGGAGCGCTCCGCGGACGCGCTGCGCCGCCTCGGCCTGCGCACCGTACGCGACCTGGCCGAGGCGCCGGCCGGCCTGCTGCGCCGGGCCGTGGGCGAGGCGTCCGCCACCCACCTGCACGAGCTGGCCTGGGGGCGTGACCCGCGCGCTGTCACGCCCGAGCAGGTGGAGAAGTCGATCGGCGCCGAGGTCACGTTCGACACCGACGTGAGCGACCCGGCCGAGATCCGGCGCTCCCTGCTCGCGCTCGCCGACAAGGCCGGCGCTCGGCTGCGGGCGGCCGGGCAGGTCGGGCGCACCGTGTCGCTCAAGGTTCGCTTCGCCGACTTCCGGACGATCAGCCGCTCCCGCACCCTCGCCGTGCCCACCGACACCGCCCGGGAGATGTTCGACACGGCCTGGGCGTTGTGGACCGCGCTCGCCCCCGGCGAGCCGGTCCGGTTGGTCGGTGTCCGGATGGAAGGTCTCGCCCCGGCCGGGGAGACTCCACGGCAGCTCACCCTGGGCGCGCCGGAGCGCGGCTGGCGTGAGGCGGAGGCGGCGGCCGACGCGGCGGCCGCCCGATTCGGGCGGTCCGTCATAGGTCCGGCCAGTCTTCTCGGCCGTCGTGATACCCGACAAGTCGAAAAACCGGCCCGGCCGTAGGTCGTCCCGCTTTCCGACGCGCGGGGGCCCTCGTAGACTTGCGGGTAAGCAGCCGGATGGCTGCCACGGTCTGTCGGCCCGACCGGGCCGACCAACGTGACCGGGGAGGAGTGCCGTGCCGCTCTCGGAGCACGAGCAGCGGCTGTTCGAGCAGATCGAGCGGTCGCTTGCCGAGGACCCCAAGTTCGCCTCGGCCGTGCGCGCCAGCGACCCGCGTTTCCACGCGCGGCGTCGCGTGCTCGTCGCTGCCGGCGTGGTCGTCGCTGGTCTGGCCCTGTTGATCTACGGTGCCGTGATCAAGATTCCCGCGGTGGCCGTGGCGGGTTTCGTCGTCATGCTGGCCTCGTTGGGCTACGCGGTGCAGTCGCACCGCCGATCCCAGTCGCCCGACCTGCACGTGGTCGGCGGCACAACGAGCCGGCGTCGTCCCCGTGGCCGCAGTGGTGGTCGCCGGGGCTCCTTCCTCGACCGGATGGAGGACCGCTGGCGGCAGCGCCCGGAGGGCCACCGCTGATCACGTCCCGCCCCTGAACCCGGGGGCGGGATACCGGCGGCACCTTTGGCAAGCGCCGCCGGAGCGACCCGCTGCGGGTCGCCGTGGCATGCGCGGGCGAGGGCCCGCGCTTCGTCGTGCCCGCTCCGACCCGGCCGGCGGGGCGGCTCCGCCGGTGGACGTGGCCCGTCCGCTCCGCTCCGCCGCGTCACGCTTCCGTCCCGCGTCCGTCCGGCGCGGCGTCACGCCTCCGTCCCGCGCAGCGCGCGCCGGTTCTCCGTCCGTCCGAGCTTCCGTCGTGCAGCGCCCGCCTGCCGACGTCTCCTCCGTTCCCGCGTGCACCCCGCCGCACCCACTCGGCCATGATCACCGACACCCCTTCCTGCCCAGCAAGACGAGCCTCCCGAATCGCAGGACCCAGAAAAGATCTTGGTACGAAAGCGCCCCTATGAGGGCCCCTATGGGGGCCATTTCGTACCAAGATCTCGCGGGTGCCAGGGCGGAAGCGTCCACACCCGCCCAGGCGGCGTGCACGGGCGCGCGCCGCACCGGAGCAGGCGGCCCACCCCGGTGATCAAGGAGTTTGTGTCCTCAGCAGAGCCGGATCCGGACACTAACTCCTTGATCACCGGGGGAACGGCCGGAGGGCCGGGAGGGGCCGGGAGGGCGTGTCAGCGGGCGGGGCGGCCGGCCAGGAGGCGGCGCGGGCTCCAGCGCGTGAGGCGCTGGCGGACCTGGCCGCTCGTGGTCACCACCCTTGCCGACCGTTCGGCCAGGCCGGTACGCCAGCGCTGCAGCACCGACGGGGGCAGCAGCGCCGCCATCAGCCGGGTGCGGCGGTCCGCGCCGGCCGCCAGCGCGCCCCGGACCGTACGCAGCGCCGGCTGTAGCTCCGCGTCGGTCAGCGGGTCACGGGCGTACCGGGCGCGCTCCTCGGCGCGGCCGAGCAGGCGTACCCCGGTCGCGGCGTCCCCGCGCTCGGCGAGCGCCTCCCGGGCCAGTCGCTCGGCGGTCGCTCGCGGGGTCTCCGTGCGGTCCACCCGGACCTGGAAGTCGACGAGCGTGTCGAGCAGCTCGTCCCAGGCGGCGTGCGCGTCGGCGCGGGCCGCCTCGGCGTCCACGCCGACGACCACCTCCCGCGTCTCGCCGCGCTGGCCCGGCACCGGAAGCGCGGTGGCCGCGGGCGTGACCGTCCGGGCACGCCGGCGGCGGCGCAGGGCAGAGCGGCGCAGGGCCGGTACGGCGAGCAGAGCCAGCAGCGCCAGCAGAGCGCCGGCCAGCCACCACGGCCAGACCGGGCTCTCCTCGGCCGGGCCGCCCTGGTTCAGGGCCAGGCCCTGGTCGGCGTCCTTGTCCAGCCGGTCCGTCTCGTTCGGCCCGGCCGACGGGCCGGCCGCGTCGGGAACGGCGGTGCTGCCGGCCGAGGGGGTGACCTCCTCGGGGGCGTCGATGTCCGGTGCCCAGGCCGAGCGGACCGAGCCGGCCACCGCCGCCGCCGGGGTGGCGTCGAACGGCACCCAGCCGATCCCGCCGAAGTAGACCTCGGTCCAGGCGTGCAGGTTCTGGTTGGTCAGCACGTACGTGCCGCCCTCGGCCCTGCTGCCGTTCGTGAACCCGACCGCCACCCGGGCGGGGATGCCGGCGGCCCGGACCAGCCAGGCCATCGCCGCGGCGTACTGCTGGCAGTAGCCGACCTTGGTGGCGAGGAAGTCGGTGATGTCCTCACCGCTGCTGCCGTTGCGGGTGGACAGCGAGTAGGTGAAGCCGTTCTCCACGGAGAAGTAGTCGTAGATCGCCCGGACCTTGTCGTAGTCGGTCGACTTGCTCTTCACCAGCTGCGCGACCAGTTCCTCGACGGCCGGGACCGACGGCCGCTCGGTCTGCTGCCGCATCACCGGGCTGTCCGAGGGCAGTGACGGGGCGGTGCGCAGCGCCGTGGGGCTGAACGTGGACCGGACGTAGTCGAACGAGTAGCTCTTGCCGCGGGCGTTGTCCCGGTTGGAGAAGACGACCTGCTGGTTCGGGTCGTACAGCCAGTTGCCGTTGAGGTCGTCGGTCTTGACCGGCTCGGCGTAGACCGGCAGCAACGGCATGTTGAGGTTCTTCGTCACCTCGACCGTGGCGCGGTAGCGCTGCTGCTCCACGCCGCGCACGGCGCGTTCCCTCGGGTCGGGCAGCGGCCGGGTGATCGGCCGCCCGGTCGGCACGCGTGCCTGGAAGCCGCTCGGCCGAAGGTCGTCGACCACGCCCAGGCGCAGGTAGAACGGCGTCGTCTCGTCGGTGCTGACCTTGACCAGCTCGACTTCCTCACTCTGGTTGAGCTGGCCGCTGAGCGCCGCGAACAGGTCGACCCGGCCCGAACTGCCGCCCTGGCCCGGCCGCCCGCTGCCGTCGCCGGGCCCGTTGCCGACGTTGTTCATCAGGCCGCCGGTCATCCCGGGCACCGCGAGCGGCAGCGCCACCGCCACGATCACGCCGACCACCGCGAGCCGTCGTCCCGCCGCGGCCAGCGGGGACGCCTCCCAGACGTCCACGTCCCGCCCCTCGCCGGTGAACCGGCGGCCGAACCGGCGTACCCGGTCGACGTTGTCGGTGACCAGCATCCAGAGGTAACCGGCGGCGCCCACCACGAACGGGGTGGCCGGGACGCTGTCCACGTACACCGCGACCGGCACCGAGTAGATGGCGAGCATCGGCAGGCCGGCCAGCGCGGGCCGGCGCAACCCGACCGCGAGCACGTCCACCACCACCGCCACCGCGCCGATGCCGAGCACCGCGAGGAACAGCAGCGAGTCGACGTCCGGCACCTTCACGCCGTACGAGCGCATGTCCTGCAACGACGCCTGGAGCAGGTCGCCGAAGTGGGCGAACGTCGCAGGGGTCGGCACGAACGCGAGCAGTTCGGTGCCGCCGGGGAAGACCCACGTCAGGCCCAGGGTCAGCCCGGCCAGCATGGCGAGCACCTGCCCCCACAGCGGGAACCGGCCCAGGCGGCTCAACGCGGCCGAGCCGGCCACCACGGCGACCACGACGGCGGCCTGGATCAGCCAGGTCCAGCGTTCGAAGATCGCCGACAGCGGTGCCGCCGCCAGCAGCGTCGCCGCCGCGGCGACGAACCCGATGTTGCGGTGCGGGGTCACAGGGACATCCTTCCGGTCATCGTCGTCCGCCGGCCACCGTCTCGGCCATGGCCGCTCGCAGCGCGAAGCCCTGCGAGCCCCGTCCGGCCTGCGGCCACACCATCGGCAGGCGCGTGCCGTGCTCCACCCCGATGACCCGCCAGCCGCTCTGCAGCAGCGCGAGCGCGGCGGCGCCGTGTGCCCGCTCCGCTTCGGCCCGGGCGTTCGGTGGCAGGTTGAGCCAGGTGTTGCTGTCCAGCAGGAACGCCACACAGGTTGCGCCGTTGCCGCGCAAGCCGGCCAGCAGTTCCGCCTCGGCGGCGCCGAGCGTGCCGAGCAGCGCGATGATCAGACCGCCGTCGGCCCGCTGCCGGACCTGCTGCACCAGCGTGGTGATCTCGCCGCGCCGGTCCAGGTGCACGTCGGCGAGGTGGTCGAGGAGCAGTCCCTCACCGCCGGCCTCGGTGGCCCCGACGTCGGCGCCGTTGCCGGTGACCAGCCGCAGCTTGTAGCCGGCCTCGCGCAGGTGCACGGCGACGCTGGCCGCCGCCGAGACCGCCCACTCGAAGCTTGCCGTCGGGCCCTCGCCCCGGTGCCCGCCGGCGCGGGTGTCGAGCACCACCGTGGCGCGGCTCTCCCACGGCTGCTCCTCACGGCGCACCATCAGCTCACCGGTGCGGGCGGTGGACTTCCAGTGCACCCGGCGCAGGTCGTCGCCCATCCGGTACTCCCGGGTGGCGGCGTCGTCCTCGCCGTGCACCGCCACCGAGCGGGCCCGGCTGTCGCCGCTGCCCGCGTACTCACCGGGGAGCCGCACCGACGGCAGCGGGGTGACCTGCGGGATCACCGTGAGGTGGTCGGTGCTGGGGAACGACCGGGTCAGCTCGCACAGTCCGAACGGGTCGGTCAGCCGGATCACCAGCGGCCCGACCTCGTAGCGGCCCCGCACGTCCGCCCGGACCGTGTACGCCACCGAGCTGGCCTGGTGCGCGCCGAGCCGTTCCAGCACCACCCGGGGGCGGCTGCCCAGCGCGTACGGCAGGCGGTCCTCCAGCAGCAGCGTGCCGGTGGGCAGCCGGGACAGGTTCTGCAACCGCAGCACCACCCGGGAGCTGGCCCCGACCGGCACCCGGTGCGGCTCCAGCGACCTGTTGCAGGCCAGCTTGTACCGGCTGCGCCCGACGTACGCGGCGGCCAGCAGCGGCAGCACGGCGAGCAGGACCGCCACCCGGAGCAGGTCCTTCTCGCCGAGGATGCCGGCGGAGATCGCGGCGGCCACCGCGGCCGCCAGGAAGGAGCGGCCGCGGGTGGTCAGCCCACGCAGGCCGTCGCGCACGTCACGGCCTCCGCGGCTCGTACGGCCCGCGGCTGTTGTTGCCGCCGCCGGGCCGGGTGTCGTACGGCGAGCGCTGCCGGTCGTGCGGGAGCGGCAGGCGGTGCACCAGCTCGGAGACGATCGCGTCGGTGGTGCGCCGGGCCAGTTGCGCGTCGGCGGTGGGGATGATCCGGTGCGCCAGCACCGGCACCGCGAGGACCTGGAGGTCGTCCGGCAGGACGTAGTCGCGGCCCTCCAGGGCGGCCACCGCGCGGGCGGTGCGCAGCAACTGGAGCGTGGCGCGCGGGGACGCGCCGAGGCGCAGGTCGGGTGCCTCCCGGGTGGCGGTGACCAGGTCGATCGCGTACTGCTTGACGGCGTCGGCGACGTGTACCTGCCGGACGTGGCCGATCAGCCGGCGGACGGTGGCCGCGTCGGAGACCGGCCGCAGCCCCGGCAGCGGGTCGGTGGCGCCGTGCCCGTCGAGCATCGCCAGCTCGGCCCGCGGGTCCGGGTAGCCCATGGCGATCCGGGCGGTGAACCGGTCCCGCTGCGCCTCGGGCAGCGGGTAGGTCCCCTCCATCTCGATCGGGTTCTGCGTCGCGATCACCATGAACGGCGTCTGCAACTGGTAGGTGACCCCGTCGACTGTGACCTGCCGTTCCTCCATGCACTCCAGCAGCGCCGACTGGGTCTTCGGCGAGGCCCGGTTGATCTCGTCGCCGACGACCAGGTTGGCGAAGACCGCGCCGGGGCGGAACTCGAAGTCGTGCGTCTCCTGGTTGTAGACGCTGACGCCGGTGACGTCGCTGGGAAGCAGGTCGGGGGTGAACTGGATCCGCCGGACCGAGCAGTCGATGGAGCGGGCCATCGCCTTGGCGAGCTTGGTCTTGCCGACGCCGGGCACGTCCTCGATGAGCAGGTGACCCTCGGCCAGCAGCACCGCCAGGGCGAGCCGGACGGTGGCGGTCTTGCCCTCGATGACCTGCTCGATGTTGGCCACGATGGCCTCGCTGGCGGCGCGGAACTCGTCGTGCGGCAGCAGACCGCCCACCTCGTCCCAGGTCTGTTGTGTCACGGGCCTCCTCCTCGTCGCCTGGACGGCAGCTCTTTATAGAGCACCTGGACCCGCCGTTGGGTTCGCGACGCCGAGCCACGTCTGCCGCAGTAATCTCACTGGCCTCTCAGGCTAACCATGTTTGTCGTTATCGCCGACTCCCGCAGGTGGTCGGTCGGTTACGCCCGGAATATTCGCCAGACCGGGGGACCGGCGCGGGCCGGAACTGGCGCGCGGGTGCGGAGAGGCGCGAGGTACACTGCGTGCATGGCCGGGTTCTTCCTGCTTCTTACCGAGCCGTGTTGATGCGCTGAAAAGCGCGACAGCACGGCCGCCCCTCCTGCGCGAGGGGCTTTTTTGTGCCCGCAGCAGACCGCCCACATATTTCGTATCGATCCGCGCCGAGGAGACGCCATGAGTGAGGCAGCCGCACCGGCGACCGACATTCCCCCGTTCCGGTACACCGCCGCCCTGGCCGACGAGATCGAGCACCGCTGGCAGGACACCTGGGAGCGCGACGGCACCTTCCACGCCCCGAACCCCGCCGGCCCGCTGGCCGACCCGGGTCACCCGCGCGCGGGCGCCGAGAAGCTGTACGTGCTGGACATGTTCCCGTACCCGTCGGGCGCCGGCCTGCACGTCGGGCACCCGCTGGGTTACATCGGCACCGACTGCTACGCCCGCTACCAGCGGATGGCCGGGCGCAACGTGCTGCACGCGATGGGCTTCGACGCGTTCGGCCTGCCCGCCGAGCAGTACGCGGTGCAGACCGGCACCCACCCCCGGACCACCACCGAGGCCAACATCGAGCGGTACCGGGCGCAGCTGCGCCGGCTGGGGCTGGGCCACGACGAGCGGCGTTCGGTGGCGACCATCGACACCGACTTCTACCGCTGGACGCAGTGGATCTTCCTGCAGGTCTTCAACTCCTGGTACGACACCGACGCGAAGAGGGCCCGGCCGATCGCCGAGCTGATCGCCGAGTTCGAGGGCGGCACCCGCGCGACCCCGGACGGGCGTGGCTGGGCCGAGCTGACAGTGGGGGAGCGGCGCAAGGTCGTCGACGACCACCGCCTGGCGTACGTCTCGGAGGCGCCGGTGAACTGGTGCCCGGGGCTGGGCACGGTGCTGGCGAACGAGGAGGTCACCGCCGACGGCCGCTCCGAGCGCGGCAACTTCCCGGTCTTCAAGCGCAACCTGAAGCAGTGGATGATGCGGATCACCGCGTACGGGGACCGGCTGCTGGAGGACCTGGACACGCTGGACTGGCCCGAGCCGATCAAGCTGCAGCAGCGCAACTGGATCGGCAGGTCGACGGGCGCGCACATCGACTTCCCGACCGACGCGGCCCCGGTGCGGGTGTTCACGACCCGGCCGGACACCGTCTTCGGCGCCACCTACATGGTGCTGGCGCCCGAGCACGAGCTGGTCGACGTGCTGACGCCGGCCGCCTGGCCGGAGGGGACGAAGGACGCCTGGACCGGTGGGCACGCCGGCCCGCGTGAGGCCGTCGAGGCGTACCGGAAGGCCGCCGCGGCCAAGACGGACGTGGAGCGGCAGGCGGACAGCAAGGAGAAGACCGGCGTCTTCGTCGGCGCCTACGCGACCAACCCGGTGACCGGCGGGCAGATCCCGATCTTCATCGCCGACTACGTGCTGGCCGGGTACGGCACCGGCGCGATCATGGCGGTGCCCGCCCAGGACGAGCGGGACTGGGAGTTCGCCGAGGTCTTCGAGCTGCCGATCGTGCGGACCGTGCAGCCGCCGGAGGGCTTCGACGGCAAGGCGTACACCGGGGACGGCCCGGCGATCAACAGCGCCGCGCCGGAGCGCGGCATCGACCTGGACGGCCTGGGCGTGGCCGACGCCAAGGCCCGCATCATCGAGTGGCTGGAGGCAGGCGGCCACGGCGCCGGCGCGGTCACCTGGCGGCTGCGCGACTGGCTGTTCTCCCGGCAGCGCTACTGGGGCGAGCCGTTCCCGATCGTCTACGACTCCTCCGGCGCGCCGATCGCGCTGCCCGAGTCGATGCTGCCGGTCGAGCTGCCCGAGGTGGAGGACTTCTCGCCGAAGACGTTCGACGCCGACGACGCCGACAGCAACCCGGAGACCCCGCTGTCGCGGCGGCGTGACTGGGTTGAGGTGGAGCTGGACCTGGGTGACGGGCCCAAGCGCTACACCCGCGAGACGAACGTGATGCCGCAGTGGGCCGGCTCCTGCTGGTACGAGCTGCGCTACCTGGACCCGACCGAGTCGCAGCGTTTCGTGGCGCCGGAGAACGAGGCGTACTGGATGGGGCCGCGCGGCGCGGGCGACTGCGGTGGCACCGACCTGTACGTCGGCGGCGCCGAGCACGCCGTGCTGCACCTGCTGTACGCCCGCTTCTGGCACAAGGTGCTGTACGACCTGGGCCACGTCTCGTCGTTCGAGCCGTTCCGCCGCCTGTTCAACCAGGGCATGATCCAGGCGTACGCGTTCGTCGACCCGCGCGGCGCGTACGTGCCCGCCGAGGAGGTCGTCGAGGTCGACGGCCGCTGGTTCCACGGCGAGACCGAGGTCCGCCGTGAGTACGGCAAGATGGGCAAGTCGCTGAAGAACGTGGTCACCCCGGACGACATGTGCGCGGCGTACGGCGCGGACACGTTCCGGGTGTACGAGATGTCGATGGGCCCGCTGGAGGTGTCCCGCCCGTGGGAGACCCGGGCGGTGGTCGGCTCGTACCGCTTCCTGCAGCGGGTCTGGCGCACCGTCGTCGACGAGCAGACCGGCCAGCTGCGGGTCACCGACGAGCCGGCCGACGAGGCGACCCGGCGGCTGCTGCACAAGGCGATCGACGGGGTCCGCGCCGACATGGACGGGATCCGGTTCAACACCGCCATCGCCAAGCTGATCGAGCTGACCAACGGCCTGACCCGGCTGGCGCGTACCCCGCGCGAGGTGGCCGAGCCGCTGGTGCTGATGGTCGCGCCGTTCGCCCCGCACATGGCCGAGGAACTGTGGCACAAGCTGGGCCACGAGCACTCACTGGCGTACGCGGACTTCCCGGTCGCCGACCCGGCCCTGCTGGTGGCCGAGTCGGTCACGTACCCCGTTCAGGTGAACGGCAAGGTCCGCGGCCGGGTCGAGGTGCCGGCCGACGCGACCGAGGAGACCGTGCGCGCGGCGGCGCTGGAGGCGGTGGCCGGCACGCTGGCCGGCAAGGAGCCGCGCAAGGTGATCGTGGTGAAGGGCCGGATGGTCTCGGTCGTCGCCTGACCGGCGGCCGTGTGCTTGAGGCGCGTCCTGTTCGCGGGACGCGCCTCAACCGGCCTCCAGCACCGCCTCGACCGTCGGGCGGTGCCGGAGCAGCCACCCGTGCCAGCCGCGCACCATGTCGACCACGCCCGCCGCGCGGAGCCGGCGCATGCCCGGCTCGTTCCGCTCGGCGCCGACGTCGATGCCCCGCCATGTGCCGTCGAGCTGGTCGAGCATGACGGCGACCAGTTCGGACCGGGGCACCGACACCCCGGGGCCGGCAGCCTCGTAGGCGTCGCAGAGCAGCCGGCAGCGCCGGGCCAGCTCGGCCGGGTCGGCGTCCCCGCCCAGCGCGGCCCAGTGCCAGCCCGCGAACGCCACGTCCTCGATCCGGCGGCCCGGCCCGGCCCGGTCCCAGTCCAGGAAGGCCACCGGCAGTGGCCCGGCCGGCGAGTCCCGGTAGACGGTGTTCTTCGGCGACAGGTCCCGGTGGCAGACCGTCTCCGCGTCGCCGGCCAGGCCGGTGCCGGCGCAGGCGTCGTGCAGCGCCCGCATGAGGCCGGCCAGCCGGGTGAGCGCGGGGGCGGCGAAGTAGGCCGGTTCCTCCCGGTCCCGCCAGGGCACCCGCCCGTCGATGTGGGTCAGCACCTGCCGGCCTCGCTCGTCGACGCCGAGGTACCGGGGCGCCAGGCCGACGGGCTCCAGGTGCCGCAGGAGCGCGGCCACGAAGCCCGCGTTCGGCGGGGCCGTACGTCGGACGTGTCACCGACGCGGACCACCTCGGCGACGAACCCGCCCGGCAGCGGCTGCCCGTGCTCCGTCACGGGCACGCCGGCAGTGGCGGCAGCCGGTCCAGGCGCAGCAGCGAGTACGCGTGCCGCTCCGCGGGGACCGAGTTGTCTTCCGGGTCCATCAGCAGCGCGGGGCCCGAGACCATCGCGTCGGCGTGGTCCGCGGTCAGCCGGACGTACGAGCCGGTCCGCAGGTCGGCCACGTACCAGCCCAGGTGGTAGTCGAAGAGCAAGAGGTCGCCGACCGCAGTGGGCCCGGCGATCCGGTGGAACGGATCGACGGTCGGTGGCCTGGCGCCGGGTGGCAGCGAGGGCGTGGTCGGCGGGGGAGGAGTGACCCGCAGGATCCGCACGGGTGTCGTCCAGTCCGGCCGCCAGACGGTCAGGTCGCGCTCGTCCCGGGACACCCAGGCGGTGGTACGGCCGTCGGTGGTCACGTCCACCGCACCCGGCCCCAGGGCCGGCTGTGCGGAAGCGCCCGCCGTCCCGTCCGGGCCGATCGCGTTCAGGCGGCCCGTGGCCCTGTCGAACCAGATCAGGTCGGCGCCGCGGAACCCGACAGTGCTCACCGGGCCGGTGGCCACAGTGCGGACCGTTCCGGCCGCCAGGTCGTGCAGGGTCAGCTCGGCCCGGTCCTTGTCGAGGATCCGGGTCACGGCGAGCTTCCCGTCCTGCAACAGGAACGGGACGGCCCTCTGCCCGGTGTTCGCGACCTGCCGTGGCTCGGCCCCGGTCTCCGCGTCCCAGACGAAGAGCTCGGCGCTTCCTTCCCCGTGCGGCGCCGCACGGGACAGGTCGGTGCGCGCGTAGACCAGCCAGCGCCCGTCGAAGTCGCCCCATAGCGGGAAGGTGAACAGGTCCGGCATGGTGGCCACGACCCGTCGGTCGCCGTTCTTCTCCTGCTTGACCAGCAGCATCGGGAGACCGTCGCGCTGCACGGTGGCGAACGCGGAGCGGCCGTCCGGTGCCGGGGCGAACCCTGACCACCTCTCCCCGGGCTCCTTCGGCAGCCGGCTCTCCCGGACCGCGTCCTGCCAGCTCTGCGGCACGGTGACCAGGCAGAAGTCGGCACGCGGCGGGGCGGTCACCTGCGTCGACGGCGTTCCCTCGGTGACCGGGGCGGCCGTCGGGTCTCCCGGAGTGCAGGCGGCGAGCATCGCCGCCGCGAGGACCGGAGCGAGGACGGCGGCGCTCCGGATGCGGGCTCGGGACGAGGGCCTCATGCTCGCGAATGCTAGGGAGCGCCGGTGCCGCGCGGTGCCCGGCGGGCGGGATCGTCGTGCGGTCGTTACCGGGCCGGTCCGGAGGTCCTCCGCGTGCTTGTGCGCCTTCGCCGCCGGGTCAGCCGGCCGGTCCGGCAGACCGGCGCCGTTCGGCCCGCCACCAGCGGTGGATGATCAGCACACTGGCGATCAGGCCGAGGCTCGCAGGCGCGGCCGCGTACCAGTTGATCGAACCGGGACTTGTCGCGGCCGCGCCGATCGCCGCGTACCCGACGGCGGTCGGGGCGGAGGCGATCACGCTGCCGGCCAGGAACGGCAGCACCCGGGCGGCGGTGGTGCCGTAGCCGTAGCTGACCAGACCGAACCCGGCGATCGGCAGCAGCCGTACGGTGACCACGCCGAAGACGCTCTGCCGGGCGAACCAGCCGTCCAGGCGGGCCAGCCGGCCGCGCACCCGCTCGGCGACGAAGTCGCGGCCGAGCACCCGGCCGACGGTGAAGCCGATGGCTGCCGCGAGCAGCGCCGCGCCGAGCGCGTACGCGGCGCCCTGCACCGGGCCGAAGATCGCGCCCGCCGCCAGCGTGACGAACGTGCGCGGCACCAGCGCCACCAGCAGCAGCGCGCCGCCGATCACCGCTGCGGGCGGGCCGTAGCCGCCGAGCGAGTCGGCGAGCCGGGGCAGGTCGGCCGGGTCCGGCCGGGGCACCAGCAGCAGCGTCACGCCGAACCCGGCGAGCAGCAGCAGGAGCAGCCCGAACCGGCGCGCCGAGGGTTGCCGCAGCAACCCGGCGAGCCGGCGGGCCACCGGTCGCCGCCCCGGCCGGGCGGCGTCGGTCACGGCCTCGGTGCGGCGGCCACCGCGGCGCGGCGCTCGGAGCGGAGCCGGTCGGCCCAGGTGTCGTCGAGCGGGGGCAGCTGGTGGATGCCGGTCGCCCAGCGCAGCAGCAGGTCGGCCAGGTCCGGGTTGCGGGCCAGCGCCGGGCCGTGCGAGTAGGTGCCCAGCAGTTTGCCCCGCCACGCGCCCTCGGTGGCGCCGTCGTTGCCGACCCCGGCGGTGACCCGGGCCAGCGGGGACACGCCCGGGCCGAGGTGGGTACGGCCGCCGTGGTTCTCGAAGCCGGACAGGTGCGGGATGCCCAGCCGCGGGTCGACCTCGCCGGCCAGCTCGCCGACCGCGCGGGTGGGGCCCCGGTCGGAGGAGAGGTCGAGCAGTTCCAGCCCGGCGCAGCGGGTGCCCTTGGCGAAGAAGGAGGTGCCGAGCAGCTGGTAGCCGGCGCAGACGCCGAACACCACCGAACCCTGGGCCACCGCCCGGTGCAGGCCGCCGTCGGCGATCAGGCGCTGGGCGCCGAGCGCCTGCGGGCCGTCCTCGCCGCCGCCGATGAGGTAGATGTCGGCGGTGGCGGGCAGCCGCTGGTCGGAGCGGACCTCCAGCACCTCGACCGGCATGCCGCGCAGCTGGGCCCGGCGGGCCAGGATCAGCATGTTGCCCCGGTCGCCGTACGTGGACAGCAGGTCGGGATAGATCCAGACGATGCGCAGGCTCTCAGTTGACACGGTCCAGCTCCGCTCGGATGTCCTGGAAGGCGGTGTAGTTGGCGATGACCTCCAGCCGGCCCGGCGGCACCGCGCGGACCGCCTCGTCGAAGGCGCGTACGTGCTGGAACGGCACGCCGTTGACCTCCAGCCGCACCGCCAGGTCGTACGCCCGGTCACCGGTGATCAGCACCTGCCGGCCGATCAGCGGGGAGAAGTCCACGTCGAACAGCCAGGAGGTGTCCAGCCCGTCGGGGTCGCGGGCGTTTATGGACAGCAGTGTCGGCGCGACGTCGGCCATGTCGAACGCCTCCAGCCAGCTCGCCGGGTTCTTCGCCAGCAGCAGCCGGATGTTGCGCCCGTCGCGGTCCACCTGGGCGTAGCGGCCGGCCACCGAGGTGACGCTGCCGAGCCGGGAGACCGCGTCCACCGGGCGTACGCCGAACTCGGCGGCGACGGCGAGGGCGGTGGCCGCGTTGCCCAGGTTGACCTTGCCGGGGAGCTGGAGCTGGATCTTGTGCCAGGCGCCTGTGGGGTCGAGCACGCCGTCGTCCTCGACCGTCCAGTTCGGCTCGGGACGGCGCAGCGGGCAGCCGGTGCACCACCACTGCTCACCGGAGCGCTGGATGGTGGAGCCGCACTCGGGGCAGACCCAGGAGTCGTCGTGCCAGCGCTGCCCGGCGCTGAACCAGGTGACGTGCGGCGGCACGTGGCCCTGGGCCGGGTCGGCCGGCGGGCAGGCGGCCCACACCACCATCGGGTCGTCGGCGTTGGCGACCACCCGTATCCGCGGGTGCCGGACCAGGGCGGCGCGCCAGAGCTGCGCCATCATGGCGACCTCCTTGGCGCGGTCGAGCTGGTCGCGGGAGAGATTGAGCAGCGCCACCACGTGCGGCTCGGTCGCCTCCAGCACCTGGGCGAGGTAGTGCTCGTCCACCTCCAGCACCGCGTACGGCGTGCTGCCGGCCTTTGCGAGCGCCGAGGTGTGGCCGGTGGGCATGTTCGCGCCGAAGGAGTTGGTGGCGACCCGGCCGAGCACGCCGACCGCGGCGGTGGTGAGCCGGGTCGTGGTGGTCTTGCCGTTGGTGCCGGACACCAGGGCGATCGCGCGCCCGGCCGAGAGGTGGGCGAGCAGGTCCGGGTCGATCTTGAGGCCGATCCAGCCGCCGATCACCGAGCCGTCGCCGCGACCCGCGGCCCGCGACAGCGCCGCGGCGGTGCGCGACACGGAGCTGGCCACCTTCGCCCGCAAGGGCATCTTCGCGTCCGTCACGCGAGCGAGGTTACCGGACCGCCACCTCCACCAGATCGCCGCCGACGGCGAACCGTTCGGCCGGGGACGGCGCGGCGGACGGCCGGAGCGCGCCGGGCCGGACGGCGGCGGTCGATGTCGGGTAGCGGACGGTGTGGGGCGCCCTCCACCCCCTCCACTCGGCCCCACCCGCGTTGACGTGCGGTTTTGCGCGCCGAAACGCCACGCCACGCGGGCGATTCTGGTTGCAGGTGGAGGGAAGTGGAGTAGAGTGGGGCGCGATGGTGAGGCCGGGAGGGCCACACCGGCCCGGGGGGTCAGCGGCGCCGCGAACGCCGCTCAGGGCGAGGGGGTTGGGCCGATGTTCCTCGGCACCCACACTCCGCGCCTGGACGACAAAGGCCGGTTGATCCTTCCGGCGAAGTTCCGGGACGAACTGGCGGGGGGTGTCGTGATCACCAAAGGGCAGGAGCGCTGCCTCTACGTCTTCCCGATGCCCGAGTTCCAGCGGATCGCCGACCAGTTGCGCGCGCAGCCGATGACGAGCAAGGCGGCCCGGGCCTACAGCCGGGTCTTCTTCGCCAGCGCGCACGACGAGGTGCCGGACAAGCAGGGGCGGGTCACGATTCCCGGCCACCTGCGGTCGTACGCGGCACTGGACCGGGATCTGGTCGTGATCGGAGCGAGCACCCGGGTGGAGATCTGGGACAGGGCGGCCTGGGAGGCCTACCTCGCGGAGAGCGAAGACGACTTCGCCGACATCGAGGAGGGGGTGCTGCCCGGCGGTCTGTAGGGCGTGACGGCGCCCGACGTACTGCGAGATCTCCAGCCGCTTTCGAGTTCCTGGCACCCCTTCCCCGGTGCCAGGCGCACGATCCGACACGGAGGGCCGCGGCCTCCGGCGGGCGGGAGCGGATGGGGATCTGGCGGTATGGCGAGGCGTCGTGGCGACGACGGACACGTGACGGAACGGCTGGCGAACGGGGTGGGGGTCGACATGGGGGAGCTACGCGGCACGCACGTGCCGGTGCTGCTCGAGCGGTGTCTCGAGCTGCTGGCCCCCGCACTGGGCCGGCCCGGTCGCACCGTGCACGTCGACGCCACGCTCGGCCTGGCCGGGCACGCCGAGGCGGTGCTCACGGCGCACCCGGACACGGTGCTGATCGGCCTGGACCGGGACACCGAGGCGCTGGCCCACGCGCGGGTCCGCCTGGCCCGGTTCGCCGACCGGATCCACCTGGAGCACGCCGTCTACGACGAGCTGCCCGAGGTGCTCGACCGGCTCGGTTACCCGGCGATCGACGGGGTGCTGTTCGACCTCGGCGTCTCGTCCCTGCAACTCGACGCGCCCGACCGCGGGTTCGCCTACGCGCAGGACGCGCCGCTGGACATGCGGATGGACCAGACCCGGGGGGTGACCGCCGAGGAGGTGGTGAACACCTACTCCCACCCGGACCTGGCCCGCCTGCTGCGGGTGTACGGCGAGGAGAAGTTCGCCGGAAAGATCGCCTCGGCGATCATCCGGGAGCGGGAGCGGACCCGGATCACGTCCTCGGCCCGGCTGGCCGAGCTGGTCCGCGACGCCATTCCGGCACCGGCCCGACGAACCGGTGGACACCCGGCAAAGAGAACGTTTCAGGCTTTGCGGATCGAGGTAAACAGAGAACTGGCAGCGCTGGAGACGGCGCTGCCGGCTGCTCTCGACAAGCTCACAGTGGGCGGCCGCATGGTGGTCCTGTCCTACCACTCGCTGGAGGACCGGCTCACCAAGCAGGCGCTCGCCGACCGGGTCCGCAGTAAGGGCCCGATCGACCTCCCGGTCGAACTGCCCGGGTCGGGCCCGACGTTCCGGCTGTTGAGCCGGGGCGCCGAGCTGCCCGGGGAGGCGGAGGTGGCCGCGAACCCGCGTGCCGCCTCGGTACGGCTGAGAGCAGCGGAACGGCTCGACCCGGAGGCGGCCCGGCAGGGGCGTACCGACCGCGAACGGTACCGCCGCCGGGTGAAGGCGATGCACCAACCGGGGACGGGGTCACCGGGGTCCGACGAGGACCCGCGGTCGGCCCCGGGGGACGCGAACGGGACGGACGAGGAGGGGGAGGGGACATGAACGTCGAGAAGCGCGACGGCCGGGGAGCCGTCGGGCAGCGCGCACCGCGGTCGGGGGGCCGGACCGCGGCGCAGCGCACCACGCCGGACACGACGGCGGCCGACCGCCGGGAGCAGGCTCGCGCCCGGGGGGCGCGCGAGTTCCCGACGCAGGGCAGCGCCGCCCTGCGGCCGGCCGAGCGTACCCGGGTCGCCGGCACGCCGGCGCCGCGCCTGCGGGTCGCCCCGCCGGCGCCGATCCGGGTTCCCCGGGCGCCCTTCGTCGCGTTGATCCTGGTGCTCGTGGTCGGTGGGGTGCTGGGCATCCTGGCCGTCAACACCAAGATCAACGAGAACGCCTTCAAGCTGGAGAAGCTCCAGCAGCAGCAGAACAAGCTGAACGTCGACGAGCAGGAGCTGAAGAAGCAGATCGCCGAGCAGAAGGCGCCCGGCAACCTCACCGCGAACGCCCGCAAGCTCGGCCTGGTCGAGTCCGAGGACCCGGCGTACATCCGGCTGCCGGACGGGCAGACCATCGGGGTGCCGCACCCCGCGCAGGGCGCCCCGTCGGTCACCAGCCAGCAGGGCAACGGAGGCTGAGCGATGCCGCCGAGATCGGAGGATCCGCGCCGGGACGCCACTGGCTCCCGGCGCGGATCGTCGCGGGGGTCGGAGCCGCGCGAGCCGGGCCTCGGCGGGATCTCCGACGCCCGCGCGTACACCCCGCGCGGGCGGACCGTGCGCGAGGGCGGCGGCGCCGAGCAACGGCGTACCCCCCGGAGCAACCGGTCCGGCGACCCGTTCCGGCCCGCGTTGCAGGTGCTCGACGGCGGCCGGGCCGGGCGGGCCGGCACGCGCGAGCCCGCCACCGACGGCGCCCGGTCCGGTCGCCGGTCCGCCGCCGCTGGCGGCCGGGCCGGCGTGGTGCGGACCGTCTCGTCCCGGCCGGTGCGGGAACCGTTCGACGACGAGGACGACGCGCCGCCGCCGCGCCGCCGGTCCCAGCCGCGCCGCCCGGCCGCCCAGCCCCGCCGCCCGGTCCGCAAGCCGCGCCGGCCGCCGCGGCTGGGCGACCCGCGCCGACGCCTGCGGCTCGGCACCGTGCTGGCGCTGGCGCTGTTCGCCAGCATCGGCGTGCGGCTGGTCTACCTCCAGACCGTGGACACCCCGGCGTACGCCGACGGCGGCCTGCCCAACCGGCTCGCCGTGGTCGAGCTGCCCGCCGCGCGCGGGGCGATCCTCGACCGCGGCGGAGAGCCGCTGGCGCACAGCGTCGAGGCCCGGTACGTGTTCGCCGACCCGACCCGGGTCAAGGACCGGTTCGCCACCGCGCGCCTGCTCTCCCCGCTGCTCGGGATGCCCGCCTCCGACCTGGCCGAGAAGATGCGCGAGCGCACCCTGCCCGGCAGCGACACCCCGTCGCAGTTCGTCTACCTGGCCCGTGGTGTCGAGATCAGCACCGCGAAGAAGATCATGGCGCTGGAGCTGGCCGGCATCAACGTGCACCGCGACGAGCGCCGCGAGGTGCCCGGCGGCGACCTGGCCGCCAACCTGATCGGCTTCGTCAGCCAGGACATGAACGGCCTGGAGGGCCTGGAGGCCAAGTACGACGACGTGCTGCGCGGGCAGGCCGGCAAACGGACCTACGAGGTGGGCCTGGGCGACCTGGCCGCACCCATCCCGGGCGGCTACAGCCGCACCACCCAGCCGCAGCCGGGCAGCTCGCTGAAGCTCACCGTCGACCGGGACCTCCAGTTCATGACGCAGCGGATCCTTGCCCGGCAGACGGCGAAGGTGAAGGGCAGCGTCGGCGCGGCGGTGATCATCGAGGTGCCGAGCGGTGAGGTGCTGGCGCAGGCCAGCCAGCCCACGTACGACGCGGCCAACCCCACCAAGGTCACCTCGCCGGCCGACCGGGACGACGCGGCCACCACGTTCGTGGTCGACCCCGGATCGATCCACAAGGCGATCACGTACGGCGCGGCGCTCCAGGAGGGCGTGATCACGCCGGACACCAAGTTCCCGGTCTCCGACACGATCGTGCGGGGCGGTGTCACCTTCCGCGACACACACCCGGTCGGCGGCCGCACCATGAGCATCCCCGGCATGCTCGCCTTCTCGTCGAACGTCGGCACCATCGAGATCGCCGAGAAACTGGGCAAGGAACGGCTGTTCGACTACCAGAAGCGGTTCGGGCTGGGCGCGGCGACCGGCGAGGGCATGCCCGGCGAGGCCTCCGGCCGGCTTCTCCCGCCGGACCAGTGGAGCGGCTCGGCGTACGGGTCGGTGCCGATCGGGCACAGCGTGGACGCCACGCCGCTGCAGATGGCCGCCGCGTACGCCGCGATCGCCAACAACGGCACGTACGTGCAGCCGCACCTGGTCAAGGAGACCATCGGCGCGGACGGCGAGCGCAGCCCTGCCGCGGCGCCCACCACCCGGTCGGTGCTCAGCCCGGCCAACGCGGCGGCGCTGCGCCAGATGATGGAGGCGGTCACCACCGTCGACGGCCCGGACGGCCAGGGGACCGGACTGGCCGCCGCCGTGCCCGGCTACCGGGTGGCCGGCAAGACCGGCACCGGGCTGCGCTACGACGGCGGCAAGCTCCAGCCCGGCGAGGTCGGCTCGTTCATCGGCATGGCCCCGGCGGAGAACCCCCGGTACGTGGTGGCGGTCTTCGTGTGGAGCCCCGGCGGCGGTGGCGGCGCGGTCGCCGCGCCCGCGTTCCGGGAGATGATGGGCTTCACTCTCCGCCACTACCGGGTGCCGCCGTCGCTCACCAACAAGTCCCCGAAGTTCGAGGTCTTTCCGCGCTGAGCGGGAACGGCGGGACATCATCGGTGAGTGGCGACGAACCACCGGGGCGGCTGTGCGGTCGGAACCGGACGACCGGGTAGGGTCTGACGCCGTGCCCGGCAATCCACGTCCCACAACCGTGCGTCCCGTACGGCTCGGCGACCTCGCCGCCCGCGTGGCGGCGACAGCGCCGGAGGAGGCCGCCGAGCCGGCCGTCACCGGCGTGACCCACGCCAGCCAGGAGGTACGCCCCGGCGACCTGTACGCCGCCCTGCCCGGCGCCCGGCGCCACGGCGCGGAGTTCGCCGCCGCCGCCGCGCGGGCGGGCGCGGTGGCCCTGCTGACCGACCCGGCCGGCGCGGAGCTGGCCGCCGGGAGCGGCCTGCCCGTGCTCGTCGTCGACGACCCGCGCGACGCGCTCGGCGAGGTGGCCTCGACCATCTACGGCGACCCGACCGCCGGCCTGACCGTGATCGGGGTGACCGGCACCGCCGGCAAGACCTCCACCAGCTACCTGGTCGAGTCCGGGTTGCGCGCCGCCGGGCACGTCACCGGGCTGATCGGCACCGTGGAGACCCGCCTCGGCGACCTGGTGATCGACAGCGTCCGGACCACTCCGGAGGCCACCGACCTGCACGCCATGCTCGCGGTTGCCCGCGAGCACGGGGTGGACACCGTGGTCATGGAGGTGTCCAGCCACGCCCTCGCCATGGGCCGGGTCGGCGGTGTCCGGTTCGACGTCGGCGGCTACACCAACTTCGGCTCCGACCACCTGGACTTCCACGCCGACGAGGCGGACTACTTCGCGGCCAAGGCCAAGCTGTTCGACGGCCGCTGCCGGGTCGAGGTGCTCAACCACGACGACCCGGCGCTGCGCCCGCTGTACAGGCCGGGCACCGTCACCTACTCGGCGGCCGGCGACCCGGACGCGACCTGGTGGGCCGACGGCGTCGACGGCGAGGGGTACGCGCAGCGCTTCGCGCTGCACGGGCCGGACGGCCTGACGCTGCCCACCGGCGTCGCGCTGCCCGGCCGGCACAACGTCGCGAACGCGCTGCTGGCCGTCGCGCTGCTGGTCGCCGCCGGGGTGGACCCGCGGACCGCGGCGCGCGGCGTGGCCGCCTGCGGTGGCGTACCCGGGCGGCTGGAACTGGTCAGCGGCGACGCCCCGGTGCGCGGGGTGGTCGACTACGCGCACAAGGCAAACGCGATCGAGGCGGTGCTGACCGCGCTGCGTGGCCTGACCACCGGCCGGCTGATCTGCGTGCTCGGCGCCGGCGGCGACCGGGACCGGGGCAAGCGGCCGGTGATGGGCGGTGTGGCCGCGCGCGGCGCCGACGTGGTGCTGGTGACCGACGACAACCCGCGGACCGAGGACCCGGCCGCGATCCGGGCCGAGGTGCTGGCCGGCGCGTACGCCGCCGCGACCCCGGCCCGCGTCATCGAGGTGCCCGGACGGCGGGCGGCGATCGAGGAGGCGGTCCGGGTGGCCGAACCGGGTGACGTGGTGGCGGTGCTGGGCAAGGGCCAGGAACGCGGCCAGGAGATCGGCGGCGAGGTGCTGCCGTTCGACGACCGGGTGGAGCTGGCGGCGGCGCTGCGCGCCCGCTTCGGTGACCTGGTGGGTCAGCGGTGATCCCGCTGACGCTGGCCGAGGTGGCCGCAGCTGTCGACGGCCGGCTGGCCGGCGCCGACCCGGACGCCCGGATCACCGGCACCGTCGAGTTCGACTCCCGCAAGGTGGGCCCGGGCGGGCTGTTCGTCGCCTTCCCCGGCGAGCGGGTGGACGGCCACGACTACGCGGCCGGCGCGGTGGACGCCGGCGCGGTGGCGGTGCTCGGCACCCGTGAGGTGCCGGGCGTGCCGATGGTGCTCGTCGGCGACACGCTCGACGCGATGGGCCGGCTGGCCCGTACGGTGGTCGACCGGCTGCCCGCGCTCACCGTGATCGGGCTGACCGGCTCGTCCGGCAAGACCACCACCAAGGACCTGATCGCCCAGATCGCGGTCCGGCTCGGCCCGACGGTGGCGCCGCCCGGCTCGTTCAACAACGAGCTGGGACACCCGTACACCGCGTTGCAGGCCACTGCGGAGACCCGCTACCTGGTGATGGAGAAGGGCGCCCGCGGGGTCGGGCACGTCCGCTACCTGTGCGACGTGGTGCCGCCGCGGATCTCGGTGGTGCTCAACGTCGGCGTGGCGCACCTCGGCGAGTTCGGCTCGGTGGAGGCCATCGCGCTCGCCAAGGGGGAACTGGTCGAGGCGCTCCCGTCCGACGGGCTGGCCGTGCTCAACGCCGACGACCCGCGGGTCGACGCGATGGCGGCGCGGACCCGGGCCCGGGTGGTCCGCTACGGCGAGTCGGAGCGCGCCGACGTGCGCGCCGTGGACGTGACGCTGGACGGCCGGGGACGGCCGTCGTACATCCTCGTCACCCCGGAGGGCAGCGCGCCGGTGCGGCTCGGGCTGACCGGCCGGCACCAGGTCTCCAACTCGCTCGCCGCCGCGGCGGTCGGCCGGGAGCTGGGCCTGCCGCTGCCCGAGCTGGCGGCGGCGCTGAACGAGCTGGGCCTGGTCTCCACCCGGCGGATGGACGTCTTCGAGCGCCCCGACGGCGTGACGGTGATCGACGACTCGTACAACGCCAACCCCGCCTCCACCGGCGTGGCGCTGCGGGCGTTGGCCAGCATGCGCGGCGAGGGGCGTACGGTCGCGGTGCTCGGCTACATGGCCGAGCTGGGCGACTTCGAACTTCAGGGGCATCAGCAGGTCGGCCGGCTCGCGGCCGACCTGGGCGTGGACCGGCTGCTCGTGGTGGGCGAGCCGGCGGCGCCGATCCACGAGGGCGCGACAGCGGTAGGTAACTGGGGAGGAGAGTCGGTGCTGCTCACCGATCAGGCGGCGGCCGTCGAGGTGCTGCGGAGCGAGCTGCGTCCGGGAGACGTGGTGCTGGTTAAGGGCTCCCGGTACCGGACCTGGGAGGTGGCCGACGCGCTGCGCGCGGACGCCCGGGAGACGGCCACGGAGGGCGGCGCGGCATGAGGGCGGTCATCGTCGCCGTCGGCGTCGCGTTCCTGATCTCGCTGTTCGGCACCCCGATCGCGATCAAGGTGTTCGCCCGGCTCAAGGCCGGCCAGCCGATCCGGTCGAACCTCGGGCTCGCCAGCAACGAGGGCAAGAAGGGCACGCCGACGATGGGCGGCGTGGTCTTCATCCTGGCCACCGTCATCGCGTACGTGGCCGGGCACCTGGCTCTGACCACGCTGCCGGACGCGCAGATCGCCCAGGTCGAGCCGACCATCACGGCGCTGGTGCTGCTGGGGCTGATGGTGTTCTCCGGCGCGGTCGGCTTCATCGACGACTTCCTCAAGGTGCGCAAGCGGCACAGCGGTGGCCTCAACAAGCGGGGCAAGCTGGCCGGGCAGATCCTGGTCGGCGCGGTCTTCGGCGCGGTGGCGGTCTACTTCCCGTCCAGCATGACCGACGCCGGCGGCAACGCGACGAACACCGAGACGGTGGGCAGCACCACGCTGAGCTTCATCCGGGACATCCCGGCGCTGGAGATCGGCAAGATCGGCGCGGTGATCGTGATCATCATGGTGGTGATGGCGGCCACGAACGGCGTGAACCTCACCGACGGCCTGGACGGCCTGGCCACCGGCGCCTCGGTGATGGTGCTCGCGGCGTACGCGCTCATCGCGTTCTGGCAGTACCGGCACTGGTGCGCCGACCCGAACTACACCGAGGCGTACTGCTACACAGTGCGCGATCCGCTGGAGATCGCGCTGATCGCGGGCGCGGCGGCCGGTGCCTGCGTGGGCTTCCTGTGGTGGAACACGTCCCCGGCGCGGATCTTCATGGGCGACACCGGCGCGCTCGGGCTGGGCGGCCTGATCGCCGGCATGGCGATGTCCACCCGGACCATCCTGCTGCTGCCGATCCTGGGCGGCCTGTTCGTCATCGTCACGATGTCCGTGGTCATCCAGATCATCTCCTTCCGTACCACCGGCAAGCGCGTGTTCCGGATGTCGCCGTTGCAGCACCACTTTGAGCTGGCCGGCTGGAGCGAGGTCAACATCGTGGTCCGGTTCTGGATCATCGCGGGCATCGGCGTGGCCATCGCACTGGGGCTGTTCTACAGCGAGTTCCTCGCCGCGGTCAGCTGACGCCGGGGGTGTGCGGATCCGACACGCCGACCGGGCCGTTGCGCCACGGGCGGGCGGGTGGAGCGGCCATGATGGGCCTGTGGGGGAGGGACGAGACATCCAGGTGACCAGCGACCCGCCGGCCCGCCGTGCCCCGGCGGCCACGCCACCGGCCGACCCGCCCGTGGCGCGCTGGGATCCGGCCGGTGGCCTGGCCGCGCTGCGTGGTCTGCTGGCCCGGCCGCTGGCCTCGTACTACCTGCTGCTGTCCAGCGCCGGCCTGCTGCTGCTGATCGGCCTCACCATGGTCTTCTCCGCCACCAGCGTGAAGGACTTCGCCGAGGGCGGCGACGCGTCCGCGTCGCTGACCAAGCAGGCCGTGTTCGCGGTGATCGGCATCGGCGCGTTCTGGGCCTGTCAGCGGCTGCCCGCGCGCACGTTCCGGGCGGTGAGCCGCCCGGCGGTCGGCGTGGCGGTGGCGCTGCTGCTCACCCTCAACCTGCTCGTCGCGTTGAACTCGCTGTTCGGGGTGACGTCGATCGGGCCGTTGAAGGCCGAACTCCTCTCGCTCTCCCTGGGCCCGATCTCGCTGCAACCGGTCGAGGTGGCGAAGTTCGCGCTGGTGCTGTGGGCGGCGCACGTGCTGGCCCGCAAGGGTGCCGCGCTGGGCTGGTGGAAGGAACTGGCGACGCCGCTGTTCCCGGTGGTGGGCCTGCTGTTCGTCCTGGTCGGCTTCAACGACCTGGGCAGCATGCTCTGCCTGCTGGCGCTCGTGGTCGGGCTGCTCTGGGCGGCCGGCGTGCGGGGCCGGGTCTTCGCCGCGCTCTCCGCGATCGGTCTGGCCGGCATCGGCCTGCTGGTGGCCGCCGCCTCGCTCGGCGCCGGCTCCGGCTCCCGGGACGCCGACAACTACCGGCTCGGCCGTCTCACCATGTGGCTCGACCCGCCGGATCCGAAGACCTGCTTCGAGCAGCAGTTGGACTACTGCTACCAGCTCGTGCAGGCCCGCTACGCGATCGGCAACGGCGGCTGGTTCGGCGTCGGCCTGGGCCAGAGCTCGCTGAAGTGGAACTACCTGCCCGAGGCGCACAACGACTTCATCTTCGCCATCGTCGCGGAGGAGCTGGGCGTGGTCGGCTGCACAGTGGTCCTGACGCTGTTCGCCGTGCTCGCGTACACCGGGATGCGGATCGCCCGCCGGGTCGAGGACCCGTTCCGCCGGCTCGCCGCCGCCGGTGTGACCGCCTGGCTGGTCGGCCAGGCCGTCATCAACATCGGTGGCGTCACCGGCCTGCTGCCGCTGACCGGCGTACCGCTGCCGTTCATCTCCGACGGCGGCAGCGCCCTGGTGGTGACGCTCGCCGCGATCGGCATGCTCGCCTCGTTCGCCCGCGCCGAGCCGGACGCGGCGCGAGCGCTGCACGCCCGTCCGCCCGCCCGATGGGTCCGGCTAGTGTGGGCCCCGTTGCCGCCGCTTCCCGGCCGGCGCCGCCGACCGGCGCCGCCTCCGGCCGACCGAGGGTCCGTGCCCCGGTCCCGGCAGCGGCGGCAGGACGACCAGGCCGCGCCCCGCGGCGCCCGGTCCGACCGGGCGCGCGCCGGCGCGGCGAGCGAGAGGAGACGCTGATGGGTCCGCTGCGTTCGGTGGTGCTCTGCGGAGGGGGTACGGGCGGGCACATCTACCCGCTGCTCGCCTTCGCCGACTGCCTGCGCCGACACGACCCGAGCGTCCGGATCACCTGCCTGGGCACACCGAAGGGGCTGGAGAACGAGCTGATCCCGCCGGCCGGTTACGACCTGCGGCAGATCCCGGCCTACCAGCTTCCCCGGTCGGTCAACATGAGTCTGGTGCGCACCCCGGACCGGATGTGGAAGGCGGCGCGCGCGGCAGGCAAGGTGATCGACGAGGTCCAGGCCGACGCCGTGGTCGGCTTCGGCGGGTACGTCTCGGTGCCCGGTTACCTGGCCGCGTGGCGGCGGGAACTGCCCATCGTCATCCACGAGGTGAACGTGCCGCCGGGCGTGGCGAACCGGCTCGGGATGAAGTTCACCAAGAACGTCGCGGTGGGCTTCCCGCACCAGCCGGCCCAGGCCGAGGCGCTGCGCGACGCCCGCGTGGTGGGTGTGCCGCTGCGCCGGGGCATCGCCGGGCTGGACCGGGCGGCGCTGCGCGACGCCGCCCGCGCCCACTTCGGACTCCGTCCCGACCTGCCGGTGCTGTTCGTCGCCGGTGGCTCGCAGGGCGCCCGCTCGATCAACCTGGCTGTCTCCGGCGCGGCCAAGGAACTGGCCCGCAACGGCGTGCAGGTGCTGCACGTCATCGGCGCCCGCAACGAGCCGGTCTCGGTGCCCACCGACCTGCCGGTGCCGTACGTCACGCTGCCGTACCTGTCCGAGATGGAGCTGGGCTACGCCGCCGCCGACCTGATGCTGGCCCGGGGCGGCGCGATGACCTGCGCCGAGGTGGCCGCGATCGGCCTCCCCGCCGTCTACGTGCCCTACCCGCACAGCAACCAGGAGCAGAAGCGCAACGCGCTGCCGGTGGTGGAGGCCGGCGGCGGGCTGCTGGTCGACGACGCCGAGATGACCCCGGCGTGGCTGGAGCGGACGGTGATCCCGCTGATCCGGGATCCGCAGCGGCTGCACGCGATGGGCGCCGCCGCGGCCGGGTACGGCCGCCGGGACGGCGACGTGGCGCTGCTGAACTTCGTCTACGAGGCGGTCGCCCGCTGATGTGGGACACCGCGACGGGAAGGTACGTCTCATGAACACCGCGCAGTTCACGCCCGCCGGCACCATGACGGCGGAGGACCTGGGCCGGATCCACCTGATCGGGGTGGGCGGCGTCGGGATGGCCGGGCTGGCCCGGCTCTTCCTCACCCGGGGTCTGCCGGTCTCCGGCAGCGAGCTGCGGGAGTGGCCGTCGCTGGCCGGCCTGCGGGCGCTGGGCGGCACCATCCACTCCAGCCACGAGGCGTCCAACCTCGACGGGGTGGACACGGTGGTCTACTCCTCCGCCATCCCGCAGGACCACCTGGAGATGGTCGAGGCGCGTCGCCGGGGCCTGCGGGTGCTGCACCGCTCCGAGGCGCTCGCCGCCGCGATGACCGGCCGCCGCACTGTGGCGGTGGCCGGCACCCACGGCAAGACGTCCACCACGTCGATGGTCACCATGGTGCTCCAGCAGGCCGGCACCGACCCGTCGTTCGTGATCGGCGGCGAGATCTCCGAGGTGGGTTCCGGCGCGCACCACGGCACCGGCGAGCACTTCGTGGTCGAGGCGGACGAGAGCGACCGTTCCTTCCTCATCTACCGCCCGTTCGTGTCGATCATCACGAACATCGAGGCGGATCACCTCAACACCTACGGCGACCTGGCCACCCTGGAGGCGGCGTTCGCGGAGTTCGCCCGGCTCACCGACCCGGCCGGCTTCGTGATCACCTGCGCCGACGACGCGGGCGGGCGCCGGCTGGCCGAGACGCTGCGGGCCGAGGGCCGCCGGGTCTGGACGTACGGCGAGTCCGCCGACGCGGACCTGCGGATGAGCGAGGTCGTCTCGTCCGCGCACGGGGTGCGCTACCAGGCCGAGATCGAGGGCCGGCCGCTGGGCGAGATCCGGCTGCCGGTACCGGGCCGGCACATGGCGCTCAACAGCGCCGGCGCGGTGCTCACCGCGTACCTGCTGGAACTGCCGGTGGCCGCGGCGGAGGCCGCGCTCGGCGCGTTCCCCGGCGTGCGGCGCCGCTTCGAGCGCAAGGGCGTGGCCGACGGCGTGCTCGTCTACGACGAGTACGCCTACCACCCGACCTCGATGACGCTGGCGTTGCAGACGCTGCGCGAGGTGGCCGGCGACGGCCGGCTGATCGTGGTGTTCCAGCCGTACCGGCTCTACCGCACCCGCGACAACCAGGCGGAGATCGCCGCCGCGCTCGGCATCGCCGACGAGGCGGTGCTGCTTGAGGTCTTCGGTCCCGGTGAGACGCGCCGCCCCGGTGAGGGCTCGGCCGCGCTGATCGAGGTGGTGCCGTTGCCGGCCGAGCGGAAGGTGTTCGTCGAGTCGTGGGACGACGTGCCGGGCGAGGTGGCCCGGCGGGCGCGCACCGGCGACGTGGTGGTGACCATGGGCGCGCCGCCGATCTCGCTGATGGGTGACCAGTTGCTCGACGCGCTGCTCGCCCGCTCCGGCGGGGGCGCGGGCCTCGGCGCCGGCGTCGACCCGGACGGCGCGGCGACCCCGGCCGGATGAGTCCCGGTCCGGCCCGTGGCCGTACCCCCGGACCGGACGGCGGCGGCGGGCGGCGCAGCCCGGCCCGGCGCTGGCAGCTGGTGCGGGCCAACGCGGACGCCGTGCCGCCGTCGACCCGCCGGTTCATGGCCCGGGCCCGGCAGCGGCGGATGCGGGCCGCGCTGCCCTGGGCGGTGGCCGCCGCGGTGCTTGCCGTCGCGGGCCTGGTCGCGTGGACGGTGCTGGGCACCGGGCTGTTCGGCGTGCGCGAGGTACGGGTGGTCGGCGCGCGGCTGGTCACCCCGGTGCAGATCCGCGACGCGGCGGCGGTGCCGGACGACGAACCGCTGGCCCGGGTGGACCTGGCCGCGACCGCGCGCCGGGTGGGCACGCTGCCGCCGGTGGAGAGCGCCACCGTGGAGCGGGACTGGCCGGGCACGCTGGTGATCCGGGTGCGGGAACGCACGCCGGTGGCGGCGGTGCCGCAGGGGGAGGGCTTCGTCGTCGTCGACGGCTCGGGCGTGGTCTTCCAGCGCCTGGACCGGGCGCCGGACGGGTTGCCGCAGATCCGGGTCGCCCGGCCGGGCCCCGACGACCCGGGCACGCGGGCCGGCCTGGCGGTGCTCGCCGCGCTGGGCGGGAAGCTGCGCGCGGAGCTGGTCGCGGTGGACGTGGCCGGGCTGGCGCGGATCACGCTGCTGCTGCGCGGCGAGCGTCAGGTCTTCTGGGGCGACGCCTCCCGGGGCGCGGACAAGTCCACAGTGGCTACCGCGTTGCTGAGCCGCAAGGCGGACCGGATCGACGTCAGCGCGCCGGACGTGGTCACGTTCGAGTGACCCGTGGCTCAACGAGCTGGGCTGTGTCCCCTGTCGCTCGGTCGGCGACACGCCGGAACAGGTCCTTGGCTCCTGGCGCGGCGGCGCATACGTTGCCCCGAAGAGATCAGTGGTTGACATAACTCTAAGCCTCTAGTAGAGGGTGAGGGTTCAGCCCGTCGGAGGCGACGAAGGACATGTTCGACCGCTGATCCGGCCAAGCCGTGTGGGGTCGGCCCATGCCAATCTCGAAGGGAAAGGACCGGAGATGACACCTCCGCACAACTACCTGGCGGTCATCAAGGTCGTCGGCATCGGGGGCGGCGGCGTCAACGCCGTCAACCGGATGATCGAGGTTGGGCTCAAGGGCGTCGAGTTCATCGCGATCAACACCGACGCGCAGGCGTTGCTGATGAGTGACGCCGACGTCAAGCTCGACGTGGGCCGGGAGCTGACCCGGGGACTGGGCGCGGGCGCCAACCCGGACGTCGGCAAGAACGCCGCGGAGGACCACCGCGACGAGATCGAGGAGGTCCTCAAGGGCGCGGACATGGTGTTCGTGACCTGCGGCGAGGGCGGTGGCACCGGCACCGGCGGCGCGCCGGTGGTGGCGAACATCGCCCGCAAGCTCGGCGCGCTCACCATCGGCGTGGTCACCCGGCCGTTCTCGTTCGAGGGCAAGCGCCGGCAGGTCCAGGCCGAGGCGGGCATCGAGGAGCTGCGCAACCAGTGCGACACGCTCATCGTGATCCCGAACGACCGGCTGCTCGCGCTCGGCGACCGCAACATCTCCATGATGGACGCGTTCCGCACCGCGGACCAGGTGCTCCTCTCCGGTGTCCAGGGCATCACCGACCTGATCACCACGCCGGGCCTGATCAACCTGGACTTCGCCGACGTCAAGAGCGTGATGAGCGGCGCCGGCAGCGCGCTGATGGGCATCGGCAGCGCCCGCGGCGAGAACCGCGCCGTGGAGGCGGCCGAGGCGGCCATCTCCAGCCCGCTGCTGGAGCAGAGCATGGACGGCGCGCGCGGCGTGCTGCTGTCCATCGCGGGCGGGTCGGACCTCGGCCTGTTCGAGATCAACGACGCGGCGCAGCTGGTCACCGACGCGGCCCACCCGGACGCGAACATCATCTTCGGCGCGGTCATCGACGACGCGCTCGGCGACGAGGTGCGGGTCACGGTGATCGCGGCCGGCTTCGACGGGGGCACGCCGGCGTACAAGGCGGTGGAGCCGCCGCGCAAGAGCAACCAGAACCCGCCGGCCCAGCCGAACGCGCCGGCGAGCCCGCCGGCCACCATGCCGGCGCCGCAGCAGCCGTCGCGCCGGGTGCTCTTCGACGACGTCGACGTGCCCGACTTCCTCAAGAACGGGTCCTGAGCCGCGCCGATGACGGAGTCACAGACGGCGGTGCGGCCCGAGCGGCGCGCCGAACTCGCGGCCGGACTGGCCCGGGTCCGGGCCCGCATCGCCGACGCCTGTGCGGCGGCCGGGCGGCAGCGCGACGAGGTCACACTGGTCGCGGTGACGAAGACGTACCCGGCGGCGGACGTGGTCGCGCTGGCCGGTCTGGGCGTGACCGACGTCGGGGAGAACCGCGACCAGGAGGCGGCGCCGAAGGCCGAGGCGGTGGCCGCGGCCGGGGCGTCGCCGCGCTGGCACTTCATCGGCCAGCTGCAGCGCAACAAGGCCCGTTCGGTGGTCCGGTACGCCGACGTGGTCCAGTCGGTGGACAGCGTCCGGCTGGCCGCCGCGCTGGACGCCGCGGCCGGCGCCCTCCGGGACCGGCCGCTGGACGTGCTGGTGCAGGTGAGCATCGACGGCGACGCGGCCCGGGGCGGGGCGCTGCCGGGCGCGGCCGACCCGCAGCGCGGGCTCGACCCGGTGGCCGCGGCGGTGGCCGGCGCCGACGGTCTGCGGCTGGCCGGCCTGATGGCGGTGGCGCCGCTGGGCTGGGAGCCGGACCGGGCGTTCGCCCGGCTGGCCGAGGTGGCGGCGGCCCTGCGGGCCGACCAACCCGGCGCCACGGCGCTGTCGGCGGGCATGAGCGGAGACCTGGAGAGCGCGATCGGGTACGGCGCGACACATGTCCGTGTCGGCAGCGCGTTGCTCGGAATGCGCCCTGCGCTGCGGTAGCCTCACCACGACGGAAGCAAATTACATCAGTGTTGTTCAGGACGGCGTTCCCGTAGCCGGGGGCCGTGACGGGCGGACCGCGAACCGCACGTCAGGGGATTGCCGATCCGGTCCGGTGGGCATGATCGTCCACTCGTGATCAAGCGACACGGCACGGGGGCGCGTGCCGCACGGCGGACGGAAGGGCGCGGGGATGGGTGCACTGCGCAAGGCGGGGGTCTGGCTCGGTCTCGTCGAGGAGGACGACGAGCGGGCGTACGAGGACGGTGGCTACGACAAGGGTGGCTACCGGGACTCGTCGCGCTACCGGTCGAGCCGGTACGCCGAGGAGTTCGCCGACGAGGACGACGACGAGGCCGAGGAGCCGCCGACCACGCGTAGCCGGCTCGGCGAGCGCGGCCGGCTGTCCGAGCGCGCCTCCAGTCGCCCGGCCGACACCGACCGGGGCGAGACCGAGCGCCCGGAGCGGGTCGATCGCTCCAGCGTACGGTCGATCACCCGGTCCTCCGCCGGGGACACGTCGGGTGCCCTGACCTACCACACCCGGGACAATCTCGCCCTCGCGCCGCAGGCCCAGCCGCGCGAGCGGGAGCGCGTGGCGCCGGAGGACGAGCAGCGCTACCAGATCACCACGCTGCACCCGACCACGTACCGCGAGGCGCGGACCATCGGCGAGCACTTCCGCGACGGCGTACCGGTGATCATCAACCTCACCGAGATGGACGAGGCGGACGCCCGCCGGCTCGTCGACTTCGCCGCCGGGCTCGCGTTCGGTCTGCGCGGTACGATCGAGCGCGTGACCAACCGGGTGTTCCTGCTCTCACCGGCCAACGTCCAGGTCACCGCTGAGGACAAGGCCAAGATCGCTGAGGGCGGCTTCTTCAGCCTGAGCTGACCATGACCGAGGGACGTCGCCTGCCGTGTTGTCGATCCTGTTCCAGGTGCTCTACCTGGTGCTGTACATCTTCCTAATTGTCCTTTTGGCGCGCTTCGTGCTGGGCGCGGTGCTGGCCTACGGTCGCCGCTGGCAGCCGGGCCGGGGAGCGTCGGCGGGACTGGAAGTCGTGTGGAGCGTCACTGATCCGCCCCTGCGAGCGTTGAGGCGTGTGATCCCGCCACTGCGAATTGGTACCGTGAGCATCGACCTGGCCTCCCTTGTGCTCCTGGTTATCCTGTTCGTGCTGATGGAGTTCGTGTTTAGGCGCCTGATCTTCGCGTTTGCCTGACCAGAGCGCTTTCGCGGCCGCAACTGACCCGAGGAGTTTCGATGCCGCTGACCCCGGCCGACGTTCACAACGTCGCCTTCAAAAAGCCGCCGATCGGCAAGCGGGGGTATGACGAGGAGGAGGTCGACGCCTTCCTGGACGAGGTCGAGCGCGAGCTGGCCCGTCTGATCGAGGAGAACAACGAGCTGCGCGCCCAGGTGGAGCGCGGCGGTCGGGGTGGCGCTCCCGCCGGCCCCGGCGGTGACGCCCGCCTCGCGGCGGAACTCAACGACGTCAAGGCCCAGCTCGACCGGGTGCAGCGGGACAAGGCGGCCGCCGAGCAGGCGGCCCGTGCGATGCAGGCCGAGCTGGAGCAGGTACGCGCGCAGGGTGGCCCGGCCGGCGTGACCGGCGACGGCGAGCAGCAGGCGCTGCGGGTGCTCATGATGGCCCAGCGCACCGCCGACGACCACGTCTCCGACGCCCGTCGCGAGGCCGACCAGCTGCTCTCCGAGGCCCGTTCCAAGGCCGAGGAGGTCACCCGGGAGGCGCGCGCCAAGGCCGACGCCCTGGAGCGGGACGCCCGCCAGCGGCACCAGGAGGCCATGGGCGGCCTGGACGCCAAGCGCACCGCGCTGCAGAAGCACATCGAGGAGCTCAAGCAGTTCGAGCGCGAGTACCGCACCCGCCTCAAGGCCTACCTGGAGAGCCAGCTGCGTGACCTCGACGGTCGCGGCCAGGGCCTCGAGGTGGAGATGAACCGCGAGGGCAACCGCGCCACCGGCAGCAACGGTCTCGCCGCGGCCGGCCTGGCCGGCTCCTACGGCGGTGGCCGCGCGGGCTCGCTCGAGTCCGGCCGCTGATCCCGCGTCGGTGGCCGTCCCAGTGACGGCCACCGACCGCCCAGACCGACACGACGCGGCCGGGGGTGAGCCGTGGTAGCCGCCAGCATCCTGCTCATCCTCGTCGCGGTCGTGCTGCTGATCGCCGGCCTCGCCGGCGGATCCAGCCTCCTTCTCATCGTCTCGATCGCGGCCAGCCTGCTGTCCGCCGTCGCCTTCGTCGCGTTCGCCCGCCAGGCCGCCGCGGCGCGGGCCACGGCCGGCCGGGAGACCGGGCCGCGGCTGCGGACCCCGCACACCGTTCCGTCCCCTGACGAACCGGTGAGCCCGGTCCCGCACCACACGTCCACGGTCGGCGCCGGCGGACCCGGGTGGCGGCAACCGCCCGGGTCGCCGGTGACCGAGCCGGACGACCCACCGCCGCCGGCCGCGTACTCGCCGCCGTTCGACGCCGGGCCGGACGAGGAACCCGCGCCCTACTCGCCGCCCGGCCCACGCGTCCCGGAGGCCCCGCGCCCCACCTCGCCGGCACCCGGCGAGGCGTTCGACGGCGACCCGCCGGCCGAGTTCCTCTCCTCCGGGGAGGTCGCCCGGCTGGTCCGGCTGCCCGCCGACGTCCTGGTGGTGGACGGGCACCCCCGCTTCCATCTGCCCGACTGCCCGCACCTGGTGGGCCGGGACGACGAGCCACTGCCGGTGGCCGAGGCGGTCGGTCTGGGCTTCACCCCGTGCGCGCACTGCGCCGCCGCCACCACCCTGCTCGCCGAGGCTCCGCGCTGACCATGACGACCGCTGACGACACGCTCACCGTCGCGGTGCGGGTGAAGCCCGGGGCGGCCCGCGCCCGGGTGGGCGGCCGGTTCGACGGCCCGTACGGGCCCGCGCTCGTCGTCGCGGTACACGCGCCGGCGGTGGACGGCCGCGCCACCGAGGCGGCCCGCCGGGCACTCGCCGACGCGCTCGGCGTCCGGCCGGCGACCGTGTCGCTGCGCTCCGGCGCGGCGAGCCGGGACAAGCTCTTCCTGGTGGAGCGCCCGCACGACGGGCTGCCGGAGGTGCTGCGCCGGCTGCGCGACGGCAGCACGGCGTGAGGTCCGGTCGGGCCGGCCGGCGATGACCCCGGGGCTCGACGTCGCGTTGCTCGTGGGCGCCGCCGTGCTGCTGGTCGCGGTGGGCGCGGTGCGGTTCTCCACCCGGCTCGGCGTACCGAGTCTCCTGGTCTACCTGGCACTGGGCGTGCTGCTCGGGGAGGCCGGTCTGGGCATCCGGTTCGACGACGTCGAGCTGACCCGGGTGCTCGGCTTCTGCGCGCTCATCGTGATCATCGCGGAGGGTGGTCTGACCGCGCGGTGGAGCACGTTACGGCCGGTGCTCGGCCTGGCCGCGGCGCTGTCCACTGTCGGTGTCGTGGTCAGCATCGTGGTCGTCGGCGTGGTGGTACACCTGCTGCTCGGCCTGGACTGGCGGCTGGCGCTGCTCTACGGCGCGGTGCTCTCCTCCACCGACGCGGCGGCCGTGTTCGCCACGCTGCGCCGGCTGCGCCTGCCGCCCCGGCTGGTGGCCGCGCTGGAGGCCGAGTCCGGGGTGAACGACGCCCCGGTCGTGCTGCTGGTGCTGCTGCTGTCCCGCGCCGGGGCCGAGGTGGCCCACCCCTGGTGGTACGAGGTGCTGCTGCTCGGCTACGAGCTGAGCGCCGGCGCGGCGGTCGGGGTCGGCGCCGGGCTGGCCGGCCGGTACGCGCTGCGCCGGGCGGCGCTGCCGTCGGCCGGCCTGTACCCGATCGCTGTGGTCGGTTTCACCGTGCTGGCGTACGCGGCCGGGTCGGTGCTGCACGCCTCGGGTTTCCTCGCCGTCTACGTCGCGGGCGTGCTGCTCGGCAACTCCAGGCTGCCGCACCGGCAGGCCATCCTCGGCTTCGCCGACGGGCTGGCCTGGCTGGCCCAGATCGGCCTGTTCGTGCTGCTCGGCCTGCTGGTGTCGCCGAGCCGGCTGGATGCGGCGGTGCTGCCGGCCGTGATCACCGGGCTGGCGCTGCTGCTGCTCGCCCGGCCGTTGTCGGTGGCGATCTCCGCGCTGCCGTTCCGGGTGAACCTGCGCGAGCAGCTCTTCCTGTCCTGGGCCGGGCTGCGCGGCGCGGTGCCGGTGGTGCTGGCGACCATCCCGTTGTCGTTGCACGTGCCGGGGGCGGGCCGCCTGTTCGACGCGGTCTTCGTCCTGGTGGTGATCTTCACGTTGCTCCAGGCGGGCACGCTGGCGCCGGCGGCCCGCCGGCTGGGCGTGACCGCGCCGGCCGAGGCGAGCGAGATCCTGCTGGAGACCGCCCCGCTGGAACGGATGCGAGCCGACCTGCTCCAGCTCGAGGTGCCCGCCGGGTCGCGGATGGCCGGGGTGCACGTGGACGAGCTGCGCCTGCCGGTCGGGGCCGCCGTCACCCTGGTGCTGCGCGACGGTGCCGGTTTCGTGCCCGGCCCGGACACCCGGCTCAAGATCGGGGACAGCCTGCTCATCGTCGCCACGGCGGGCGTGCGGGACGAGACCGAGCGGCGGCTGCGTGCGGTGAGCCGCCGGGGCCGGCTGGCGAGGTGGTTCGGGGAGTACGGCGAGGAACCGGCCCGCTGATCTGCTACGGTTCCTTTTGCCCCGATTGATGGCAGTCCGGGGCGGATACGTGGGACGACGGTGCGGCACGTTGTCGGACGCCTGTACGTTCCGTATTCTTGCCAACCTCCGGAGTGCACGGCGGTCCCGTTCGCCGTGCACCCTTCCGTACGCGGAGACGCCGACGAGGGCGTCCCCGCCCACGTACCGCTGACCGCCGCGCCATGCGGCTGAGGGAGCTGACGATGGCGAAGCCAGCCGACACCAGGACCGCCGGTCGCAAGCCGGTGGCGAAGGCCACCCGCAGCGCGGCGGAGACCGAGAAGATCCGGGCCGCCCTGGCGGCACGGCGGGACGAGCTCAACGCCGAGTACGATCAGACGCTGAGCGAGATCACCGAGCTGCAGCGCGACCGGCTGACCGACTCGGCCGGGGACGACCAGGCCGACACCGGGACCAAGACGTTCGAGCGCGAGCAGGAGATCTCACTCGCCAACAGCATCAAGGAGCGGATCACGCAGGTCGAGCGCGCGCTGGAGCGGCTCGACGAGGGTGGCTACGGCTGGTGCGAGCGGTGCGGCAACCCGATCCCGGTGGAGCGGCTCGCCGCGTTCCCGTCGGCCACCCTCTGCGTGAGCTGCAAGCAGCTGGAGGAGCGGCGCTGATCACCGCTCCCCGGCGGCCGAACGGCAGACGGTGACCGCCACCGTCGCGAGCGTCGATGGGGAGCAGATGACCGCAGCACCGCCCGCCGGGTCCGGCACCACCGAGACAGGCGCCGGCACGCCCCGCCGCAGGGCGGTCACGCTGCTGCTCGGCGTCTCCCTGTTCTCGCTCCTGGCGGACCTGGGCACCAAGCAGCTCGCGCTCAGCGAGCTGCCCGGCCGGGAGCCGGTGTCGGTGCTCGGCGGCGCCGTCTACTTCACGCTCACCCGCAACAGCGGCGCGGCCTGGAGCATCGGTTCCGACCACACCTGGGTCTTCCCGATCATCACGTTCGTGGTGATCGGGTGGATCGCCTGGATGACGCTGCGGCTGCGCTCGCTGCCGTGGGCGGTGTCGCTGGGCCTGGTGCTGGGCGGCGCGCTGGGCAACCTGATCGACCGGATCTTCCGCGCGCCGGGGCACTTCGTCGGCCACGTCGTCGACATGATCAGCCTGTTCGGGCCGTACGGCGAGTACTACCCGGTGTTCAACCTGGCCGACAGCTCGCTGGTGTGCGGCGTGGTGCTCGCGGTCTTCCTGGAGCTGACCGGCCGGCAGCGCGACGGCTCCCGGCTGCGTGACCAGAAGCGCGACGACAAGCGCGACGACAAGCGCGACGACGCCACCACGGCCGAGCAGCGGGAGAGCGCATGACCTCCGCCTTCGCCGCCGGCGGCGACACCCGCTCCCTGCCCGTGCCCGACGGCCTCGACGGCATGCGCCTGGACCAGGCCGTGTCCCGCCTGTTCGGGCTCTCCCGCACCGCCGCCGCCGGTCTGATCGACGCCGGCGACGCGCTCGTCGACGGCGTCGCCCGGCCCAACTCGCACAAGGTCAAGGCGGGCTCGTGGCTGGAGGTCACGCTGCCCGCGCCGCCCGCCCCGCCGACTGTGGTGCCGCAGGCGGTGCCCGGCCTGACCGTGGTGTACGCCGACGACGACATCGTGGTGGTGGACAAGCCGGTCGGGGTGGCGGCGCACCCGAGCCCGGGCTGGACCGGCCCCACCGTGATCGGCGGGCTGGCCGGCATCGGCCACCGGATCTCCACCAGCGGCGCCGCCGAGCGGCAGGGCGTGGTGCACCGGCTCGACGTGGGCACCACCGGGATCATGGTGGTGGCCAAGAGCGAGCGCGCGTACACCTCGCTGAAGCGGGCGTTCAAGTACCGCGAGGTGGAGAAGCGCTACCACGCCGTGGTGCAGGGCCACCCGGACCCGTCGAGCGGCACCATCGACGCGCCGATCGACAGGCACCCGCACCACGACTACCGCTGGGCGGTGGTCTCCGGCGGCAAGCCGAGCATCACCCACTACGACACGATCGAGGCGTTCCCGGCGGCCAGCCTGCTCGACGTGCGGCTGGAGACCGGGCGTACGCACCAGATCCGGGTGCACTTCTCCACGCTGCGGCACCCCTGCGTGGGCGACCTGACCTACGGCGCGGACCCGACGCTGTCGGCCCGGCTCGGGCTGTCCCGGCAGTGGCTGCACGCCCGCTCGCTGAGCTTCGCGCACCCGGGCACCGGCGACGCGGTGACGTTCGTCAGCGAGTACCCGGACGACCTGGCCCGGGCGCTGGAGATCCTGCGCGACTGACGTGAGCGACCATCCCGCGCCGCCGCGCCGGTCCCGGTCCGCCGCGCTGACCTGGCTCGCGCTGGCCTGCGCGCTCGTGGTGCTGGTGGTCGCCGTGGCGCAGCGGCGGGACCGTCCGGCGAGCGACCGCACGGTCGGCGAGGTCACGAGGGTGGGCGTGACCGGCGGCGCGAGCATCCCGGAGTACCTGCGCGCCGCCGGGGACGAACTGGCCCGCCTCGACGCGCCCGACGGCTACGCGCTCGTCTCGTTCGGCGACTATCTGACCCCGGCGCGGGCGGCCGCCGTGCTGGACGGCACGCGGGTCTCGGCGGTGGTGGCGCGGGTGCCGCTGCCCGGCCGGCAGACCGAGATCGTCCGGATCGCGGCGCTGCGCCTGCCGCGGGACGTGGTGGCCGGGATGGCCGGCGTCGCCGGGCGCAAGGACCGGGAGGCCGCCGACTACCGCTCCCGCGCCGCCGCCACCGCCGATCCGGAACTGCGCCGGGTGTACGACGGCGGCGCCGACGTCGCCGTCCGCGAGGCGGCGGCGTACCGGACGGGCTGCGCCTGCGTCTACGCCGCGGTGGTGAGTGCCGCGCCGGACGCCCTGCGGGCGCTCGCCGGCCGGCCCGGCGTCCGGGTGGTGGACCCGGCGCCGGAGGTGCGCCGCCTGGACCGGAGCGTGTTCACCCCGCCGCTGCCCGAGCAGCGTGACGTGGCCCGGCCACCGGCCGACACCTGGCACGCGGAGGCAGGCGGAATGGGCGATTCGTCGGAAGCCGCACGGACGGTGAGCGGACCTTCACCGACCGCCCCCGCGCCACCCGCCGGTTCCGGGGCACCCAATCCCGCTCCCACCTCCTGAGACGTCCAGGCACGCGGCGACCCGGCGGATCCCATCGTGCGGCGGGCCGACGGGCGATGTGCGGCGCGGGGAGTGGTCCGAATAGGGTTTCGTTCGTAGCCTGTCAGGCGGAGATCGATGGGCTGGGGGAGGGCGAATCCTTGGACGGCAGCGAGACCGGCTGGGGTCGGCAGGGCGAGCCGGCACCGCGGTGGCGGGCGCTGCTCGACCGGGCCCGGCTCGGCGGTCGCGGCGCGGAGCACGCCGACGCCGACCGGCACGTCGAGGAGCAACCGGCCCCGCCGCCCGACCCGCTGCCGCGTCGTGGCGCGGGCACCGGCTGGACCGGTCGCGCCACAGCCGTCGGTCGCGCCCCCGACGGGTCGTACGGCGCCGAGCCCGGTTACCGGGCCGAGGCCACGTTCCGGGTCGACCCGGCCTTCCGCGCCGATCCCCGCCGCGACGGCGAGCCGGCCTACCGGGCCGACCCGGCTTACCGCAGCGACCCGGAGCCGTCCTGGCGTGCCGGGCAGCCCTACCCGCCCGACCCGCCCCGGCGTGCCGACCCGTCGCTCGCGCCCGAGCAGCCCTTCACCGCCGAGCCGCGCTCGGAGCCGTCCTGGCGGCCCGAGCCCGCCCGCCCGGAGCCGCTCGGCCGGGCCGAGGCGCCGGCCGAGTCCCGGTACTCCCTTCTCGACGGTGGCTACCGGCCCGCGCCGCCGCCGGCCGAGTCCCGCTACGCGCTGCTCGACCGGGGCCGCTACCGGCCCGACGCGCCGCCGGCCCCGGAGCCGGTGGTGCCCGCGCCACGCCGCCCGCTGGAGGGGCGCTCCGGCCGGGCCGAGGCGTCCCACGCGCAGTGGCGTGCCCCGGAGCCGGACCCGGAGGTGGAACGGGCGACCAGCGTGCTGCGCCGCGAGCTGGGCACCCCGAGGGTGCTCGCCTTCGCCAACCCCAAGGGCGGGGTGCACAAGACCACGGCGACGGTGCTCGCCGCCGCCACGGTGGGCAGCGTACGCGGGCGCGGCGTGCTCGCCTGGGACGACAACGAGCTGCGCGGCACGCTCGGTCTGCGGGCCGGCAGCGCCCGGCACGCCCGCACCATCCGCCACCTGATCCACGACCTGGCGCAGATCGAGATCCTCGAGGGCAACACGCTGCTGTCGCACCTCGACGACTACCTGCGGCACGCCTCCGACGGCTCGTACGACGTGCTGGCCGGTGAGGAGAGCCCGCGCTTCGCCCAGCGGCTCGACCAGTTCACCGTCAAGCGGGTGCTGGAGCTGCTGCGCCGCACCCACGAGGTGGTCTGCGTGGACACCGGCAACAACGTGGAGAGCCCCAACTGGCGCACCGTCATGCAGGCCGCCGACCAGCTCGTGGTGACCACCGTGCCGCGTGAGGACGCGGCGTTCAGCGCGGACTGGATGCTCGACCTGCTGCACGAGGTGGGCATGGGCGAGCTGGCCGACAACGCGGTCACGCTGATCTCCTGCCCGACGCCGGGGCGCACCTCGCTGCAGGACGACCTGGAGCGGCACTTCGCCACCCGTACCCGCGCGGTCGCCGTGGTGCCGTACGACCCGGCGCTGGAGACCGGATCCTCGATCGAGTACCACCAGCTCCAGGCCGAGACCCGCGACGCCTGGCTCAAGGCGGCAGCGGTGATGCTGGAACCGTTCGCGCGCTGAGCGCCGACCACCGCCCCGCGTCGTGCCCGGGCCTGAGAGGATCAACGCGTGAGTCCGGACACCAGTGAGCCCGAGCGGGCGCGCGAGCGCGGCGACGGCGAGGCCCCGCGGCCGGGCGACGCCCCGCGTCCCGGCGAGGCCCCGCGGCCGGGCGAGGCCCCGCTGCCCGGCACCGCCCCGCGTCCCGGCGGCGACGTGTGGCCCGGGGCCGCTCAGCCGCCCGGCTGGCCCGGCGGCCTGCCGGTGCCGGCCGGCACACCGGTCACCGCCCCCGGCGCCGACCCGCTCGCCGGGCATCCGTTCGTGGCGGCGGAACTGCCCGGTGCCGCCCGGTCGCGCCGTCCGCTGCTCACCGCGCTCGGCGTGGTCGGGCTGCTCACCGCGCTCGGCGTACCGCTCGGCCTGCTCTGGGCGTGGCTGGCGCCGGCCACCCCGGTACGCCAGACCCCGGCCGGCGCGGTCTACACCACGCCGCAGCCGGAGCAGCCGATCGCCGCGGACGGCTGGTTCAGCCTCCTGACGCTCGGCTTCGGCGTGCTCGCCGCCATCGCACTGTGGGTGCTGCTGCGCCGCCGGCGTGGCCCGGCGGGCCTGCTCGCGGTGACGCTCGGCGGCATCGGCGCGGCGGTGGTTGCCTGGCAGGTCGGCCGCCGGATCGGGCTGTCGACGTTCCAGCGGCTGGTGGAGACCGCGCCGCCGGGCACCGCGTTCACCAAGCCGGTCGACCTGCGCGCCGGTGGCGTCGACTGGTACGGCCCGTTGCCGCTGCCGCACGGTAACCTGCTGCTCGCCGCGTTCGGCGCCGCAGTCACGTACACGCTGCTGGCGGGCTGGTCGCGGTGGCCGTCGCTGCGGCCGGAGCCGGAGCCCGACGCCGCCTGGCCGCCGCCCCCGCCCGGGTTCAGTTCGGCGCCGGGGGACCAGCCAGCTCGCTGAGCGGCACCGGCACCGCGCGCACCCGCCGCAGCAACGCCGTCTCCCGGTTGAGCAGGCGCAGCTCGGCGCGGAGCCGGCCGGCCGTGTCGTCGACGGCGAGCAGCCGCTGCCGGTCGGCGACGGTCAGCGCGGCGGTCGCCGCGACCAGGTGCGACAGGACCGTGGCATCCTCCGGCAGCTGCTCGGTGATCTCCTGCTGCTCGGGCCGGATCAGCCCGAGATACTGCCGGAACACCGAGATCACCCGGGCCGCGAGCAGGTCGGCGGTCTCGTCCGGGCCGTCCGGCTCCGGCAGCCACTCCACCTCGGCGGTGAGGTACGGCTCGGTGGAGGCGTCGACCTCGGCGACCCGGAACCGTCGCCGCCCCACAGTGACGATGTCGAAGCCGCCGTCGGCAAGCTCGGTGACCTGCCGCAGCTCGGCGGTGCAGCCGACCTCGTGCAGCGTGACCTCGCCACCGGCCGGCCCGGAAAGCCCCGGCGGCCCGGCCGGCGCCACCTCCCAGCCGGCCCGGATCGCCACCACGCCGAACTCGCGCGGCGCGCCCTCGGGCAGCCCGACGAGGTGGCGCACCAGCGCCTTGTAGCGCTCCTCGAAGATGTGCAGCGGAAGGACCAGCCCGGGGAAGAGGACGGTCCCGAGCGGGAACACCGGCAGCCGTGCGCTCACGTGATCGAGCGTATCGCCAACGCGCCCGCCCGCGCGTGTCCCGGCTCACCGTCCCGGCGTGCGGGCGGGCCCGGCCGGTGGCCCGGTCGGCGGCCTAGACTCGCAGGCGTGTTGAATCGGATCGACCTGCGCGGCGGGGTCCGTGACCCGCGCCGCCTGCTGCCCCGTGCCCAGCTCGACGTCTCCGTGGCGGTCGAGCGGATCCGCCCGCTCGTGGAGGCGGTCCGGGACCATGGGTACCCGGCGATCCGGGAGGCCAGCGAACGGTTCGACGGCGTCTCCCCGGAGCGGCTGCGGGTGCCGGTCGAGACGATCCGCGCCGCCGAGGGCGAGCTGGACCCGCAGGTCCGCGCCGCGCTGCTGGAGTCGATCACCAGGGCCCGCAAGGTGCACGCCGACCAGCGCCGCACCGACCACACCACGACTGTGGTGCCCGGCGGCACGGTGACCGAGCGGTGGGTGCCGGTCGACCGGGTCGGCCTCTACGTCCCCGGCGGCCTGGCCATGTACCCGTCGACGGTGGTGATGAACGTGGTCCCGGCCCAGGCGGCCGGGGTGCGCTCGCTGGTGGTGGTGAGCCCGCCGCAGAAGGACAACGACGGCCTGCCGGACCGCCGGGTCCTCGCGGCCTGCGCGCTGCTCGGCGTGGACGAGGTGTACGCGGTGGGCGGCGCCCAGGCGGTCGCCATGCTCGCCTACGGCGCGGGCGTCGACCCGGCCGGCGACGAGCGCTGCGAGCCGGTCGACATGATCACCGGTCCGGGCAACATCTGGGTCACCGCCGCGAAGCGGCTGCTGCGCGGCGTGGTCGGCATCGACGCCGAGGCCGGCCCGACCGAGATCGCGATCCTGGCCGACGACACCGCCGACCCGGCGCACGTCGCCGCCGACCTGATCAGCCAGGCCGAGCACGACCCGCTGGCGGCGAGCGTGCTCGTCACCCCGTCCACCGCGCTGGCCGACGCGGTCGACGCCGAACTGGCCCGGCAGGCGCCGGCGGCCAAGCACGCCGAGCGGATCGGCACCGCGCTGCGCGGCGAGCAGAGCGGCGTCGTCCTGGTCGACGACCTGGAGGCCGGACTGCGGGTGGTCGACGCGTACGCGGCCGAGCACCTGGAGATCCAGACCGAGAACGCCCGCGAGTGGGCGCTGCGGGTCCGCAACGCCGGGGCGGTGTTCGTGGGCGCCTGGTCGCCGGTGTCGCTCGGCGACTACTGCGCGGGCTCCAACCACGTGCTCCCCACCGGCGGCTGCGCGCGGCACTCCTCGGGGCTGTCCGTGCAGTCGTTCCTGCGCGGCGTGCACCTGGTCGAATACACGCAGGACGCGCTGCGCGACGTGGCGCCGCACGTGGTGACGCTGGCGACGGTGGAGGACCTGCCCGCGCACGGCCAGGCGGTCAGCGTCCGGTTCGGCGAGGGCGGCGCGTCGTGACCACGCTCGACGACCTGCCGATCCGCGACGACCTGCGCGGGCGTATGCCGTACGGGGCGCCGCAGCTCGACGTGGCGGTACGGCTGAACACGAACGAGAACTCCTACCCGCTGCCCGAGCCGGTGGTCGAGGCGATCGGCAAGGCGGTCGCCGCCGAGCTGCGTGACCTCAACCGCTACCCGGACCGGGACGCCGTGGCGCTGCGCGCCGACCTGGCCGCCTACCTCGGCCACGGGCTCACCGCCGAGAACGTGTGGGCGGCGAACGGCTCCAACGAGATCCAGCAGCAGCTGCTCCAGGCGTTCGGCGGTCCCGGGCGCACCGCGCTCGGCTTCATCCCGGCGTACTCGATGCACCCCCTGCTGGCACTCGGCACCGGCACCCGGTGGGTGCCCGCCCCGCGCGGCGCGGACTTCGGGCTCACCGCCGACGAGGCGGTGGCCCAGGTCCGCGAGCACCGGCCCGACGTGGTGTTCCTCTGCTCGCCGAACAACCCGACCGGCACCGCGCTGGACCCGGCGGTGGTCGCCGCCGTGCTGGACGAGGCACCAGGCATGGTGATCGTGGACGAGGCGTACGCCGAGTTCGCCCGCCCCGGCACGGTCAGCGCGCTCGCCGTGCTGCCCGGCCACCCGCGGCTGGTGGTGACCCGCACCATGAGCAAGGCGTTCGGCTTCGCCGGCGGCCGGCTCGGCTACCTGGCCGCCGACCCGGCGGTGGTGGACGCGGTGCAGCTGGTCCGGCTGCCCTACCACCTGTCCGCGCTCACCCAGGCCGCGGCCCGCGCGGCGCTGGCGCACCGGGACGCCCTGCTCGGCACCGTGACCGCGATCAAGGAGCAGCGGGACCGGATCGTCGCCGAGCTGCGCGCCCGGGGCCACCGGGTGGCCGACAGCGACGCCAACTTCGTGCTGTTCGCCGTCGCGGGGGACCAGGCGGTGGCCTGGCGTACCCTGCTCGATGCCGGCGTCCTGGTACGCGACGTCGGCCTGCCCGGCTGGCTGCGCGTCACCGCCGGCACCCCGACCGAGACCGACGCATTCCTCACCGCGATGGAGAGAGTTTCATGAGCCGGATCGCCCGGATCGAGCGGGTCACAAACGAGACGAAGGTGCTCGTCGAGATCGACCTCGACGGCACCGGCAAGGCCGACATCTCCACCGGAGTCGGCTTCTACGACCACATGCTCAACCAGATCGCCCGGCACGGGGGCTTCGACCTGACCGTGCACACCGTCGGCGACCTGGAGATCGACGCGCACCACACGATGGAGGACACGGCGCTCGCGCTGGGCGCCGCGTTCGACCGGGCGCTGGGCGACAAGGCCGGCATCCGGCGGTACGGATCGGCGACCGTCCCGATGGACGAGGTGCTGGTCCGGGCCGCCGTCGACCTGTCCGGCCGCCCGTACGTGGTGCACGACGAGCCGGCGCTGGCGCCGTACATCGGGCCGGTCTACCCGACGAGCATGACCCGGCACATCTGGGAGTCGTTCGGCCAGTCGGCCCGGATCACGCTGCACGTGGACGTGCTGCGCGCGGCCCGGCTCGGCGGCCACCCGGACGCCCACCACGTGGTCGAGGCGCAGTTCAAGGCCGTTTCCCGCGCGTTGCGGGAGGCCACCGCCCTGGACCCGCGGAACGCGGGTGTGGTGCCGTCGACGAAGGGCGCTCTCTAATGAAGGTGCTGCCCACTCTTCTGCTGATCCTGGCCGGCCTGCTGCTCGGCGGGACGTGGTCGCTGCTCAAGCAGGGCGCCCCCCGCGCCGCCGTGGTGATCACCGGCCTGCTGGCCGTGCTCGCCACCGCCGCCGGGGTGCTCTGGCTGCTGCCGGGGGAGAGCTGATGGCACGGGTGGTGGTGCTCGACTACGGCTCGGGCAACCTGCGTTCGGCCGAGCGCGCGGTGGCGCGGGCCGGCGCCGACGTGACAGTCACCGACGACCTGGACGCCGCCGCGTCGGCCGACGGCCTGGTGGTGCCGGGCGTCGGCGCGTTCGCCGCGTGCATGGCGGGGATCGAGGCGCTGGGCGCCGGGCCGGTCATCGCCGACCGGGTCGCCGCCGGGCGGCCGGTCCTGGGCATCTGCGTCGGCATGCAGATCCTCTTCGGGCACGGCGAGGAGCACGGCGTGGTCACCAAGGGGCTCGGGCTGCTGCCCGGGGGCGTGACCCGGCTGCCCGCGCGGCGGCTGCCGCACATGGGCTGGAACACCGTGCGGCCGCCGGCCGGCTCGGCGCTGTTCGCCGGCCTGCCGGAGGACACCCGGTTCTACTTCGTCCACTCCTACGGGGTGACCGACCCGGCGGCGCTGGCCGAGGCGGGCGCGACGGTGACGACCGCGCACCACGGCGCGGACTTCGTCGCGGCGGTGGAGCGGGGGCCGCTCTCGGCCGCGCAGTTCCACCCGGAGAAGTCGGCCGACGCCGGGGCCGCGCTGCTGCGCAACTGGCTCGGCACGTTGTGACCGGCCCGCTGGCGGGCACGCGGGCGTCGGCGTGAGCAAGGAGCGGGCCCGCCGCCGCGCGGAGCGCGAGGCCGAGCAGGAGCGGGCGCGCGCCGTCCGCGCCCGCCGGGTGGCACGCCGGGAGCGGCGTCGTTCTCTGGTACGCCGCCTGACGCCGTCGCTGCGGCGCGGGCGTACCGGCCGGCTGCGCCGGCACACCCGCCGCGAGCGGGCGACGATCCTGGTGCTCACCGCGACCGCGGTGGTCGCCATCTGGAGTCTGGTGGACGACCTCGCGCTGCGGCTGGTGCTGGTCGTGTTGTTGTTGCTGGTCCTGCCCGCGATCGTGGTGATCGCGCTGGACCGTCGTTGAGGACCCGAGGAGAGAAGCGTTGAGCCTCACCCTGTTGCCCGCCGTGGACGTCGCCGACGGCCAGGCCGTCCGGCTCGTGCAGGGCGCCGCCGGTAGCGAGACCGCGTACGGCGACCCGCTGGACGCGGCTCTGGCCTGGCAGTCCGACGGTGCGGAGTGGATCCACCTGGTCGACCTGGACGCCGCGTTCGGGCGGGGCTCCAACGCCGCGCTGCTCGCCGAGGTGGTCGGCAAGCTGGACGTGAAGGTGGAGCTGTCCGGCGGCATCCGCGACGACGAGTCGCTGCGGGCGGCGCTGGGCACCGGGGCGGCCCGGGTCAACATCGGCACCGCCGCGCTGGAGGACCCGCAGTGGTGCGACCGGATCTGCGGCGAGTACGGCGACCGGGTGGCGATCGGGCTGGACGTGCGCGGCCGTACCCTGTCGGCGCGCGGCTGGACCCGCGACGGCGGTGACCTGTACGAGGTGCTGGCCCGGCTCGACGCCGCGGGCGCGGCGCGGTACGTGGTCACCGACATCACCAAGGACGGCACCATGCGCGGGCCGAACCTGGACCTGCTGCGCGAGGTGTGCGCCCGCACCGACGCGCCGGTGATCGCCTCCGGCGGCGTGTCCACGCTTGACGACCTGCGGGCGCTGGCCACGCTGGAGCCGGTGGGCGTGGAGGGCGTGATCGCCGGCAAGGCGCTCTACGCGGGCGCGTTCACCGTCGCCGAGGCGCTGGCGACGCTGCGGGCCGGCGCGTGACGACCGAGCCGCCCGCCGACGCCGGGGTGGTGACCCGGCTCGGTTCGGGCGGCCCGTGGGAGGCGCTGTACGGCTACTCCCGGGTGGTGCGGGCCGGCGCGCTGGCGATCACCGCCGGCTGCACCTCCACAGTTGACGGCCGGGTGGCGCACGCCGGTGACGCGGCGGCGCAGACCGCGCAGGCGATCCGGATCGGTCTGGACGCGCTGGCCGAGGTCGGCGCCGGGCCGGCGGACGTGGTGCGGACCCGGATGTACGTCACGGACCGGCTCTACGCCGACGAGGTGGGCCGGGCGCACAACGCGGTGTTCGGCCCGGTGCGCCCGGTGGCCACGATGGTGGTGGTGGCCGGGCTGATCGACCCGGATCTCCTGGTCGAGGTCGAGCTGGAGGCGTATCTCCCCGTCGGCTGACGGTGGTCCGGGGCGCGTCGCGCGCCCCGGACCACGCGCCGATCGGTTGTGCACAACTTAGTTGTGCGTTACGGTTCCACGGTGACCGATGATCTGGTGCTGCGCCGGCAGGTGTGCTTCGCGCTCTACGCGGCGTCGCGCGCCCTGACCGACGTCTACCGGCCCATCCTCGACGAGCACGGCCTGACCTACCCGCAGTACCTGGTGCTGCTGGTGCTCTGGGAGCGCGACGACGACGCCCCCACGGTCTCCGAGCTCGGCGGTCAGCTCCGGCTCGACTCCGGCACCCTCTCCCCGCTGCTCAAGCGGCTGGAGGCGGCCGGTCTGGTGGTGCGTACCCGATCGGCGGCGGACGAGCGCCGGGTCGAGGTGGGCCTCACCGACCGGGGCCGGGCCCTGCGGGAGCGGATGGGTGACGTGCCGCGGCGGGTGGCCGCCGCCACCGGGCTCACCGAGGACGAGCTGGTCTTCCTCCACGGCATCCTCACCCGGGTCACCGAGACGATCCACCGACAGAAGGAGCAGTGACATGCAGGTGCTCTACACCGCCTCCGCCCGCGCCACCGGCGACGGCCGCGACGGTCACGTCCGGACCTCCGACGGCACGGTCGAGCTGGACCTCGCCGTACCGAAGGAGATGGGCGGCGCCGGCGGCGCGGCCAACCCGGAGCAGCTCTTCGCGGCCGGCTACGCGGCCTGCTTCCACTCCGCGCTGCGCGTGGTGGCCCGCCAGGCCAAGGCGGACGTCTCCGGCTCGGTCGTCGAGGCCGAGGTGGGCATCGGCCCGAACGGCAGCGGCGGTTACGGCCTCGCCGTGACGCTCGTGGTGGACCTGCCCGCGGTCGAGCGCGCGGCCGCCGAGCAGCTGGTCGACGCGGCCCACCAGGTCTGCCCCTACTCCAACGCGACCCGTGGCAACGTCGAGGTGACGCGCACGGTCCGCGAGGCCCGGTGAGCACGAGGAGCGCGGCGCAGCGGAGCCCCGCAGTGCGAACCGAGGAGGTCTGGTGAGCGAGGCGAGCGTCAACAGGGAGATCCACCTGGCGTCCCGGCCGGACGGCTGGCCGACCGCGGAGAACTTCCGGCTGGTCACCACCGAGGTGCCGACGCCGGGCCCGGGACAGGTGGTGGTCCGCAACCGGTTCATGTCCGTCGACCCGTACATGCGCGGGCGGATGAACGACGTCAAGTCGTACGTGCCGCCGTTCGCGCTCGACGCCCCACTGGACGGCGGCGCGATCGGTGAGGTCGTGTCCGGTGAGGCCGGGGGCGTCAAGCCCGGTGACACGGTGCTGCACGGGCTCGGCTGGCGCGAGTACGCGCTCGTGGACGCCAAGGGCGTACGCACTGTCGATCCCGACCTGGCGCCGGTCACCGCGCACCTGAGCGTGCTCGGCATGACCGGGCTGACCGCGTACGCCGGGCTGCTCGACGTGGCCGCGATGAAGCCGGGGGAGACCGTGTTCGTCTCCGGCGCGGCCGGTGCGGTGGGCAGCATGGTCGGCCAGATCGCGAAGCTGCGCGGCGCCGGCCGGGTGATCGGCAGCGCCGGTTCGGCGGCGAAGGTCGAGCGGCTCACCGCGCTCGGCTTCGACGCCGCCTTCGACTACCACGACGGGCCGGTGTCCAAGCAGCTCAAGGCCGCCGCCCCGGACGGCGTCGACGTGTACTTCGACAACGTCGGCGGCGAGCACCTGGAGGCGGCGATCGGGGCGATGAACCCGCACGGCCGGGCCGCCATCTGCGGCATGATCGCGCAGTACAACGCCACCGAGCCGCCCGCCGCGCCGCACAACCTGGCGCTGGTGATCGGCAAGCGGCTGACGCTCCGCGGCTTCCTCGTCAGTGACCACGGTCACCTGCGAGAGCAGTTCGTGCGGGAGGTGGCGGGCTGGCTGCGCGAGGGCCGGCTGTCGTACGACGAGACGATCGTCGACGGCATCGAGCAGGCCCCCGAGGCGTTCCTCGGCCTGCTGCGCGGCGAGAACCTCGGCAAGATGCTGGTCCGTCTCTGACCGGCGCGAACGCACACACCGCAGCGGGCGGTGGTGACCGGCCTCACCGGCGGGTCACCACCGCCCGCGCGTTCGTTAGGCTCGGGGCATGACGGTGGCGGTACGGGTCATCCCGTGTCTGGACGTGGACGCCGGGCGCGTGGTCAAGGGGGTCAACTTCCTCGACCTGCGCGACGCCGGCGACCCGGTGGAGCTGGCGGCGGCCTACGACCGGGCCGGCGCGGACGAGCTGACCTTCCTCGACGTCACCGCCTCGTCCAGCGACCGGGGGACCATGCTCGACGTGGTGCGGCGCACCGCCGAGTCGGTCTTCATCCCGCTCACCGTGGGCGGTGGTGTCCGCCGGGTCGCCGACGTCGACACGCTGCTGCGCGCCGGGGCGGACAAGGTCGGCGTGAACACCGCCGCCATCGCCCGGCCGGAGTTGATCGCCGAGATCGCCGACCGGTTCGGCCGGCAGGTGCTGGTGCTCTCGCTGGACGTGCGCCGCGCACCGCACGGCACGACGCCGAGCGGCTTCGAGGTGACCACGCACGGCGGACGGCGGGGCACCGGCCTGGACGCGGTCGAGTGGGCGGCGCGCGGCGCCGAGCTGGGCGCGGGCGAGATCCTGCTCAACTCGATGGACGCCGACGGCACCAAGGCCGGGTTCGACCTGCCGCTGATCCAGGCGGTCCGCGAGGTGGTCGACGTGCCGGTGATCGCCAGCGGCGGCGCGGGCGAGGTGGCCCACTTCCCGCCGGCCGTCGGCGCGGGTGCGGACGCGGTGCTCGCGGCGAGCGTCTTCCACTTCGGCGAACTCACCGTCGGCGAGGTCAAGGACGCGCTGCGCGGCGCCGGGCACCCGGTGCGCTGAGGCGGGTCACTGCCGGCCGGGGTGCCCCTCGGGGGAGCGGCGCGGCATCGGGATCGACCGGACCACGTACTCCTGCACGGCGGCGGCGTGGTCGTTCTCGTCGAGGTGCCACTCGCTCTCGGCGGGCGGGTGCCGCCGGGTCAGCACGCCCTGCACCGTGTCCACCGTGGTGCCGAGCCCGGCGCTGGGGCGGGTGCGCCAGAGCCGCTCACCGTCGGCGGTGACCCGGAACCAGCCGTCGGCGACGCTGACCAGACCCGCGCCGACCAGCCGCCGGACCGCGCCCTCCACCTCGTGCCGTTCGGGGATGGCCTGGTTGAGGTGGTCGGCGGTGGAGAGGACGTCGGCCAGGCGGACACCCTCCGGCCTGCGTGTCGCGGCGGCCCGCCGGTGCCGGCCGGCGCCACTGGCGATGACAAGCGCGACGAAGATCCAGGCGTCGCTCCAACGCCATCCGTTCTCCCCCATGCAGGAATGATGCCCGGCCGCGACGGCGGAGGAAACACCTGGTTTCCCGCTTGTGTGTCGCCGCAGCTCAACGCGTTGCGCGGCGTCCCGGCCGTGGCGGTCGGCCCGGTGATGATCACGTAGCGTAAGCACCGGCCGCCGGGCGTGGCGGCAGCGCGAAGACCGGGATGAAGAACTGGGCCAGCGGGCCGATGGTCAGCGCGTACGCCACGGTGCCGAGACCGACGGTGCCGCCGAGCAGCCAGCCGAGCGCCAGCACGGTGACCTCGATGACGGTGCGGACCAGCCGGACCGAGAAGCGGGGGTGGCGGGCGACGAAGCCGGTCATCAGCCCGTCGCGTGGGCCGGGGCCGAGCCCGGCGCCCAGGTAGAGCCCGGTGGCGGCGCCGTTGGCGACGATCCCGGCGACGAGCAGCGCGACGCGGGCCGGCAGGCCGTCGCCGGCCGGCAGCACGGCCAGGGCAGCGTCGACGACCAGGCCGATCACCACGACGTTGCTGACCGTGCCGAGGCCGGGTCGCTGCCGCAGCGGGATCCAGAGGACGAGCACGAGGGCGCCGACCGCGATGGTGACGGTCCCGAAGGACAGGCCGGTCTGCCGGGCGAGTCCCTGATGGAACACGTCCCACGGGTCCAGTCCCAGCTCGGAGCGGATCATCAGCGCCATGCTCAGGCCGTAGAGGACCAGTCCGGCGTAGAGCTGGGCGAGCCGTCGTACCGGCCGGTGCCGGAGATTGCCAAGCTGTGCCATGCATGCCACCCTAGGTGCCAATCGTGGTTGTCGAGGGTGCCAATTTCGGGGGTGTGGCCATGACCAGCCAGGTGCGCGGCGTCCAATTGGCGCGACTCCTCGGTCAGTGGCACGCACTGCCAGGCCGTCGGCGCAGCCCCGACTACGCCGCGCTCGCCGGCGCCGTCCGCGGGTTGCTCGCCGACGGGCGCCTCCCCCTCGGGGTACGCCTGCCGGCCGAGCGGGAACTGGCCGAGGCGCTGCGGATCAGCCGGACCACTGTCACCGCCGCGTACCGGGAACTGCGGGAGAGCGGCCACCTGGCCAGCCGCCGGGGCGCGGGCAGCTGGACCATGCTGCCCGGCGGGCACCGGGTGGCCAGCACCGGGCTGTGGACGCCGCTCGACGACCGCGACATGATCGACCTCGGGGTGGCCGCGCTGTCCGCGCCCCCGCAGCTCGTCCCCGCCGCCCGGGCCGCGGCCGAGGACCTGCCCCGCTACCTCAGCGGCGCCGGCTACCACCCGACCGGCATCATCGAGCTGCGCGAGGCGGTGGCGCGCGGGTACACCGAACGTGGCCTGCCCACCAGCCCGGAGCAGATCATGGTCACCAACGGCACCCAGCACGCGCTGGACCTGGTGCTGCGGCTGGCCCTGTCGCCCGGCGGCGCGGTGCTCGTCGAGTCGCCCACCTACCCCAACGCGCTCGCCGCGCTCTCCGCCCGGCGGGCCAGGATCGCCACGCACGGCCTGTCCGACGAGGGCTGGGACGCCGAACTGCTGCTCGGCAGCCTGCGGCAGACCCGGCCGAAGCTCGCGTACGTGATTCCCGAGTTCCAGAACCCGACCGGCCACCTGATGGCGGCCGACCTGCGCGAGCGGCTGGTCGGGACGGCCCACGCGGCCGGCACCGACCTGGTGGTCGACGAGTCCTTCGTCGACCTGCCGCTCGACGACACCACGCTGCCGCCCCCGGTGGCGGTCTTCGACAGGCACTCCCGGGTGATCAGCATCGGCGGCATGAGCAAGCCCTACTGGGGTGGGCTGCGGATCGGGTGGGTACGCGCCTCCGCGCCCCAGGTGCAGCGGCTGGCCGCGGCCCGGGTCGGGGTGGACATGGCCAGCCCGGTGCTCGACCAGCTCGTCGCAGTGCACCTGCTCACCGAGGCGCCGGCCATCGTGGCCGCCCGCCGGGCCCAGCTCGTCACACAGCGGGACGCCCTGGTCGCGGCGCTCGCCGACCGGCTGCCCGACTGGCGGGTGCGGGTGCCCGGCGGCGGCGTCACGCTCTGGGCCGAGCTGGACGGTCCCATCTCCAGCGCGCTGGCCCGCGCGGCCGAGGAGGTCGGCGTACGACTGGCGCCCGGACCCCGGTTCGGCCTGGACGGGACGCTGGAGCGCTTCCTGCGGCTGCCCTTCACGCTTCCCGCCGCCGAGCTGGTGGAGGCGGTCGGGCGGCTCGCCGCGGTCCGCTACGACCTGGACCGGACCAGCCGCCCGCAGTGGCGGGAACCCAGCGTCATCGCCTGACCGCCCGCCCGATCCGGTGGTGATCCGCTCGAACCCCGGCTGAGGGCGGGCCGGTGCCCGCACACTGCCCGGGTGGGAGACGGGGACGCGGTCCGGTGGTCGCTGGCGGTGCGGCGCAGCGCGCCGGGTTCCCGGACCACCTGGGTGGAGCTCTTCTACGACCTGGTCTTCGTCTTCGCGTTCCTGAGCGTCACCACGCTCACCGCGTCGGTGTTCACGCCGGTCAACCTCTACCGGTTCCTGCTGGTGCTGGCGCTGCTCTGGTGGTCGTGGACCGGCTTCGCCCGGATGGGCAACGCGTTCCGCGCCGACCAGGGGATGCTGCCGCTGGTCGGCGTCGTCACCGTGGCGGCGACGTTCCTGCTCGTGCTCAGCACACCCAGCGCGTTCGCCACCAACCGCGAGGGCTGGCTGCCCGGGCCGCTCGTCTTCGCCGCGTGCTACTTCGTGATCCGGACCGCCCAGCTCACCGTCTTCGCCTGGGCCGACCGCGCCGACCCGGCCCGGCGCCGGGGACTGCGGATACGCTTCCTGGCCCCGACAGTGGCCACGGTGCTGCTGGTCGTCGCCGGCACCCTGCCCGGCCGGCTGGCGCACGGGCGTTTCGCGGTGGGGCTGCAACTGGCGCTCTGGACCCTGGCGCTGCTCGTCGAGTACATCGCCGGGGCGATCCTCGCCCGCCAGTGGTGGGTGGTGATCTCGGCCGGGCACTGGGCGGAGCGGCACGCGCTGATCGTGCTCGTCGCGCTCGGCGAGTCGCTCATCGCGCTCGGGCTCGGCCCGAAGCGCGGGCTGCCGCTCACCGGCCCGGTGGCGGTCGCCGCGTTGCTCGGCGTGGTGATCGTGGCGGCGCTGTGGTGGGCGTACTTCGACACGCTGAGGTTCGCGCTGGAACAGGCCCTGCACCAGGCCCGGGACCCCGCCGCACGGCTGCGGCTGGCCCGCACCGTCTACACGTTCCTGCACCTGCCGATGGTCGCCGGGATCATCTTCTTCGCCCTCGGCCTCAAGGATCTGCTGGCCGAGGCCGCCTCACCGACGACGCCCGCGTGGGGTCCGGAGCTGGGGGTCCTCTGGGCCGGGGTCCTGTTCGGCGGCGTCGGGATCTACCTGCTCAGCCTCGCCGGGTGCTGGTGGCTGGCGGAGCGCCGGGCACGGACGCCGCTGCTGGTGACGGTGCTGGTGCTCGCCGCGGCCGTCCCGGCCGTCGCCCGGCTCCACGAGCTGAACGCGCTCGCCGCGCTGGCGGTGCTCACCTGCGCCGGCGTCGCCTGGGAGACCCGGGGGGAGGACGACCGCCGGCGCCGGGTACGCCGGCTCGCGCTGGAGGAGCAGATCGCCGCCGAGGCCGAGCAGAGCCGGTGGCGGGAGGGGCACCTCTGAGAACGCACGCGGCCGTGCCCCGGGACGGTGGGGCACGGCCGGCGCGGTGCGGACTACAGCTCGGCGAGCGTCCCCTCGTACATCTTGTCGATCTCGGAGGCGAAGTTCGTCTCCACACTGCGGCGCTTGATCTTCAGCGACGGCGTGACCTCGCCGTCCTCGATGGTGAGGTCGCGGGGAAGGATCGTCACCTTCTTGATCGTCTCCCAGCGGTTGAGCCTGCCGTTCAGCTCGGCGACGTAGCCCTCGACCATCTCCCGCGCCTGCGGCGAGGTGACGATCGTGGTGTAGTCGCTGCCATCGAGCGGGGTGCCGGCGGCCCAGCCCTTGATCGCGTCCGGGTCGAGCGTGACGAGCATGGTGCAGTAGTTGCGGGCCTGCCCGATCACCACCGCCTGCGAGGTGTACGGGCACACCGCCTTGAACATGCCCTCGATGTGCGACGGCGCGACGTACTTGCCGCCGGACGTCTTGACCAGGTCCTTCTTCCGGTCGGTGATGCGCAGGTAGCCGTCGGCGTCGAGCGTGCCGATGTCGCCGGTGCGGAAGAAGCCGTCATCGGTGAACGCGGCGGCGGTCTCCTCCGGCAGGTTGTGGTAGCCGCGCATGACCGGCTTGCCGCGCAGCAGGACCTCACCGTCGGTGTCGATCCGGCACTCCAGGTCGCCCATGGCCCGGCCCACGCTGCCGATCTTCAGCCCGTCGGGCGGGTTCACGAACGCGCCGGCGCTGGTCTCGGTCAGCCCGTAGCCCTCGGAGATGGGCAGGTTGGCGGCGGCGAAGAAGGTGGCGATCTCCTTGCTCAGCGGCGCCGCGCCGGAGACCAGCACCCGCATCCGGCCGCCGAGCCGTGCCTGGAGCTTGCTGAACACGAGCTTCTCGGCGAGCGCGTACTTCATCCGCAGCCCGGCCGGGACCGGCTTGCCGGCCTGCTCCAGCGCGACCTTCTCCTTGCCCACCCCGACGCCCCAGGCGAAGATCTTGGCCTTGGCGCCACCGGCGCCCTGCGCGGTGGTGACCGCCTTGTTGTAGACCTTCTCGAAGACCCGGGGCGCACCGCACATGAGCGTCGGCTGCACCACGCCGAGCAGGTCGACGAGCTTGTCCACCCGGCCGTCGACGTAGGTGGGCAGGCCGACGTGGGTGGCGCCGCAGAGCAGCGTCTTGCCGAACGAGTGCGACAGCGGCAGCCACAGGTATTGCAGGTCGTCGACGCGCAGCAGGCCCAGGTCTGCCTGCGCCACGCCCTCCCAGCACCAGCCGCCGTGCAGCAGCTCCACGCCCTTCGGGCGGCCGGTGGTGCCCGACGTGTAGATGAGCGTGGCCAGGTGGTCCGGGCCGATGCCGGCGACGAGCGTGTCGATCAGGTCCGGCTCGGCGCTCAGCGCCGCGGCGCCGCGCTCCTCCAGCTCGGCCAGGGTGAGCTGCGGGACGGCCGCCGCCGGGTCGGGGGTGCCGTCGAAGAGCACCACGTGGGTCAACGCGGGAAGATCCGCCCCGGCGATCTTCGCCGCCTGCGCCTCGTTCTCCGCGAACAGCACCTTCGAGCCGGAGTCGGCGATGATGTAGACCGCGTCCTCGGGCTCGGTGGTGGGGTAGACGGTGGTGGTGGCACCACCGGCGCACATGATGCCGAAGTCGGCGAGCACCCAGTCCAGGCGCGTGTTGGCCAGAATCGCCACCGGGTTCTCCAGGCCGACACCGAGCCCGTGCAGCCCGGCGGCTATCGCCTTGGCGCGCTGCCCGACCTGCTCCCACGTCAGCCAGACCGGGCCCGAGTCGTCGGGTGCGGGGTGGGCGAAGGCGTGCCGGTCGGGGGAGTCCGCCACGCGCTTGAGGAACATGTCCGGTACGGAACGGTACGGTACATCGAGAGCCATCGCTGTAGCCGCCTTCAGGGGTGGAGGGACGTGACGGGGGTCACGTCGGTCTGCGGTTACCGAAGGGTATTGCCTGCACCCGGCCAGCGGCTAGCCCTGATCGGCCGCGTAGCCGCCGGTCCCGCCTGCTGGAACCGGCTCAGGCGTGCCGGCCGGGCGGCGCGGAACCGGTCGCCGGTGGCCCGGGGCGCGGCGTCGCGGTGACAGTCGTCGATCTCCCGGCGTCCACCTCCGACAGCCGGCGGGCGAGCGGTCACCGCTCGTCGGTCACAGGCCCAGTTCGGCGGTACGCAGACGCTCGGCGCTCTCGGCCGGGCCGTCCACCTGCACCCGGGCCACCCGCTGCCGCCCGGTGAGGAACAGCACCAGCTCACCCGGCGCGCCCACCACCCGCAGCCGTTCGCCGCCACCGCCGGCCCGCAGTTCGCCGTGCCCCGGCGCCTGCACCAGGACCTCGGCCGGGAACCGCCGCAGCGCCATCCGGGCCAGCAGGGACGCCCGCTTCCACAGCACCGCCTGCTGCCCGGCCGGCAGCTCGCGCGGGTGCCAGCCGGGCCGGGCCCGTCGCACGTCCTCGTGGTGGATGAAGAACTCCATCCCGTTGGCGAGCTCGTCGGTGAGGGGATTGCTCACCGGGCTCCACACCGGGGGGCGGCGTACCCGGGCGATCAGGTCGGCGTACGGCCCGGCGGCGATCCGCCGGCGCACCGACTCGCCGTATCCACGCAGCGGCGGCAGCAGGATCCCGCCGGCCGCGTCCGGCCGGCGCTCCCGCACCAGCAGGTGCGCCGCCAGGTCACGGGTGGTCCACCCCTCGTTGACGGTCGGCGCGTCCGGTCCCAGTTCGAGCATCAGGTCGGCGAGCGCCTCGCGCTCCGTTCGGGCGTACCGCGGCATCCCCTGATGGTAGGCCCGTCCCGGCCGATCGGCGCGCCACGCCCGGCCGGACCCCGGCGCGCGATCGATCCGGCCGGTGTCCGCCCAGCTCCGTGCGAACGTGACGGCGGACATATCCCGGCCGGGTCGGCGTGAGCGCCGGAGAACGGTAAGGATGGGGGAGAAAACTGCGGCTTACGGCGGGGGACAGCGTGGCGAGCGGGACAAGTCGGGACGTGCTCGGCAGAGGGCTACGGGTGCTCGGCCGGGCCATCCGGGAACAGCCGCGGATCTTCGCGGTCGCGGTCAGCGGCAGCGTGCTGTTCGGCCTCCTGGTGATCGCCAGCGCGTACGTCGTCGGCGCGGTGGTCGGCGAGGTGGTCGTGCCGGCCGTGGAGCGCGGCGAGGTGGCCGGCGGAGGGCTGGCGCTCGCCGCCGCCGCGCTGTTCGGCATCAGCGTGCTGCGGGTCGTCGGCATCTTCGGCCGCCGCCTCGGCGCCGGCTACATGCAGTACCGGCTCCAGGCCGCCTACCGCCGCCGGGTCACCCGCCGCTACCTGGAACTGCCGCTTTCCTGGCACCACCGCAACTCCACCGGCACGCTGCTCTCGAACGCCAACTCCGACGTGGAGGCGGCCTGGTACCCGATCGCGCCGCTGCCGTTCGCGGTCGGCACGCTGGTGATGCTCGTCGGCGCGGTGGTCTCGCTGTTCTTCACCGACTGGGCGCTGGCCCTGGTCGGCCTCGCGGTGTTCCCCGCGCTGTTCGCGCTCAACGTGGTCTACTCCCGCCGGATGGCACCCCGCCAGGCCCGGGCGCAGCGGCTGCGGGCCGAGGTCAGCGGCATCGCGCACGAGAGCTTCGACGGCGCTCTGGTGGTCAAGACGATGGGCCGCGAGGCACAGGAGACGGCCCGCTTCGCCTCCCGCGCCGGCGAGCTGCGCGACGCGCTGATCTCGGTCGGCCGGCTGCGGGGCGTGTTCGACCCGATGCTGGAGACGCTGCCCAGCCTCGGCACGCTCGCCGTCCTGGTGGTCGGCGCGCTGCGGCTGCGGCAGGGCGCGCTCACGGTGACCGAGCTGGTCAGCGTCGCGTTCCTGTTCACCGTGCTGGCCTTCCCGGTCCGTGCCATCGGCTGGGTGCTGGCCGAGCTGCCGCGCAGCGTCGCGGGATGGGACCGGGTCCGCCGGGTGCTGGACGCGACCGGCGAGATGCCGTACGGCACGAGGACGCTCGACCGGTCCACCCGGGAGCCGGCCACCCTCGCCTTCGACGACGTGCACTTCGCGTACGAGCCGGCCGAGGCGCACCTGCCCGGCGCCCAGGTGCTCGGCGAGGTGACGTTCACCGTGCCGGCCGGGAAGACGGTCGCCCTGGTCGGCCCCACCGGCGCGGGCAAGTCCACGATCACCTCGCTGGCCGTGCGCCTGGTCGACCCGGGCGCCGGGCGGGTCATGCTGGACGGCGTGGACGTGCGGGAGCTGACCGCCGCGTCGCTGGCCGAGACGGTGGCACTCGTGGCGCAGGTGCCGTTCGTCTTCGACGACACGGTCCGGGCCAACATCGCGCTGGACCGGGCCGGCATCGGCGACGACGAGGTGTGGGCGGCGCTGCGGCTGGCCGAGGCGGACGGCTTCGTCGCGGCGCTGCCGGACGGGCTGGACACCATGGTCGGCGAGCGGGGCACGTCGCTGTCCGGCGGGCAGCGCCAACGGCTGACGCTGGCCCGGGCGCTCGCCGGGCGACCCCGGCTGCTGGTGCTCGACGACGCCACGAGCGCCGTCGACCCACGGGTCGAGGCGGCCATCCTGGCCGGTCTGCGCGCACCGGCCGACGGCGGCGCCCCGGCGTCCATCCTGGTGGTGGCGTACCGCCGGGCCACCATCGCCCTCGCCGACGAGGTGATCTACGTGGAGCAGGGCCGGGTGGTGGCGCGCGGCACCCACACCGAGCTGCTGGCCACCGTGCCCGGGTACGCCGACCTGGTCACCGCGTACGAGCAGGCCGAGCAGGAACGCGAGCAGAATCGGACGTACGACGAGGTCACCCCGTTGACCTCGGGCCTGGAGGTGGACCGGTGAGCGCGACGACGGCGGAGGCGGACCGGAACACCGAGGCCGCCGAGTCGACCTGGCGGACGCTGCGGCGCGGGCTGGCGCTCTCCCCGGAGCTGCGTACCGGCCTGGCCGGCACGCTGGCGCTGGCGCTGGTCTACATGGTCGGCCGGGTCGCGGTGCCGGTGGCGGTGCAGCGCGGTATCGACCACGGCATCGTCGGCGGCCTCGACCTGAACGTCATCTCGCTCACCGTGGCGATCACCGCCGGGGTGCTGGTGCTCACCACCGCGTGCGGCTACCTGATGATGCGCCGGTTGTTCACGGTGAGCGAGACCGCGCTGGCCGGGGTGCGTACCCGGGCGTTCCGGCACGTGCACGACCTCTCCATGCTGCACCAGCAGTCCGAGCGGCGCGGTTCGCTGGTCTCCCGGGTCACCAGCGACGTCGACCAGATCACCCAGTTCCTCCAGTGGGGCGGCGTGATCCTGATCGTCAACCTGGGTCAGTTGCTGGTGACCACCGCCGTGATGCTCGCGTACTCCTGGCAGTTGACGCTCGTGGTGCTCGTCGCGTTCGCGCCCGCGGTGCTGGTGATCCGGCAGTTGCAGCGCCGCCTCGCCGGAGCGTACGGGCTGGTGCGGCAGCGCACCGGCACGCTGCTCGGCGCGATCGGCGAGAGCGTGGTGGGCGCGCCGGTGATCCGGGCGTACGGCATCGCCGGGCGCACCGCGCGGCGGCTGGACACGGCCATCGACGGGCAGCGGGTGGCCCAGCAGCGGGCGATCCGGATCAGCATCATGGGCAGTTCGGTGGGGGAGCTGGCCGCCGGGCTGGCGCTGGCCGGCGTGGTGGTGGTCGGGGTCAGCCTCGGCGTGGACGGCACGCTCACTGTCGGCCAGCTCACCGCGTTCCTGTTCCTGGTCACGCTGTTCATCCAGCCGGTGCAGATCGCCACCGAGGTGCTGAACGAGGCGCAGAACGCGATCGCCGGCTGGCGCCGGGTGCTCGACGTGCTGGACGTCTCACCGGACGTGGCAGACCCGGGCGAGCAGGGCCGGAAGCTGCCGCCCGGGCCGCTGGACGCCCGGTTCGCCGGTGTGACGTTCGCCTATCCCGGGGGGCCGCCGGTGCTGCACGGCGTGACGCTCGACATCCCGGCGAAGAGCCGGGTGGCGGTGGTGGGCGAGACCGGAAGCGGCAAGACCACGTTCGCCAAGCTGCTCACCCGGCTGATGGACCCGACCGAGGGGGCGGTGCTGCTGTCCGGGGTGGACCTGCGTCAGGTGCGCTTCGACTCGCTGCGTTCCCGGGTGGTGATGGTGCCGCAGGACGGTTTCCTGTTCGACGCCACGGTCGGGGAGAACGTCCGCTTCGCCCGCCCGGACCTGACCGACGAGCGGCTCACCGCCGCCTTCGCCGAGCTGGGCCTGTCGGACTGGCTGGACGGGCTGCCGTCCGGGCTGGACACGCCGGTCGGCGAGCGCGGGGAGGCGCTGAGCGTCGGCGAGCGGCAGCTCGTGGCGCTGGCCCGGGCGTACGTCGCGGACCCGGACCTGCTGGTGCTGGACGAGGCGACGAGCGCGGTCGACCCGGCCACCGAGGTCCGCCTGCAGCGGACGCTGGACGCGGTGACCCGGGGCCGGACCACGCTCGCCATCGCGCACCGGCTGTCCACCGCGCAGGCCGCCGACGAGGTGATCGTGGTGGACCGGGGCCGGATCGTGCAGCGCGGCCCGCACGAGGAGCTGGTCCGCGACCCGGACTCGGTGTACGCGCTGTTGTACGCGTCCTGGTTGGAGCAGACCCGCTGATTCTGGCGGGTCCACCAGGGTTGGAGCAGACCCGCTGATCCTGGCGGGTCTGCTCGGGAGCGGCGGTCAGCGGGAGTAGAACTCCACCACGAGCTGCTCGTCGCAGACCACCGGCACCTCGTGCCGGGCCGGTTCGCGCACCAGCGTGGCGCGCAGCTCGGCCGGCTGCGCCGACAGGTACGGCCGGGGCTGCGCGTCGGCGTGCGCACCGGTGGCGGCGAGCTGGAACGGCGGCAGCGCGCGGCTGCGCTCGCGTACGCCGACCACCTGGCCGGGCCGCAGCCGGTACGACGGCCGGTCGACCTTGCGCCCGTCGACGGTGATGTGGCCGTGTGCGACGAGCTGGCGGGCCTGGTAGACGCTGCGCGCGAGCCCGGCCCGCAGCACCACCGCGTCGAGGCGCCGCTCCAGAAGCGCGACGAGCGTCTCGCCGGTCTTGCCGGCGCCCCGGGCCGCCTCGTCGAACAGCCGGCGGAGCTGGGCCTCGCTGACGTTGTACTGGTGGCGCAGCCGCTGCTTCTCCAGCAGCCGTACCTGGTAGTCGGAGGTGGTGCGGCGGGAGCGGCCGTGCACACCCGGCGGGTAGGGGCGTCGCTCGAAGTACCGCACGCACTTGCGGGTCAGCGGGATGCCGAGGGCGCGGGAGAGCCGGGCCTTGGGCCGGGGGTGGTTCACGCGGAGGTCTCCGATCGTCTAGCCTTCTACTTAGGCAAGCCTAACCTATGTTGAGGAGGTCGGGATCATGCGACCCAGCCCGGCGGAGATCGTGCGAACCCTGGTCGCGGGCCGGTTGCCCGCCCTCATCCACCTGGCCCGGCAGCCCGGCCCGCACCAGGCCCGGCACGCCGTCGACGCCGACGGGCGGGTCCTGCTGCTCGTGCCCGTCGTCAGTGACCTCGCCGCGGCGCTCGTGCCGCCGTCCGGTGACACCGACGTGGCCACCGTGCTCGACGTGCTCGACCTGCCGCCCGCCGCCGGGGCGCCCTCGCTCGGCCGGGCCTGGGTGTCCGGCTGGGCGACGCGGCTGGACGGGGACGAGGCGCGCGACGCGGCGGTCGACTTCGCCACCACCGACCCGGTCGGTGACCTGCTCGACGTGGGCAGCCGGTTCCACCTGCACCGATTCGAGGTGGCCGAGGCCCGCTGGGAACGCGCCGGGCGCGTGCGCCGGATCGACCCCGAGGCGTACGCGGAGGCCGAACCGGACCCGCTGCACCCGGTCGAGGCCGAGCTGCTGGCCGACCTGACCGACCACCACGGCGAACAGGTCGGCGACTACCTGCGGCGGCGGCTGGCCCTGACCGGCGACCGCACGCCCCGGGTGGTCCGGATCGACAGGTACGGGCTGGTGGTCGCGCACGGGCGGCCCGGGGCGACCCGGCGGGCCCGGCTCGCCTTTGCCCGGCCCGTCGCCGACGTGGCGGAGCTGTCCCGCCTGCTCCACCCGATGCTCTGCCCCCGGGCCGCGGCCTGAGCCGGCCGGACCGGCCGTCGGCGCCGCACGGCACGGGGGCGGCTCAGGCGATGTCGCCGGTGAGGTAACGCTGGACCGTCGGGCCGACGGCGGCCACCAGCGTCGCCGGCTCGGCGCCGGCCACCGCGTCGAGGCGGAGCACGTACCGCATCATGGCCAGCCCGGCGAGCTGGGTGGCGACCAGCCCGCCGCGCAGCGCGCGCTGTGCCGGGTCGACGTCGAGATGGTCGAGCACCCGGCGCAGCACCTGCGTGACCAGGAACTCGCGCAGCAGCCGGGCGGTCCAGTCGTTGCTCACCGCCGAACGCAGCAGCGCCACCCCGGCGGTGCCGGCGGGGGAGTCCCAGACCTCCAGGAACACCCGGACCATCCGCTCGCCCACCGCTTCCGGGCTGCCGTCGAGCACCACAGGCAGCAGCCGCCCCGGGTCGGCCGGGAACGCCGTCGCGGACCGGAACAGCTCCTCCTTGCCACCGAAGTAGTGGTGCACGAGAGCCGGGTCCACGCCGGACGCGGTGGCGACGGCCCGGATCGACGTGGCGTCGAAGCCACGCTCGGCGAAGGCCTCCCGCGCCGCGGTGAGGATGGCCTCGCGGGTGTCCGGGTTGCCGGGCCGCCGCCCGGTGCGCCGCGCGTTCACCCGCTGCGCCGGCGCAGCGTCGCGGCGGCAAGCACCAGCGCCGCCACCGCCGCCCCGGCCACGATCGCCACGTCCCGCCACATCGTCCCGGTCGGCTCGGCGTGCGCGCCGACCTCCTGCAACGCCTCGACCGCGTACGACAGCGGCAGCGCGTCGCTGACCGCCTGGAGCCAGCCGGCCATCTCGCCGCGCGGCACGAACAGGCCGCACAACAGCAGCTGCGGGGCCACCACCACCGGCATGAACTGGACCGCCTGGAACTCGGTGCGGGCGAACGCCGAGCAGAACAGGCCGAGCGCCACCGCCAGGACCGCGTTCACCCCGGCGATCAGCACGACCAGCCACGCGCTGCCCGCGGTCTCCAGGCCGAACACCCGGTACGCGACCACCGATGCCACTGTGGACTGGAGCACCCCGGCCAGGCCGAACGCGATGCCGTACCCGAAGAGCAGGTCGAGCTTTCCCAGCGGCGTGGTGAGCAGGCGCTCCAGCGTGCCGGTGGTGCGCTCGCGCAGCATGGCGATGCTTGTCACCAGGAACATGATGATGAACGGGAAGAAGCCCAGCATGATCAGGGCCACCCGGTCGAACGTGCTGGGCGCGCCGGGCGGGGCGGGCTGGTCGACGTACATGAAGTAGACGAGCGTGAGCAGCACCGACGGCACCACCACGAGCAGCGCCACGGTCCGCCGGTCGTGCCGGAGCTGGCGCAGGATGCGCCCGGTGGTGGCGGCCAGGATGCGTCCGTTCATCGCGCCTCTCCCTCGGCGTCGCGGATCAGGCGCAGGAACGCCTCCTCCAGGTCGTCGGTCCCGGTGGTGGCGCGGACCGCCGCCGGGGTGTCGTCGGCGATCAGCCGGCCCTCGCGGATCAGCAGTAGCCGGTCGCAGCGGGCGGCCTCGTCCATCACGTGGCTGGAGACCAGCAGCGTGGTGCCGTTCGCGGCCATGGCGTGGAACCGGGCCCACAGGTCGGCCCGCAGCACCGGGTCCTGGCCCACTGTGGGTTCGTCGAGGACGACAAGCTCCGGTTCGCCGACGAGCGCGCAGGCCAGCGAGGCGCGGCTGCGCTGGCCGCCGGAGAGCGTGCCGACGAGCTGGTCGGCGGCGGTCGCCAGGCCGACGTCGGCGACCGCGCGGTCGGCCTCGGCGCGGCCCCGGCCCTGGAGTACCGCGAAGTAGCGGGCGTTCTCCCGCACCGTCAGGTCGGCGTAGACGCTCGGCGCCTGGGTCAGGTAACCCACCCGGCGGCGCAGGTCGGCCGAGCCGGCCGGGCGGCCGAGCACGTCGACGGCGCCGGTGCCGATCGTCTGCACGCCGACCACCGCGCGCATCAGCGTGGTCTTGCCGCTGCCGCTGGGCCCGAGCAGTCCGGTGACGCTGCCCCGGGGCACCGCGCAGGTGATGCCGTGCAGCACCCGCCGTCCGCCCCGGTCGACCACCAGCTCGCGGACCGACACCGCGTAGTCCATGCTCGCCTCCGTCAATTCATCACCCGTTGAACTCAACGGTAGGTGAATTCACCGTCCCTGGCAATGAGGACTTGACTTCGAGTGCGCTCGAACTGGAAGCCTGAAGGGCGTGGACATCAGCACGCGGGAGATGAGCCTCACCGTGGGTGAGGCGGCGGAACGGGTCGGCCTGACCACCTACACGCTGCGCTGGTACGAGCAGGAGGGCCTGGTGGGCCGCGTCGGGCGGGACTCGTCCGGCCGCCGGCGCTACACCGAGTCCGACGTCAACTGGCTGTTCCTGCTCACCCGGCTGCGGCGCACCGGGATGCCGGTGCGCGACATGCGCCGCTACGCCGAACTGGCCCGGCACGGGGACAGCACGCTCGGCGCGCGGCGGGCGCTGTTCGAGGCGCACCGGGCCCGGGTGCTGGCCCGGATGGCCGAGCTGGAGGAGGACCTGAAGGTTCTCGAATACAAGATCGACGCGTACCGCCGGGCGGAGGAGGAATCCGGCTGAACGCCCCGCCGGAGGCGCGAGCCGCCCGTCTCCCGGGACACGTCGGCGCGGCCCGGGCCGCGTGCGGGAGAATGGTCAACCGTGCCCGCTCCTGACGCGCCGCTGACCGGCGCCCCCACTCCCGGACCGGCCCGCCCGTCCCGGCTCGACCCGGCCATCGCCGCGAAGCTCCGCCGCACCCCGGACGGCCTGGTCGCCGCCGTGGTCCGCGCCCACGACACGGGCGAGGTGCTGATGGTCGCCTGGATGGACGACGAGGCGCTGCACCGCACGCTCACCACCGGGCGGGCCACCTACTGGTCGCGCAGCCGCGGCGAGTACTGGGTCAAGGGCGCCACCTCGGGCAACCACCAGTACGTGCGCTCGGTGGCGCTGGACTGCGACGGCGACGCGCTGCTGGTCGGCGTGGAACAGGTCGGCGCGGCCTGCCACACCGGGCAGCGCACCTGCTTCTTCACCGAACTGCCGGTCAGCTCCCCGGAGGCGACCCCGTGACCGACGGCACGGTCCACCCGGACCGGTCCACCTTCGCCGACCTGGCCGCCCGCTGGCGGGTCGTACCGGTGACCCGGCGGCTGCTCGCCGACGCGGAAACACCGGTCGGGGTCTACCGCAAGCTGGCCGGCGGCCCCGGCACGTTCCTGCTGGAGTCCGCCGAACAGGGCGTCGGCTCGGCGGGCACGGCCTGGTCGCGCTACTCGTTCATCGGCGTACGCAGCAGCGCCACGCTCACCGAGCGCGACGGCGCGGCGAGCTGGACCGGCACCCCGCCGGCCGGCGTGCCCACCTCCGGCGACCCGGTCACCGTGCTGCGCGAGTCGGTCGCGGCGCTGGCCGGGCCGGCCTGGGACCCGGCCGGCGACATGCCGCCGCTGACCGGCGGCCTGGTCGGCTACCTCGCGTACGACCTGGTCCGCCGCTTCGAGCGCCTGCCCGAGCTGACCGAGGACGAGCTGGACGTGCCCGAGCTGGGCATGATGCTCGCGACCGATCTGGTGGTCCTTGACCACTACGAGGGTTCGGCGATCCTGGTCGCCAACGCGGTGCTGCCGCCGCTGGACACCCCCGGGCGGGACGAGCGGGTCGAGGCCGCGTACCACCACGCCGTCGGTCGCCTCGACGCGATGACCACAGCGCTGTCCCGACCGATTCCGCCCATGGTCTCGACGGTGGGCCGGCCCGGCGTCGGCGAGGTGGTCAGCCGTACCCCCGAGGGCGGCTACCCGAAGGCGGTGGAGACGGCCAAGGAGGCGATCCGGGCCGGCGAGTGCTTCCAGATCGTGCTCAGCCAGCGCTTCGAGCGCCCCACCGACGCCGACCCGCTCGACGTCTACCGGGTGCTGCGCACCACGAACCCCAGCCCGTACATGTACCTGCTGCGCTTCGACGGCTTCGACATCGTCGGCTCGTCGCCGGAGGCGCACCTCAAGGTCAGCGCCGGCCCGGACGGGCGGCGACGGGCGCTGCTGCACCCGATCGCCGGCACCCGTCCGCGCGGCGGCTCCCCGGACGGCGACGCCCGGCTCGCCGCCGAGCTGCTCGCCGACCCCAAGGAGCGCGCCGAGCACGTGATGCTCGTCGACCTGGGCCGCAACGACCTGGGCCGGGTGTGCCGGCCGGGCACCGTCGAGGTGCCCGAGTTCGCCACCATCGAGCGCTACAGCCACGTCATGCACATCGTCTCCACTGTCGTGGGCGAGCTGCGCGACGACCGCACCGCGTTCGACGCGCTGGCCGCGACGTTCCCCGCCGGGACGCTCAGCGGGGCGCCCAAGGTGCGTGCCATGGAGATCATCGAGGAGCTGGAGCCGGTCCGGCGCGGTGTCTACGGCGGCACCGTCGGCTACTTCGCCTTCGGCGGCGACCTCGACATGGCCATCGCGATCCGTACCGCGCTGATCCGCGACGGCCGCGCCTACGTCCAGGCCGGGGCCGGCATCGTGGCCGATTCCGACCCCGCCGCCGAGGACCGGGAGACGCGCAGCAAGGCCGCCGCCGTGCTCGCCGCCATCGCGGCCGCCGAGACGCTGCGGGCGGCCCGGTGAGCGCGCCCGGCGCCACCGCGCCACCGGCCCGCGGCCGGCGCGAACTGGCGTACGCGGTGCTGCTCTGCCTGGCCGGCGCCGGCCTGGCCTGCTGGGCGGTGACCCGGACCTGGGCGGTGGAGGTGACCGCCCGGGGGTCGCTGCCGTCCGGGCGGGCCGAGCGCACCGGTACGGAGCTGCTGCCGTGGGTGCTGGCGCTGACCTACGTGGGGCTGGCAGGTGGTGGCGCGGTGCTCGCCACCCGGGGACGGCTGCGCCGCCTGCTGGGGGTGCTGCTGGCCGGCATCGGCGTGGCCGTGGCGGTCGGCGGCGGGATCGGCCTGACCGAGGGCGGGGTGAGCCGGCAGTGGCCGGCACTTGTGCTGGCCGGCGGCCTCGCCCTGGCGGCCGGCGGCGCGTTCACCGCGCTGCGCGGCGACGGCTGGCCGGCGATGGGCGCCCGGTACGAGCGGCGGCCCGCTCCGGCGGACGAGCCCGGCCGGCCAGCGGTCGAGCGCGGCACCCGGGACGCGTGGGACGCGCTGGACCGGGGCGAGGACCCGACGGTCAGCTGACCGGCTGCGCCTCGCGCGCGTCGCGGCGCCTCCGGGCCGCGGCGCGCGCGGCGGTCAGCTCGGCCACCAGCCGCTCCAGCTCGCGGCGCTGCTCGGCGCGGGCCCGGTCGGCGCACACCGCCTCCCAGGCGTTGCCCCGGGCGGTACGCGTCCGGCCGTCCCCGGCCACCGCGCGCTCCAGCGTGTCCACCACGCCGACGGCGAGGGAGGCGACGGTACGGGAGATGGTGGTCAAGCCGATGCCCTGGGTCGGCCCGTTGGCGTTCATGGTCACCCCACACGAGATCGTTTGCGACGGTCGGCAGCCGCCGGCGTCGAGTGTGCCCGACGACGATGCTTCCGGGCACACGTTTCGCCGTCGTGAAGCACAGGTCAACGGTGTCGCACCGGGTACTACCTGGGCAGGGCCGGAGGTCCTTGACCTTGGTCACAGCCGCCCGCCGGAGCCCGTCCTGCGGGCCCGGAACGATCGTGGTGAGATAGGGATGGGTGACGGTCGATGCCAGTGGTGGCGCTGCGTGACATGGCGTTCACCGCAAGTCGGCCATCATGCCACAGCCCATGTCGTGAGGTGCGCCATACCCCCCGGCACTCGTCGCCAGGTGGCGCCCCCTAGCATCGGCCCATGACGCCCGGAGAGGGGAGTCCGTTGGTGACTGCTGAGCATGCGCACGCGGAGGGGGACGACGCCGGAGCGGCGCCGTCCGCAGGGGTGCTCGACGAGATCCTGGCCGGCGTACGTGAGGACGTGGCCCGGCGCCAGGAGCAGGTTCCGCTGGAGCGGATCCGTGAACTGGCCGCCGCGGCGCCACCACCGCTCGACGCGTACGCGGCCCTGCGCCGGGCCGGCGTGGCCGTGATCGCCGAGGTGAAGCGCTCGTCGCCGTCCAAGGGGCGGCTGGCCGAGATCGCCGACCCGGCCGACCTGGCCGGGGACTACGCGGCAGGTGGCGCGCGGGCGATCAGCGTGCTGACCGAGGGCCGCTGGTTCGGCGGGTCGCTCGACGACCTGGCGGCGGTGCGGGCCGCGGTGAACGTGCCGGTGCTGCGCAAGGACTTCGTCGTCTCCAGCTACCAGGTGCACGAGGCCCGCGCGCACGGCGCCGACATGGTGCTGCTGATCGTCGCCGCGCTGGAGCAGAACGCGCTTGTCGGCCTGCTGGAGCGGATCGAGTCGCTGGGCATGACCGCGCTGGTCGAGGTGCACACCGAGGAGGAGGCGGACCGCGCCCTGGAGGCCGGCGCGCAGGTCATCGGCGTGAACGCCCGCGACCTGCGTACGCTTGAGGTCGACCGCTCGGTGTTCGAGCGGATCGCGCCCGGCCTGCCCAGCAGCGTCGTCAAGATCGCCGAGTCCGGGGTGCGCGGTCCGCACGACCTGATCCGGTACGCCTCCGCCGGCGCCGACGCCGTGCTGGTGGGCGAGGGCCTGGTCACCCAGAAGAGCCCACGCGAAGCCGTCGCCGAGCTGGTAAACGCCGGTAACCACCCGGCCACGCCCCGCCCGGTGCGCTGAGCCGCCGGGCCACCCGATCCGAGAGGACGCCCGCGATGAGCGCCGCACCCGCAGCCGGCCAGGTCCCCGACGCCGCCGGTCACTTCGGCCGGTTCGGCGGCCGGTTCGTCCCCGAGGCGCTCGTCGCCGCGCTCGACGAGCTGGACGCGGCGTACCGCAAGGCGATGGGCGACGAGGAGTTCCTCGCCGAGTTCGACGCGCTGCTGCGCGACTACGCCGGCACGCCCTCGCTGCTCTACGAGGCCCGGCGGTTCTCCGCGCAGATCGGCGCGCGGGTGCTGCTCAAGCGGGAGGACCTCAACCACACCGGTGCGCACAAGGTCCGCAACGTGCTGGGCCAGGCGCTGCTCACCAGGCGGATGGGCAAGCGGCGGGTGATCGCGGAGACCGGCGCCGGGCAGCACGGCGTGGCCACCGCCACCGCCGCCGCGCTGTTCGACCTGGAGTGCGTCGTCTACATGGGCCAGGTGGACACCGAGCGGCAGGCGCTGAACGTGGCGCGGATGCGGATGCTCGGCGCCACTGTCGTCCCGGTGACCACCGGCTCGCGCACGCTCAAGGACGCGATGAACGAGGCGATGCGGGACTGGGTCGCCAACGTCGAGGACACCCACTACCTGATCGGCACCGCCGCCGGGCCGCACCCGTTCCCGGAGATGGTCCGCGACTTCGTGCGCGGCATCGGCGTGGAGGCCCGCCAGCAGTGCCTGGACCTGACCGGCACGCTGCCGGACGCGGTAGCGGCCTGCGTCGGCGGCGGCTCCAACGCGCTGGGCATCTTCCACGCGTTCGTGCCGGACGCCGGGGTCCGTCTCTACGGCTTCGAGGCCGGTGGCGAGGGCGTCGACACCGGCCGGCACGCGGCCAGCATCACCGGCGGGTCGTCCGGCGTGCTGCACGGCACCCGCACGTACGTCCTCCAGGACGCCGACGGGCAGACCATCGAGTCGCACTCGATCTCGGCCGGTCTGGACTACCCGGGCGTCGGGCCGGAGCACGCCTGGCTGCACGACGCCGGCCGGGCCACCTACCTGCCGGTCGACGACGCCGACGCGATGGCCGCGTTCGAGCTGCTCTGCCGCACCGAGGGCGTGATCCCGGCGATCGAGAGCGCGCACGCGCTCGCCGGCGCCCGCGCCATCGCCCCCCGGCTCGCCGAGGAACTGGGCCGGGAACCGTTGATCGTGGTGAACCTGTCCGGCCGGGGTGACAAGGACGTGCACACCGCCGGCGCGTACTTCGGCATCCTCGACAAGGAGTGACAGCGTGAGCCGCATCGGGGTCGCCTTCGACAAGGCGCGGGCGGACGGACGGGCCGTCCTGGTCGGCTGCATGCCGGCCGGCTTCCCGACCGTCGAGGGCAGCATCGCCGCCATGAAGGCGATGGTCGAGGCGGGCGTGGACGTCATCGAGGTGGAGATCCCGTACTCCGACCCGGTGATGGACGGCCCGGTCATCCAGAAGGCCAGCGACATCGCGCTCGCCGGCGGGGTCCGCGTCGCGGACGCGCTGCGCGTCGTCGAGGCGGTCGCCGCGACCGGGGCGAGCGTGGTCACCATGACCTACTGGAACCCGATCGAGCAGTACGGCGTGGACGCGTTCGCCCGCGACATGGCCGCCGCCGGAGGCACCGGCCTGATCACGCCGGACCTGATCCCGGACGAGGCCGCCGAGTGGCTGGCCGCCTCCGACGCGCACGGCCTGGACCGCACGTTCCTGGTCTCGCCGTCCTCGACCGACGCGCGGCTGCGGATGACTGTCGAGCACTGCCGCGGCTTCGTCTACGCCACCGCGATCATGGGTGTCACCGGCGCCCGGGCGCAGACCTCCGAGGCGGCCCCGATCCTGGTCTCCCGGCTGCGCGAGGTCACCGACATCCCGGTCGGTGTCGGGCTGGGCGTGGGCACGGGCGCGCAGGCCGCCACCGTCGCCGGGTACGCCGACGCGGTGATCGTGGGCAGCGCGCTGGTCCGCTGCGTGCTGGACGCCCCGGACCAGGCCGCCGGCCTGACCGCCCTGCGCAAGCTCAGCGCCGAGCTGGCCGAGGGCGTCCGCAACCCCGCTCGCTGACGGCCGGTCCGCTCCACCCGCTCCCGGCGAGACCGGGACACCGCCCACCGCGCCGGGGGCCGAAACCTACCAAGATCTTGAGAGAGTCCCGCGTCGAGCGGGAAGGACGGTCAGCGGCTGCTGCTGTCGGCCTGCTCGGACGCGCGCTGGCCGGGCGGGGCGGGCTGCCCGTCGCCGGGTGGCGTGAGCGGGTCGGCGGCCGTGGTGTGGCGGAGCACGCCGGAGCGGCCGGCCAGCGCGTCCGCGACCGCCGCGCGCGTGGTGGGGGTCAGCGCGCCGGGCATCCCCTCCGCGGACCACCACTCCACCAGGCATCCGGCCACCGGATCGCCCGTGGGCCCGACGCCGGCCGGCGCGGCGCGGAACACGTGCACCAGCACGTCCGGTCGCCCGCCGCACCGCCCGGCCGGCGGCGGAGGCGCCTGCGGATCGGTGACCCGGTAGAGGCCGACCAGGTCGGCCGGCGCCACCGCCCAGCCGGTCTCGGCGCGGACCGCCCGGACGACGGCGTCCGCCGGACTCTCGTCGTGACGCAGCCGCCCGCCCGGCAGGCCCCAGCGCCGGGCTCCCTCGGACCGGCGGCAGAGCAGCAGCCGGCCGGAGCCGTCGGTGACGACAGCGGCGACCGCCCAGGTGAGCGGGGTCATGGACAAAGAGCCTACGACCGTGCAAACCAGATGTCATCCGACCCGCGCGGCAGGCGGCCCGGGGTGCCGCGCACACAGTCCGCACCGGTACCGTGTGCACCCGTGACCCTCGCCCCGATGACCCCACTGGCGGCCATGCCCAGCCCCAGCACCGCCGTCTGGCAGCTCGGTCCGGTTCCGATCCGGGCGTACGCGCTCTGCATCATCCTCGGCATCGTGGTGGCCTGCGTGGTCACCGAGTACCGGCTGCGCCGCCGCGGTGTGGCGCCGGGCGCGGTGCTCGACATCGCCGTCTGGGCCGTGCCGGCGGGCATCATCGGCGCGCGGATCTACCACGTGATCACCTCGCCGGAGAAATACTTCGGCGCCGGCGGTGAGCCGATCAAGGCGCTCTACATCTGGGAGGGCGGGCTCGGCATCTGGGGTGCGGTGGCCGGTGGCGCGGTCGGCGCGTGGCTCGCCGCCCGGCAGCTCGGCATCCCGCTGACGGTGATCGCCGACGCGCTGGCGCCGGGGCTGCCGCTGGCGCAGGCGGTGGGCCGCCTGGGCAACTGGTTCAACAACGAGCTGTACGGCGGGCGGACCACGCTGCCGTGGGGCCTGGAAGTGCACGTGATGGACCCGGACAATCCGGGTCACGCGCTGCGTGACGACGCCGGCAACCCGGTGCTCCAGCCCGGGCTCTACCACCCGACGTTCCTCTACGAGGCGCTGTGGAACGTCGGCGTCGCCGCGCTGGTGCTGTTCCTCGACCGGCGCCTGCGGCTCGGTCGCGGCCGGGCGTTCGCGCTGTACGTGATGGGCTACACGGCGGGCCGGTTCTGGATCGAGCTGATGCGCACCGACGAGGCGAACCTGATCCTCGGCGTACGGCTCAACGTCTGGACCGCCGTGCTGGTCTTCCTCGGCGCGCTCGCCTACTTCATCCGGGTCCGCGGGCCCCGCGAATACCTGGTGCCGGTGGGCGAGCCCGCTCCCGTGGCCGCCCCGGCCGGCGACGTGTCCCAGGTCGACCTCTCCGCCCGGGAGGCCGGCGCGCAGCCGGTCGCGCCGGAGGGCTACCGGGTGGTGACCGAGGAACAGTTCGACGCGTACCGGGAGACCGGCGTGCTGCCACCGGCGGAGCCGGCCGCCGACGACGAACGCCCGGACGCCTCCGACGACGTCACGAAGGCCGACGACGACGCCACTGACGACGCCGGACGCGCGACGACCGACGCCGCCACCACCGGGAGTGCGGACGAGGCCGACGGGAGCCCGGAACGGGCGGACGCCGGGCGCACGAACGCCGGCCGGGCCGACGGCGGCGGGCGCCCGGCGGACCGGGACAGCTGAGCGGGGGAGTCATGCGCAGCGCGGTGGTGGTCGGCGCCGGCCTCGGCGGAATGGCGGCGGCCGGTGTGCTGGCCCGGTCGGGCTGGCAGGTCACGCTGCTGGAACGCGCCGACCGGGTCCGCCCGGAGCCGACCGCCGTGGTGCTCTGGCCCAACGGGGTACGCGCGTTGCGCGCCCTCGGGCTGGGCGACGGGCTGGACGCGATCGCCACCCCGCTGCCCGACGGCGGCGTGCGCCGCCCGGACGGCCACTGGCTGGTGCAGCCCCGGTCCACACCGGCCGAGCGGATGCCGGTGGTGGTGCACCGGGAGGATCTGCACGACGCGCTCATCGCCGGCCTGGGCGAGCGGGTCGAGCTGCGTACCGGCGTGGCGGTGCGGACGGTGCGCGCGGCCTCCGGTGAGCGTCCGGCGGTGGGCGACGGCCGGCACACCTACGAGGCGGACCTGGTGGTGGCCGCCGACGGCACGGACAGCGAGATCCGCCGGCACCTCGCCCCGGAGACCGCCGTGGTCAGCTCGGGGTGCGCCGCGTGGCGGGCGGTCATCCCCTGGTACCGGGCCCCCCAGCTACCCGATGACCAGCCGGTGCACGGCGAGACGCTCGGCGCCGGATACCGCTTCCTGGCCGCCTCGCTCGGCGAGCGGGGCACCGCCGGCGCCTCCCGCCGGGGTGGCGTCTACTGGGTCGCCACCGCAGCCGGCGCGCCCCGCCCGGAGCCGCCGGAGATCCAGCTCGCGCTGCTCAAACGCTGGTTCGCGGGCTGGCCCGCGCCGATCGGCACGCTGCTGGAGGCGACCGACCCGGAGGACGTGGTCCAGCAGGAGATCCGCGAGCTGCGCCCGCTGCCGAAGGCGTACGGCTTCCCGGCCGGCCCGGGCGGCGTGGTGCTGCTCGGCGACGCGGCGCACGCCATGCCGCCGCACCTCGGGCAGGGCGCCTGCCTGGCGTTCGAGGACGCCGCGACGCTGGCCGGGCTGCTGCGGGAGTCGCGGCTGCCGGACGCGGTGGCCGCGTACGACAGGTTGCGCCGCCCGCGCGCGGCCACCATGGTCCGGCAGACCCGGCGGATGTCGGCGGTCCTGCAGGCCCGGGGCCGGCTGGCGTTGCGGGCGCGGGACGCCGCCCTGGGCACGATCAGCCCGCGACTGCGCAACACCGCCGCCGCGGCCGCCGCCGCCTGGCAGCCGCCGTCCTGACCGTCCGCGTGCGGCGTCGGGTCGGTGCTCAGATGACGGCGGCGGGCTCGGCGACGCAGGCGGTGCCCACCCGGCGGAACCCGACCCGCAGATACACGCGGGCGATGTCCTCGCTGCCGGCGCTCAGGAAGATCAGGCCGGTGCCGGCGGCGAGCAGTTCCCGCGCCAGGGTGGCGGTCACCGCCGCGCCCAGCCCGCGCTGGCGGGCGGACGGCAGCGTGGCCACGCCGGCGATCTCCGCCACGTCGTCCACCCGCATGGCCATCCCGCTGGCGACCGCGCCCTCCTCGGGCAGCTCGGCGAGCACCGAGACGCGCCGCCCGTCGGCGACCCGCGTCGCCTCCTCCTCCAGCGCCGCCATGTCCAGCTGGGCGAGGGCGGCGTCCCGCTCGGCCGGTCCGGCGTCGCCGCGCGCGGTGCCGCCGTTGGCGAAGCCGACCGCGGCGACCGCCCGCCGCAGCGCGATGTCGGTCGCGAAGCCGGGGTCGCCGGGGTCCAGCACCCGCACCGGTACGTCACTGAACGTCCCCGGCTCGGGCAGCCGCTCCGGCTCCAGCAGCATCAGCGGCGCCTCCAGCACGCCGAGGCCGGCCGAGCGGGCCACCGCCAGCAGGTCCGGCTGGTGCTCGTGCACCCATTCGAACGCCTCCGGCAGGCCCAGCTCCCGCTGCCGGGCGCGGACGGCTGTCACGTCGGCGAGCGTCGGCGGCTCGGTGGCGTCGGGGCGGGGGCGGGCGTAGAACGGCCATCCGGCGCCGTCCCGGACGAACAGCACCAGGGCACCGTGTTCCTCGGTTCGCGCCCCGTCGCGGGGCACCGCGTCGTAGAACCGCTCCAACCGGGCGAGTACGTCAGCGCGTGCGAGATCCACCGCGCGAGACTACACGTCCCAGCATCTGGAAGTGTGATCAATCTGAACTGGCCTTGCGCCGGAAGCCCTAACGTAGACTCAATAAACCGCAGAGGGCCGACGTCGTCCCCGTCATGATCCATCCTGAGTGACGACAGGAGGCCCGGTGGCCTTTCCGTACCCTCACAGCCCGCAGTCGGCCCCGCAGACCGGGCTCTACGACCCCGCGTACGAGCACGACGCCTGTGGCGTGGCCTTCGTGGCCGACCTGCACGGGCGGCGCTCGCACCAGGTCGTCGCGAACGGCCTCGGGGCGCTGTGCCGGCTGGACCACCGGGGCGCCCGGGGCGCGGAGCACAACACCGGCGACGGCGCCGGCATCATGATCCAGGTGCCGGACGCGTTCCTGCGCGCCACCGTCGACTTCCCGCTGCCCCCGGCCGGCCAGTACGCCACCGGTCTGGTGTTCCTGCCCGACGACGACGCGGCCGAGGCCCGCGCCCGCCGGGTGGTCGACAAGTACGCGCTGGTCGAGGGCGCCGACGTGCTCGGCTGGCGGGAGGTGCCGACCGACGCGTCCGGCCTGGGGGAGACCGCGCTCGCGGCGATGCCCCGGGTCCGGCAGCTGTTCGTGGCCGCGCGCCGGCTGACCGATTCGCCGGCCGGCCCGGCCGGCTCCCCGCTGACCGGGCTCGACCTGGACCGGGTGGCGTTCTGCCTGCGCAAGCAGGTCGAGCGGGAGACCGCCGAGCGGGGCGTGCCGGCCTACTTCCCGTCGCTGTCCGGCCGCACCATGGTGTGGAAGGGCATGCTCACCCCGGACCAGCTCCCGGCGTTCTACCCGGAGCTGACCGACGAGCGGGTGGTCAGCGCCATCGCGCTGGTGCACTCGCGCTTCTCCACGAACACGTTCCCGTCCTGGCCGCTGGCGCACCCGTACCGGTTCATCGCGCACAACGGCGAGATCAACACGATCCGGGGCAACCGGAACTGGATGCAGGCCCGCGAGGCGCTGCTGCGCAGCCCGAGCATCCCGGGCAACATCCGCCGGGTCTTCCCGGTGTGCACCCCGGCGGCGTCCGACTCGGCCAACTTCGACGAGGTGCTGGAACTGCTGCACCTGGCCGGACGGAGCCTGCCGCACGCGGTGCTCATGATGATCCCCGAGGCGTGGGAGAACGACCCGGACATGCGCGCCGACAAGCGCGCGTTCTACCGCTTCCACGCCAGCCTGATGGAGCCGTGGGACGGCCCGGCGTCCGTCGCGTTCACCGACGGCGAGATCGTCGGCGCGGTGCTGGACCGCAACGGCCTGCGCCCGGGCCGCTGGTGGCACACCGCCGACGGCCTGGTGGTGCTGGGCAGCGAGGCGGGTGTGCTCGACCTGGACCCGGCCAGCGTGGTCGCGAAGGGCCGGCTCCAGCCGGGCAAGATGTTCCTGGTCGACACCGTCAACGGCCGGATCGTCTCCGACGACGAGATCAAGACCGAGCTGGCCGCCGAGCAGCCGTACCAGGAGTGGCTGCACGCCGGCCTGATCGAGCTGGACGACCTTCCGCCGCGCGAGCACACCGTCTACACCCACGACTCGGTACGCCGCCGCCAGCAGACGTTCGGCTACACCGAGGAGGAGCTGAAGATCCTGCTCGGCCCGATGGCCCGCAGCGGCGCGGAGCCGATCGGCTCGATGGGCACCGACACGCCGATCGCCCCGCTGTCGACCCGGCCGCGGCTGCTCTACGACTACTTCCACCAGCTCTTCGCCCAGGTCACCAACCCGCCGCTGGACGCCATCCGGGAGGAGCTGGTGACCAGCCTGGCGTCCACGATCGGGCCGGAGGGAAACCTGCTCGACCCGGGGCCGGCGAGCTGCCGGCAGATCGTGCTGCCGTACCCGGTGATCGACAACGACGAGCTGGCCAAGATCCTGTCCATCGACGAGGACGGCGACCTGCCCGGCTTCAAGGCGGTCCGGGTGTCCGGCCTGTACCGGATCCGTGACGGCGGCGCCGGCATCAAGGCCCGGCTGACCGAGATCTGCCGGCACGTCTCCGAGGCGATCGAGGACGGCGTGCGCATCCTGGTGCTCTCCGACCGGGACTCCAACGCCGACCTGGCGCCGATCCCGTCGCTGCTGCTCACCGCCGCGGTGCACCAGCACCTGGTCCGCGAGCAGACCCGCACCCAGGTGGCGCTGATCGTCGAGTCCGGCGACTGCCGCGAGGTGCACCACGCGGCGGTGCTGATCGGGTACGGCGCGGCGGCGGTCAACCCGTACCTGGCCTTCGAGTCGGTCGAGGACATGATCTCCACCGGCGTCCTGGCCGGCGTCGATCGGGTGAAGGCCGTCCGCAACTACGTCAAGGCGCTCGGCAAGGGCGTCCTGAAGATCATGTCCAAGATGGGCATCTCGACCGTGTCGTCCTACTGCGGCGCGCAGGTCTTCGAGGCCGTCGGCCTGGACACCCGCCTGGTCGACAGATACTTCCGGGGCACGCCGAGCACCATCGGCGGCATCGGCCTGGCCGAGATCCACGCCGAGGTCGCGGCCCGGCACGCGCGGGCCTGGCCGGCGCCGGGCGCGCAGGCCACCGACCGGCTGGAGGTCGGCGGCGAGTACCAGTGGCGCCGCGAGGGTGAGCTGCACCTGTTCAACCCGGAGACGGTCTTCCTGCTCCAGCACGCCACCCGCAGCCGCCAGTACGACGTGTTCCGGCAGTACACCGCCAAGGTCGACGAGCTGGCCGCGCGGGCGGGCTCGCTGCGCGGGCTGTTCACGCTGCGCACCGGCGTCCGCCCGGCGGTGCCGCTGGACGAGGTCGAGCCGGCCACCGAGATCGTCAAGCGCTTCGCCACCGGCGCCATGTCGTACGGGTCGATCTCGGCGGAGGCGCACGAGACGCTCGCCATCGCGATGAACCGGCTCGGCGGCAAGTCCAACACCGGTGAGGGCGGCGAGGACGTCGAGCGGCTGCACGACCCGGCGCGGCGCTCGGCGGTCAAGCAGATCGCCAGCGGCCGGTTCGGCGTGACGAGCGAATACCTCGTCAACGCCGACGACCTCCAGATCAAGATGGCGCAGGGCGCGAAGCCCGGCGAGGGCGGGCAGCTGCCCGGCAACAAGGTCTGGCCGTGGATCGCCCGGACCCGGCACGCCACCCCCGGCGTGGGCCTGATCTCCCCGCCGCCGCACCACGACATCTACTCGATCGAGGACCTGGCCCAGCTCGTCCACGACCTGAAGTGCGTCAACCCGGCCGCCCGGGTGCACGTCAAGCTGGTCAGCGAGGTGGGCGTGGGCACCGTCGCGGCGGGCGTGGCCAAGCTCAAGGCCGACGTCATCCTGATCTCCGGACACGACGGCGGCACCGGCGCGTCCCCGCTCAACTCGCTCAAGCACGCCGGCACCCCGTGGGAGCTGGGCCTGGCCGAGGCGCAGCAGACGCTGCTGCTGAACAAGCTGCGTGACCGGGTGACGGTGCAGGTCGACGGTCAGCTCAAGACCGGCCGGGACGTGCTGATCGCGGCGCTGCTCGGCGCCGAGGAGTTCGGCTTCGCCACCGCGCCGCTGATCGTCGAGGGCTGCGTGATGATGCGCGTGTGCCACCTGGACACCTGTCCGGTCGGCATCGCCACCCAGAACCCGGTGCTGCGCGAGCGCTTCACCGGCAAGCCGGAGTTCGTGGAGAACTTCTTCCTGTTCCTCGCCGAGGAGGTCCGCGGCTACCTGGCCGAGCTGGGCTTCCGCAGCATCGACGAGGCGATCGGCCACACCGAGCTGCTCGACGTGGCCGGCGCGATCGACCACTGGAAGGGCCACGGGCTCGATCTGAGCCGCGTGCTGCACCTGCCGGAGCTGCCCGAGGGGGCGTCCCGCCGGGGCGTACGCGCGCAGGACCACGGCCTCGACGCGGCGCTGGACAACCGGCTCATCGAGCTGGCCGGGCCGGCGCTGCGCGACCGTACCCCGGTCCGGGTCGAGGTCGAGGTCCGCAACGAGCACCGCAGCGTCGGCGCGATGCTCGGCGGCGAGGTGACCCGCCGCTTCGGCGGCGCCGGCCTGCCCGACGACACAGTCGAGTTCCGGCTGCGCGGCACCGCCGGCCAGTCGTTCGGCGCGTTCCTGCCGCGCGGGGTCACGCTGCGCCTGTACGGCGACGCCAACGACTACGTCGGCAAGGGCCTGTCCGGCGGGCGGATCGTGGTGCGCCCGGACGCCGCCGCGCCGTTCGTCGGCGTGGACGCCACGCCGGGCCGCCGCGCCGAGGACCAGATCATCGCCGGCAACACCATCCTGTACGGCGCCACCGGCGGCGAGGTGTTCCTGCGCGGCCGGGTGGGGGAGCGGTTCGCGGTGCGCAACTCCGGCGCGGTGGCGGTGGTCGAGGGCCTCGGCGACCACGGCTGCGAGTACATGACCGGCGGCACCGTCGTGGTGCTCGGGCCGACCGGGCGCAACTTCGCCGCCGGCATGTCCGGCGGCACCGCGTTCGTGCACCGGCTCGACGAGCGGCTGGTGAACGCGGAGCTGGTCGACCTGTCGCCGCTGCGCGACGAGGAGCGCGACCGGCTGCACGAGCTGGTGCAGCGGCACTTCGCCGAGACGGACTCGGCGGTCGCCGAGGACCTGCTCAAGCGCTGGCCGCAGGCGGTGGAGGAGTTCACCGCCGTGGTGCCCCGGGACTACCGCCGGGTCATGGAGATCATGCGGGCCGCCGAAGCCGCCGGCCGAGACGTCGACGACGCGGTGATGAGCGCGCTCAGCGTGCCGTCGGCCGCGCCGGTACCGCCCGCGCCCCGGGCGGTCGCCCAGGAGGTGGCTCGTGCCTGACCCGAACGGTTTCCTGCGCTACGACCGGCGGCTGCCGGCCCGCCGTCCGGTGCCGGTGCGCATCTCCGACTGGCGGGAGGTCTACCCGCCGGCCGGTGAGGAGCTGATCCGCGAGCAGGCCACCCGGTGCATGGACTGCGGCATCCCGTTCTGCCACGACGGCTGCCCGCTGGGCAACCGCATCCCGGACTGGAACGACCTGGTCCGTACCGGCAACTGGGACGCCGCTGTGGAGTCGCTGCACGCCACTAACAACTTCCCCGAGTTCACCGGGCGGCTCTGCCCGGCGCCGTGCGAGGCGGCGTGCGTGCTCGGCCTGGGTGGCCAGCAGCCGGTCACCATCAAGCAGGTCGAGGTGGAGATCGCCGACGCGGCGGTGGCCCGCGACGGCCTGCGGCCCCGGCCCGCCTCCGCCCCGACCGGCCGGTCGGTGGCGGTCGTCGGCTCCGGCCCGGCCGGGCTGGCCGCCGCGCAGCAGCTGGCCCGCGCCGGTCACACGGTCACCGTGTACGAGCGCGACGACGCGATCGGCGGCCTGCTCCGCTACGGCATCCCCGACTTCAAGCTGGAGAAGCAGCACATCGACAGGCGGCTGGCCCAGCTCACCGCCGAGGGTGTGCGGTTCCGGACCGGCGTCGAGGTCGGCGTCGACGTGACCGCCGAGCAGATGCGCGCCGAGCACGACGCGGTGCTGCTCGCCTGCGGCGCGTTGCAGGGCCGGGACACCCCGGAGACGGCGGGCCGGGCCCTGCGCGGCGTGCACCAGGCGATGTCGCACCTGGTCGCCGCGAACCGGGTGGTGGCCGCTGCCGGGGACGGGCGGCCCGCGCTCGCCACGCTGCCCGACGGTACGCCGATCGACGCCGCCGGCAAGCACGTGGTGATCATCGGTGGTGGCGACACCGCCGCGGACTGCCTCGGCGTGGCGCACCGGCAGGGCGCGGCCGGCGTACACCAGCTCGACCTCTACCCGCAGCCGCCCACGGAGCGCGACGCGGAGCGCGACCCGTGGCCGACCTGGCCGTGGCTGCTGCGCAACTACCCGGCGCACGAGGAGGGCGGCGAGCGCGTCTTCGCGGTCGCCGTGCAGGAGTTCGTGGACGACGGCACCGGCCAGGTCCGCGCGGTCCGGATCGCCGAGGTGACAGTGGAGAAGGTGGACGGCCGGCGCATCGTCACGCCGCTGCCCGGCTCCGAGCGGGAGATCCCGGCCGACCTGGTGCTGCTCGCCATCGGCTTCGAGGGCACCGAGGAGCAGCCGCTGCTGGCCCAGTTCGGGGTGACCCGCAACGGCCGGGGCGCGATCGACTCCGGCCCCGACTGGCAGGCCGCCGACGGTGTCTTCGTCGCCGGTGACATGCACCGGGGCGCGTCGCTGATCGTCTGGGCGATCGCCGAGGGACGCGCCGCCGCGGCGGCGATCCACTCCTACCTGGGTGGGGTGGGCGACTTGCCCGCCCCGGTCGACCCGGCCCGCCAGCCGCTCGCCGCCAGGTGAAAGGAAGGGCCCCCTTTTAACGCCTCAGGTAGAGGAGGGGGCCCTTCTTAACACCCGCCGCCACCGCCGCGCGGCGCGGCGCCCGCGCGGCCGTCCGGGAGGGTGGCCCAGGTCATGCCGAACGGGGTCCCGACGGCACGACGACCGTCATTAGGCTGCGGCCATGGACGTCGAGGTACGCCTGCGGCGCATCCGCCGCTGGCTCTGGCTGGTGGTGGCGGGGCTCTTCCTCAGCGGGGTGACCGCGTTCCCGCTGGAGGTCGAGGTGCGCTGGCTGCTGGCGGCGACCGATCCGCTCGCCGGGCAGTTCCCGGCGCTTGTCGACTGGATCGAGCGGGTCCACGTCGGACTGGTGGCGGCCGGTGACGACTACCCGTTCCTGCGGTACGGCACCGACTGGCTGGCCTTCGCGCACCTGGTGCTCGCGGTGGCGTTCTGGGGGCCGCTGCGTGACCCGGTCCGCAACGTGTGGGTGGTCCAGGTCGGCATGATCGCCTGCGCCGGCATCGTGCCTCTGGCGGTGATCTGCGGCCCGATCCGGGACATCCCCTGGTTCTGGACGCTTGTCGACCTCTCGTTCGCGGTCGGCGCGTTCCCGCCGCTCTGGTTCGCCTACCGACACATCCGCGCGGTCGAGGCGGCGCAGCCCTGGACGGCGTCGGCCGCTGCACCGCTACCGACCGCCCGTTGACCGGCCGGCCGGGTCGCTCCCGCGATGGCAGAGCGGCCCGGCCGGCGCCCGGTCAGCGGCCGAGCAGGTCGTGCGCCGCGCGGATCTTCGTCCACGAGGCCGGCTGCGCCGGCGCGGCGCTCGTCCGCGCGGCGGTGGCCACGGTGGGCCGACCCGGCGTGAACAGCCAGGTGGTGAACACCGCGTCGAGATCCCGCCCGGAGATCCGCTCGGCGAGCGCCTGGAACTGCGCGACGGTGCCGTTGCCGTACTGCCGCTTGGCGGTCCAGGTACGCAGGATGCGGAAGAACGCGGCGTCGCCCACGGTGAGCCGGATCTGGTGCAGTGCCATCGCGCCCCGGTCGTATACCGCGTCGTCGAAGATCCCGCTCGGGCCCGGGTCGCCGGGGCGCACCTGCCAGAACTCGGAATCGGCCGGGTAGCTGTCGTAGGTGAAGTCGAACAGCTCCTGCGCGGTGCCCTCGCCCTGCTCCTCGGACCAGAGCCACTCGGCGTACGAGGCGAAGCCCTCGTTGAGCCAGATGTGCCGCCAGTCCGCCACCGACACCGAGTCGCCGAACCACTGGTGGGCGTTCTCGTGCACCACCACGTACGGGTTGGCGCCGCGTCGCCAGAAGCCGGGGCCGTACACCGGGCGGGTCTGCGTCTCCAGCGCGAAGCCGATGCCGTCGACCGGCCCGGCCACGCCGCCCTGCGCCTCGAACGGGTACGGGCCGAACAGCCCGCTCTCCCAGTCGACGATCTCGGCGGTGCGCTCGATGCTGGCCCGGGCGGCCGGCAGGCGCTCGCCGAGCGTGGTGCTGTACGCGTTCACCACCGGCTGCCCGTTCGGCGCGGTGTCGGTGACGATGTCGTACTGGCCGATGGCCAGGAACGCCTGGTACGTGGCGCCGGGCTTGACGCTGCGCCAGCTCCACCGGGTGCGGTTGCCGGCCTCGGGCAGCGGGTCGCGCGGCTGCACGCCGTTGCTGATCACCTCGACGCCGGTCGGCACCGAGACGGAGATGTCCCAGGTGGCCTTGTCCTTCGGGTGGTCGTTGCTCGGGAACCACCACCAGGCCGACTCGGGTTCGTTGACGGCGAGCGCCCCGTCGGCGGTACGGGTCCAGCCGGTGTAGCCGTAGACGGTGGTCTGCGACGGCACGCCGGCGTACTTCACCACGACGGTGAGCTGCTGGCCGGTGGTCAGCGGCCGGGCCGGGGTGATCACCAGCTCGTGGTCGCCGGCCCTGGTGAAGCCGGCGACCCACCCGTTCACCCGCACCGACTCGACGGCGAGCGCGAAGTCCAGGTTGAACCGGGACAGGTCCTTCGTGGCGGTGGCGAGGATCGTCGTGGTGCCGCTGAGCCGGTCGGTGGCCGGCTCGTAGCGCAGCCGGATGTCGTAGTGGCCGACGTCGTAGCCGCCGTTGCCGTAGTCGGGGAAGTAGCTGTCGCCCAGGCCGGGGCCGCCGGGCGTCGGGGTGGCCGCCGCGACCTGCGGCCGGCCCCGGCCGGTGGGTGCGGCCTGACCGGGTGCGCCGGTCACTGTGGTGCCGGCCGCGGTGAGGGTCAGGGCGGCGATGGCCGCGGTGAGTGCGCGTCGCACTGTGGGACTCCCTCCGTCGGGTGTCGTCACCGCCAACCTAATCGACAGATGTGAGCATATCGCTCCCGTCCGGCCGATCTCGGCTATTCAATTTCGGCAAATGTTTCGATAGCATTACCGCCCAGTAACACCACCGATCCCTCGGCCACGCGCGCGGTCAACGGGCTCCACCACCCCCTGCCCCGTGGAGGTTCTGCATGTCCCGTCGCGTCCATACCGTGCTCGCCGCCGTCCTGGCGGCCGTGCTCGGCGCCGTGCTCCTGCCCGGCGCCGCCCGCGCGGCCACCGTCAACTACGTCGCCCTCGGCGACTCCTACTCCTCCGGCGTCGGCGCCGCCCCGTACGACCTGTCCACCTGCCTGCGCAGCCAGAAGTCGTACGCCCCGCTCTGGGCCGCCGCCCACTCGGTCACCAGCTTCAAGTTCCCGGCCTGCGGCGGAGCGGTCACCGCCGACGTGCTGAACAACCAGGTCGGCCAGCTCAGCAGCAGCACCACGCTGGTCACCATCACCATCGGCGGCAACGACGCCGGTTTCGCCGACGTGATGACCAGTTGCCGCTTCGGCAGCACGTCCAGCTGCGAGAGCGCCGTCAACGAGTCCAGGGCGTTCACCACCGCGACGCTGCCGGCCCGGCTCGACGCCACGTACGCCGCGATCCGCAACCGGGCCCCGAACGCCCGGCTGGTGGTGCTCGGCTACCCGCGGCTGTTCGAGACCGGCTCCTGCGGCCTGCTCGCCATGAGCAGCTACAAGCGCACCATCCTCAACCAGGCCGCCGACACGCTCAACGGCGTCATCTCCGGCCGGGCCGCCGCGGCCGGGGGCACCTTCGTCGACGCGCGGCCGTTCTTCGCCGGGCACGGCGTGTGCGCCGCCCAGCCGTGGATCCGCGACGTCAGCGGCGTCATCGAGGCGTACCACCCGAACGCCGACGGCTACCGCTACGGCTACCTGGCCGCGCTGACCGCCGCCATCGGCTGATCCGCACGCGAGGAGGGCCCCGCTCGACACCCGTCCGTCGAGCGGGGACCCGCCGTGCCGGGTTGCATCGAACGTCGACAATGGTGCGACACCGCATGTGACCCGGAGGTGACCATGCGTGAACCGGCGACCCGGCCGCGGCCGGTACGCGAGCAACTCCCGGCCGGTGGCCCGGAACTGCTCACCCTGCTGGCCCGGCTGCTGCGGCGTCCACGCCGCGGTGACCGCCAGCTCCCGCTGCTCTGGCTGGTCCGGCCCACCGGGGGCGGCGCGATTGCGGCCCTGCTACGGCGTTTCGCGGCGCGCCGGGCCGGGCGGCGGGTGCCGCACGCCGTGCTGGACCTGACCGGCCGCCCGGCCGGCGACGACGTCGCAACCGTGCTGCGCGAACTGCACCGGCAACTCTCCGTGGAGGCGTTCGGCGCGCCCCGGCTGCGGTTCCGCCACTACCCGCTGGCCGACTGGCTGATGCACCAGACGCTCGCCGTGGACCTGGACGCCGCCGACAGCGGCCGGGCCGCGCTGGTCCGCCGGCTGCGGGACTGGCGAGGACGGCGGACCGGTGACGACCCCCAGGTCGGCGGCGACTCCGGCCTCGGCGCCGCGCTGCACCTGCTGCTCTGGCTGCTGTGGCGGGCCGTACCCGGCGTCGTGTTCCGGATCGCCGTCTCCGGCCGGGTGCCGCTCGTCGGACGGCAGTACCGCTGGTTCATGCGCCAGCAGTACCTGGCGCCCCGGCAGTCGGTGACGTTCCTCGGCTTCGCCGAGCGGCTCACCGCCGGCTGGCGCGACGGCGAACACCCGGCCCAGGTGGAGAAGCTGCTGCTGCACGCGTTCCTGGAGGACCTGCGCCTGGCGTACCGGCGGCGGTTCTGGCGGCCCGGGGACTGGCGCCGCACCGCCTATCCGGTGCTGGTGCTCGACGGCGCGCGGCCGGACAACGTCGGGCACACGCTGGTCCGGCTCGTCGACGAGGTGCGCAACGAGACCGGCCGCAACGACCCGCTGCTCGTCGTCGCGGTCGCCGCCGACCCGCCGCCGGAACCGGCCGCGGCCCGGCCGCTGGCCGAGGCCGAGGAGGCGTACGAGGAGTGGGCCGAGGCGCTGCCGGAGAACCGCCGGCTGCGTCGCTCCGGCGCCTGGCTGATGCTGCTGGAGTCGGACGACCGGGACGTCGACGCCCCGGTGGGAGGCGTCCCGCCGGCCCTGGCCGCGCCCGACCCGCCCTGGTGGGCGCGGCGGTTCCTGCCCGCCGCGGTGGCCCTGGCGCTCGTCGCCGGGCTGGGCGTGTGGGCGCACGGGCGGTGGGCGCCGGACTGCCGCCCCTGGCCCACCGACCGGGTCGCCGTCCGGCTCGTGGCCGGGGAGTGCGTCGGCTACAGCGACACCGCCGGGCAGGTCTTCAACAGCGAACCCGGGCAGGACCGGCTGCGCGCCGTGCAGCGGCGCATCTTCGCCCAGAACCGGGCCGCCGAGGAGGTGTGGCGGCGCAGCGAGCACCGCCGCCCCTACCTGACGCTTGTCTACCTGGGCAGCCTCACCGGCAACCGGACCCGCGCGGACGAGGAGTCCTACGTCTCCGAGCGGGAGGAGCTGGAGGGCATGGCCACCGCCCAGTACGCCCTGCTCCAGGAGTCGGCGGCGGCGGACGACGCGGCGCTGCTGCACATCGTGGTGGCGAACGCCGGGCGGCAGATGCGGCACGCCGACGACGCGGTACGGATGCTGGAGGGGCTGGCCCGCGACGACCCCACAGTGCTCGGCGTGGTCGGGCTGGTGGACAGCCGCACCAGCACGGCGGCGGCGCTGCGAGAACTCAACCGGGTCGGCCTGCCGGTGCTCGCCCCCACGCTGTCGGCCGACCGGATGGACGCCAACTCCAGCCTCTACCTGGCCATGTCGGCGCCGAACCGGGACCAGGCCCGGATGGTCGAGGCGTACGCCCGGCAGGTGCTGCGGGTGGGGGAGGCGCACGTCTACTGGACCACCGGCGAGGGCAGCTCGCTCACCGACGACCTCTACGTCGCCACCCTCGTCGACGGCCTGCGGGAACGCTTCGGCGACCGGATCACCCGGCTCGACGAGTGGCGCAGCGGGCGGCGGCTCACCCAGGAGTGCGGCTACCCGGGGATGCTCTTCTTCGCCGGCCGCTGGTCGGAGTTCGACGGGTTCATGCGCGCGCTCAAGGAGTGCGGCGCGAACCCGCCCCGGCACCTGGTCGCCGACGACTCGGTGAACCGCTACATGGCCAACCCAGGGCTGCGCGCCAGCGCGCCGGGCAACCTGCCGGTCACGTACGTGTCGAAGGCAGCGCTGGCCACGTGCGCGTCGCTGCGGGCCGCGCAGGCCGGGCGCGACGACGCCCGGGGCAGTTTCCTCACCTGGATCGGCGCGGACGGCCTGCTCAACCCGCCCCGATGCCGCGCCGGGACCGGCCCGCCGGTCGGCGAGCGGGTCAGCCTGGCCTACGACGCCACCATGATGACGGTACGCGCGCTGGAGAGCCTCGCCGCCCGCCTGCGCCACGCCGACACCGGCCGCCGCTGGGAGCCCCGCTCGGTCAACCCGGTCGGGGTGCACGCCGAGGTGCTGCGGCAGAACGCCGCCGGCGGCTACCCGGGGGTCGCCGGCCTCATCCGGTACGCCCCGGACTCCGGCGAACCGGTCGCGAAGCGGCTGGCGCTGCTCACCGTGGCGAAGGTGCCCGACGTGGACGCCGCCCCGGTCGAGGTGTTCCACTGCGGCGTGGCCGACACCGGACCCGACCCCGGCTGCCGCGTCGCACCACGCTAGGCGAGATCTTGGTACGCGCACGCCCCGCAAGGGGCGTGCGCGTACCAAGATTCATGGGAACGAAGGGCTCAGCGGATTCTGTCGGATACCTGATTCCGGCGCTCAATTGTGCTGCGTCAAGCATCGATCGTTTCTATCCTGACGTGTTCATTCCCCGGTGACGCGTGTGGAGAGCTGTGGATCAGCGACAGGTACGACGGCTGGCGGAGCGGTCCGCCAACTTCGGATTCCTCAAGGATCATCCACTCTTGGTCTGGTATGGCGCGGGCGCCGAACTGCTCGTGTACGTCGACGCGCAGGCGGCGATGTTCAAGCTCCGTGCGTTCGGCGACGAACTGGCGAAGGATCTGGTGCGCCGCACCGACGCACGGCCACACGGTGACAAGTTCTTCCACCGCGTGCAGGCGCTCCAGACCAACGGCACGCTCGTTCCGGAGATCTACCGCGCGTTCGATCGGCTTCGTGACCAGGGCAACCGCGCCGTACACGATCATCTGGGTGAGGTGCGCGCCGCGCTGGAGCTGCTGCGGACCTGCTTCGAGCTGGGCGTCTGGTTCCACCGCGCGCTGACCGGCGACCGCTCGCCGATCGGCTTCGTCCCGCCCACGCCGCCCCCTCAGCAGGTGCCCCAGAGCGTCGCCGACGCGCTTGCGGCCGAGCTTGAGCGCTACAAGAACGAGCTGGCGCAGACCAAGCTGCTGCTCGACGGCAAGCCGTCGCTGGTGCAGGCCCAGGCCGACGCGCAGGCGGCGGCGGAACGGGCGGTCCGCGCGGCGAGCGCCCGCCAGGGCGAGGCCGCCGCCCTGGTGGCGAGCCTGGAGCCGGCGGCGCACGAGGCGCAGCGGGCCGCCGAGCAGCGGAAGCCGGCGCGGGTCTCGGCCGCCCGGCGGGAGGAGTTCATCGCCCGTGCGCGCCGTGCCTCCCACGAACCGCTGAACGAGGTGCAGACCCGGGTTGAGATCGACAGGCAGTTGCGTGCCGCCGGCTGGGTGGTGCAGGACGAGAGCCGGATCAACCTGTTCGCGGCCACCGGCGTCGCCGTCCGCGAGGTGACGCTCGCCAGCGGGCGAGCCGACTACCTGCTCTACGTCGACCAGCGGCTGGTCGGGGTGATCGAGGCGAAGCGGGAGGGTACCGCCCCGCGCGGAGTGGAGGCGCAGCTCGACCGCTACCTGAACGGGCTGACCCCGGCGCAGAAGCTCAGCGCCTGGCGGCGGGACGAGCCGTTGCCGTTCGGGTACGTCGCCACCGGCACGGAGACCGCCTTCGTCAACCGGCTGGACCCGTTTCCGCGTACCCGGGAGGTCTTCGCCTTCCACCAGCCGACGACCCTCGCCCGGTGGATGCGGGAGGCCGACGACCACCGAGCCGCGCCGACGCTGCGGGCCCGGTTGCGGCGGATGCCGGCGCTGGACCGGCTCGGTCTGCGACCGGCCCAGGTCGACGCCGTCGCAGGACTGGAGCGATCGCTTGCCGAGGACCGCCCGCGGTCGCTGATCCAGATGGCGACCGGTGCGGGCAAGACCTTCACCGCGGTGACCGCCAGCTACCGGCTCCTCAAGCACGCCCGCGCCGCCCGGATCCTCTTCCTGGTCGACCGCAACAACCTCGGCAAGCAGACGCTGCGGGAGTACGCCGGTTATCAGGCTCCCGACGACGGGCGTAAGTTCACCGACCTCTACAACGTCGACCGGCTCTCCGGCACCGGCATGCTCGACTCGTCCGCCGTGGTCATCTCCACCATCCAGCGCCTCTACGGCGCCCTGCGCGGCGTCGAGCTGCCCGACGTGGACCTGGACGACCGCGACTACGACAGCTACGACCTGGACGAGCCGGCCGAGGTGACCTACAACCCGCAGCTCCCGCCGGAGACGTTCGACCTGATCGTGGTGGACGAGTGCCACCGCTCGATCTACGGCAAGTGGCGGGCGGTCATCGAATACTTCGACGCGTTCGTGGTCGGGCTGACCGCCACGCCGGTCAAGCAGACGCTCGGCTTCTTCCAGCAGAACCTGGTCTCCGAGTACACCTACGAGCAGGCCGTCGCCGACGGGGTCAACGTCGACTTCGACGTCTACCGGATCAAGACGGAGATCACGGAGAAAGGCGCGGACATCGAGGCCGGCACCGTCGTGCCGCTGCGGGACCGGCGCACCCGGGCCGAGCGCTACCAGGAGCTGGAGGACGACTTCACGTACGGCGGCAGCCAGGTCGGCCGGTCGGTGATCTCGAAGGGCCAGCTCAAACTGGTGCTGGAGACGTTCCGCGACAAGCTCTTCGAGGAGATCTTCCCGGGACGGTCGACAGTGCCCAAGACGCTGATCTTCGCGCGGGACGACAACCACGCCGAGGAGATCGTGCAGATGGTCCGGCTCGTCTTCAACCGGGGCAACGACTTCGTCAAGAAGATCACGTACGCCTCGCGGCGCGAGGGCGACAACCCGGACACACTGATCCAGGCGTTCCGCAACAGCCCTGAGCTGCGGATCGCGGTGACCGTGGACATGATCGCCACCGGCACGGACGTCCGGCCCCTGGAGTGCGTCTTCTTCCTGCGGCCGGTGCGCAGCTCCACCTACTTCGAGCAGATGAAGGGGCGCGGCGCCCGCACCATCGACGCCGCCGACTTCCAGGCCGTCACGCCGGACGCCGAGGTCAAGGACCGGTTCGTCATCGTCGACGCGGTCGGCGTCACCGAGGCCGACCTGGACGAGGCGGTCCCGCTGCAACGGCACACCGAACGCCAGATCTCGCTGCGCGACCTGCTCCGCAAGGCCGGCACGCTGACCGCCGACGCCGACGAGGTGGCCACGCTCGCCTCACGGCTGTCCCGCCTCAACCAGCAGCTCACCGACGACGAACGCGCCGAGCTGGCCGACCTCGCCGGGCAGCCGCTCAGGGACATCGTGCGCGGCCTCACCGACGCGGTGGCCCCGGAACAGCTCAACCCGGCCACCCAGGCCGGCCCGGCTGCGGTGCGGGACCTGCTGGCCGGCGCGCTGCGCCCGCTCGCCGCGAACCCGCCGCTGCGGGAACGCATCCTGGAGATCCGCCGGGCCCACGACATCACCATCGACGAGGTGAACGCCGACCGCCTGATCTCGGCGCAGGGAGTGCCGGCCGAGGAACGCGCCCAGGTCACCGTCAAGAGCTGGCACGACTACCTGGAGGAGCACCGCGACGAGATCACCGCTTTGCAGGTCTTCTACGAGGGCCGGGGCCGAGTCGGCTACGAGCAGCTCAAGGAACTGGCCGCGCGGATCGCCCGGCCGCCGCAGGCGTGGACGCCCGAGTCGCTGTGGAAGTCGTACGTGCTGCTCGGGCGCACCGCCGAGGCCCCCGGCAACCGGGGCATCACCGATCTTGTCAGCCTCGTGCGGTATGAGTTGGGGCTGGACCAGGAGCTGCGCCCGTACCGCAGCCTGGTCGAGGAACGCTTCCGTGGGTGGCTGCTCCGACAGGAGCAGGCGGGCGCTACGTTCACTGCCGATCAGGCGTGGTGGCTGGAGAGGATCAAGGACGTGATAGCGGTCAGCGTGGAGATCACCCCGGACGACCTGGAGGGCGCACCGTTCACCGAGCGGGGTGGGATCGACGGGTACGCGGGCGCGTTCGGCGAACGCGCCGAACCACTGATGACCGAGCTGAACGAGGAGCTGTCCGCGTGACGGAGTTGCCGGCGGGCTGGACGGAGGTGACCCTCGGGGAGGTCGCCGATTCAGTGAAGAACGGCATATTCGTATCTCGCCCCGGAGTCGAGCCGGACGGTGTGCCGGTCCTGCGTATCAGCGCGGTCCGGCCAGGCACGCTGCAACTAGATGACGTGCGCTACAGCGCAATGAGCGAGGAAGATCTGGCGGCTTCCGATTCGCTCCTAGCCCCCGGTGACTTGCTTTTCACTCGATACAACGGAAATGCTGATTACGTCGGAGCTTGTGCCCTAGTTCCGCCGATTGCTGCTGCTCTTACCTATCCTGACAAGCTTATCCGGGTAAGGGTTGATGCAAGAGTTGCTGACCCTGCATTTGTACTGTATGCCTTCCAGTCACCACTAGTGCGGGCGCGCGTGAGGAGAGTTGTACGCACGACCGCGGGCCAGTCTGGCATCTCAGGCGCCAGCTTGAAGGTCATCCGCATACCTCTGCCGCCGCTCGTCGAGCAAAAGCGCGTAATCGCTGCTCTTGAAGGCTCCCTTGCGCCGTGGGGGTCAGGGCTATCGCAGCTCCTCAGAATCACCCGTCGAATTAGCCGTTTCCGTGACCAGGTGATGTTGCTCGCCGGTGTGGGTGGGTTGGGGAGCGCTGAACCGCGTGAACTGGCTGAGCCGCCCGAGTGGGCGGGGGTGCACGACGGCGAATTGCCGTCGATTCCTGATACTTGGCAATGGAAGCGGTTGGATGAGATCGCTGAGGTTGTCGGCGGGGTGACCAAGGACAGTAAGCGTCAATCCGACCCGGGATTTGTTGAGGTGCCGTACCTGCGGGTGGCGAACGTGCAACGGGCTCGCCTTGACTTGTCGGAAGTGGCACATATCAAGGTGTCACCGAAGAAGGCTGATCAACTGCGACTCGAACCGGGCGACGTGCTGCTGAATGAGGGTGGCGATCGGGACAAGCTGGGCCGTGGCTGGATCTGGGAGGGGCAGTTGCCGAACTGCATTCACCAGAATCATGTCTTCCGTGCTCGCATAAAGGGCGATGTCCTCCACCCTAAACTGCTCGCCTGGCACGCTAACGGCTTCGGGCGACGTTGGTTTGAGGTCAACGGGCTTCAGAGCGTGAACCTGGCATCGATCAGTCTTGGCAAGATGAAGAAGTTCCCCGTTCCGGTTCCGCCCAGACCGGAACAGGACCGCCTCGTCCAAGTGGCGGAAGAGTATCTGTCCTTGTTGGACAGCATGGAGAGCGCGGTGTCGTCGGCCCGAGAGAAGGCAACGCGCCTGCGTGCATCCCTGTTGACGGAAGCGTTTGCGGGGCGGCTCGTGCCGCAGGATCCAGACGACGAGCCGGCGTCAGAGTTGCTTGCCCGGATTCGGGCCGAGCGGGAAGCCGTTGCGCCGAAGCAGAAAGCACGCGCTACGCGTACCCGGAAAGAGCTGGCGGCACCGCCGACCAGGGTGACCGGCGACAACTATCAGCAGGAGGCACTGCCGCTGTGAGCACTATGGATTCGCGCCGGCTGGTGCAGAAGCTGTGGAACTACTGCGACGTGCTGCGCGACGACGGCGTCTCGACCATCGACTACGTGGAGCAGTTGACCTATCTGCTGTTCCTCAAGATGGCCGACGAGCGGGCCCGTCGGCCCATGCGGCCCGAGAAGATCGTGCCCGACGAGTTGAGCTGGCAGACCCTGCTCGATGCCGAGGGCGACGCGCTGGAGGTGCAGTACCGGCACATCCTGACCGGGCTGGGCAAGGAGGGCGGCACCCTCGGCACCATCTTCCGCAAGGCGCAGAACAAGATTCAGGATCCCGCGAAGCTCAAGCGGTTGATCGTGGACCTGATCGACAAGGAGTCCTGGTCGGGGACCGGCGTCGACGTCAAGGGCGACGCCTACGAGGAACTGCTCGCCAAGGGAGCTGAGGACGCCAAGTCCGGCGCGGGGCAGTACTTCACGCCCCGTGCGTTGACCGCCGCCATGGTCGACTGCATGTTGCCCACGCCGGACGACACGATCACCGACCCGGCCTGCGGCACCGGCGGCTTCCTGCTCGCCGCCTACGAGCACATTCAGCGGCACCACGGCAGCGCGCTCACTCCCGACCAGCGACGGCGACTCGCCCAAGGCGCGATCACCGGCACCGAACTGGTTGACGGTACGGCTCGGCTCGCAGCGATGAACATGTTGCTACACGGCATCGGCACCCCGAACGGGTCATCGCTCATCGCGGTCAAGGACGCGCTCGGCAAGGAGCCCGACCGCCGGGTAAGCCTCGTGCTGGCCAACCCGCCGTTCGGCCGCAGCTCCTCGATACGGGTCGTCGGTGAGGACGGCCGCTCCAGTCGCGAAGAACGCGAGATCGAGCGGGGTGACTTCTGGGCCACCACCGCCAACAAGCAGCTCAACTTCGTCCAGCACATCGCCTCACTGCTGGAGATTGACGGTCGCGCTGCCGTCGTCCTGCCGGACAACGTGCTCTTCGAGGGCGGCGCGGGGGAGGCCATCCGCCGCCGGCTGCTCAAGCAGTACGACCTGCACACCCTGCTGCGCCTGCCCACGGGCATCTTCTACGCGGGCGGTGTGAAGGCCAACGTGCTCTTCTTCGAGCGCAAGCGTGCTCGTGAGGAACCGTGGACCCAGAAGCTCTGGGTGTACGACTTCCGTACCAACCAGCACTTCACGCTCAAGCAGAGCCCGCTGCGACGCGAGCATCTCCAGGACTTCGTGGACTGCTACCTGCCGGGCAAGGACCGCACCGAGAGGGTGGAGACCGAGCGCTTCCGCGCGTTCTCGTACGGCGAGTTGATCGCCAGGGACAAGGTGAACCTCGACATCACCTGGCTCAAGGACGCCTCACTGGAGGGCGCCGACTCGCTGCTGCCGCCCGAGGTGATCGCTCAGGAGATCGTCGATGACCTCCAGGCGGCTCTCGCGGAGTTTGCCGCCATCGCCGAGACCCTTCGGTCTAGAAGCTAGTCGCGGACTAGGGCAACGCTGAGTGCATTGGGGAGGGTGATCGCATGCCGGAAGCGCCGATCCGTGGCGACGGCTTTACGATCCAGCAGCTGTTTAACCAGTTCCAGTTTCGGCTCGACCCCTACCAGCGGGAGTACAGCTGGGCCCGCGAAGACGTGAAGATGCTCATCGACGATTTGACCGGCCACTTCATTGAGGACTGGACTCCGGGCGATGATCGTCGTGAGGTTCGGCATTACCGCCCGTACTTTCTCGGACCATTCGTCTACTACCGCGATGACGACCTCGCCGCCTTGGTCGACGGCCAGCAACGTATCACGACGCTTCACCTTTTATTGCTGCAGCTTCGCCGGCTTGCGATAGATGCTGACCGACCGGAGTATCAGAACGACCTCGCCGCCCTGGAGCCCTTGATCGCTGGCACCTCGTACGGGGAGCGGGCCTATGCCATCCGCTCTGAGAAGCGAGCTCCTGTGCTGGAAGCGATCTATGAGGACAAGCCCTACGTGCCGCCAGCTGATGCTGGGCCCTCGGTGGAGAACCTGTACAAGCGAAGCCAAGAGTTGTACGAGTTGCTCCCGGAGGCGATCCGGGATGAGGCGCTCCCACTCTTCATCCATTGGCTACTGAATCGGGTATGCCTCGTCGGCATCAATGCCAACGATCGCCGACAGGGCTGGGAGATCTTCGAGACGATGAATGATCGGGGCGTGCAACTCGGCCCCGCAGATCTTCTGAAAAGTTTCCTGCTTCGAAGAGCCAGTAACCGGGATAACCTGCCGCGACTCGGCGATGCATGGGGTCGCGTCCTGACTCGGATTGACAATCGCGCCCCTCAGGCGGCGGCCAAATTCTTGCAGTCGCTGTTGATCGGCCGTTATGCCCATAATGAGGATGAGGCGGCGGACATCTCGGTGTCCTTTCACGGGTGGGTGCAGGAGCACCACACAAGCCGCATGGGCCTCATCAATGCACCGGACTTCGCTCGCTTCATCGAACGTGACTTGGTTAAGCTATCGACCCGATATGCAACGCTGAAGGCGGCCTCTGCCACTCTCGAACCAGGTTTGGAGCCGGTCTTCTACAACGCAAAGAACGAAATTGACCAGATGCCATTTCTGATGGCGGCGATCGACCCGGACGACACAGATGCTCAGTTCCGGGACAAGGCGTTCCTTGTCGCCGCCTATCTCGATTTGGTCTTCGTGCGCATGGCCGTCAACAACCGTCTTACTAAACTAGGCGGAGTAGAGGCGGATCGCATACCCGTCCTGCTCGACCTGCGGTCGACACGAGACGTCGACGGTGTAGCCAAGGCGCTTGGACGTCGGATCGCTCTGCTTGACGTCGATTTCACCGGGGTCAAGGGCTACGGTCTCCGTGCGGACAACCTGCCTCAGGTCAGATACCTGCTGGCCCGCTTGACTGCATTCGTGGAGACCGAGAGCGGTCGACCCAACGAGATGCCGCGATACTTGGACAAGGATGAACCCTTCGAGGTCGAGCATATTTGGGCGAACAAGTTCGAGCGCCATCAGCCGGAGGTAAAGACGGAAGCGGCCTTCCGTGTCGCTCGAAACCGGGTGGGAGCGCTTCTGCTGCTAAGGAAGTCGCACAACGCAAGTTACCAGGATGCCCCGTACGAACAGAAAGTCGAGTGGTACCGCGGCCAGAACCATCTTGCCGCTTCGCTGCATGTGGCCACGCATCAGCGGAACAAGCCGTTTACGGCAGGGTTTATCAAAAAGTATGAATTGGGTCGGCTTTTCCGCCCAATGCCCAGTTTCGGTCGAACGGAGATTGAGGTCCGACAGCAGCTCTACGAGCGGCTGTGTGAACTCATCTGGAACCCAGGAGATCTTGGCTTCATCCTGCCGCCCGGAATAAGAGCGACGGCTGTCGAAGTCAGCCAGGCGGAGCTGACTATGCCTGTCCGGCAAGTGCCGTCCCGGGCTGCGAGGCGCACCCGCGCCCACTTCGGTGGTGTAACGGTCGCCCGACTTGTCGCCGCCGGCGCACTAACCGTGGGCGAGCAACTTCATCTGACCTACAAGCGGGTTTCGCACACGGCGCGAATTAACCAGGCGGGCAATATTCAGCTGGATAGCGGCGAGGTATTCGAATCCCCATCTCCTGCCGGTTCGACAGTCACCGGTAAGCCAACAATGAATGGCTGGAGCGCGTGGAAGGTGCGTCGGGGTGGTAACCTGACGCCTCTCTTCGATATCCGCGCGGATGCGTTAAGGCGAGGTCTCCTGGAGGAAATCGGCGAGGCGGAGGGCGTAAACTAACTCCACTGCTGTGAGTTTGAAGACCAATGACGTTGCTGCGGGCGACTTGAACGCTCCGTAGCTATGGCGGTTATGGACGACTGCGAAGGCCGCCGTAGTGGTCCGAGTTGGCAAGGGGCGGCGGCTTCCAATCAGGAATCGCCGGCCTTCGCGTTCTTGACGGTGTATGTTGCGCGGCAGACCCACGGTCTGTTGATCGCGAACATGCGCCACCCGGAGGAGTGGGTGTTGGCGACGGCGATCTCCCGTCCCCGCTGAGTTCGGCCCAGTGAACTCGCTGTCGATTGAGCTTATTGCGGGCTGGCGGGGACGCCTTGCCCTGCTCGGTCACGCGACAGGGCGTGAAATGCTTCCCCGCCGGGGGCGGCAACTTTTTCGGCCCGTCGCGCGAGCCCTTTAGGAGGTTTAGCGGGCTCGACCTCACGGCAACGGCGGCGAGCGCAAGGGCGCCCAGCCGACGAAGCGGGCGAACAGCGCTTGCGGGCTCGGGGCCTCGTGCGGGTTGAGGCGATGCAGCTCCTGAGCTGCGTCGTAAAGCTGCCCGCACAGATAGACCGACAGGGCGAGGCGGTCACCTGCGTACTCGGTCAGCAGCGCCAGCCGGGCCTCCGCGCACGGCCACGGGTGAGCGCAGCGCTTGCAGATCCAGAGTGGACGAATCGGTAGATGCGGACGGGTGCCGGTGCTCACGCCGGCACCCGTGGCGGGGCGGCGATCCGAACACGGTGCCCAATGGCCGCCCCCTGCCCGGCGTCGGCATTAAGCCAGCGCAGCCCGGCGAGCCGCACGAACAGCTCTCGCTTGGCGACCGCGACGCCCTTGCCGTTCAACTCGTACGCCTCGATCCACGCCCAACCGTCGTACGGGTGGCGCTCGGCGATCTCCCGAATGACGCGCACCGTGATCGGGCGGCAGAACTGCACGCTCGCCGCACGGTCGAGGCGCAGGAGGTCTCCCGCCTTGATTGGTCGAGCGTTCGTCGGCGCGGTCGGCGGTGCGCCGGCACGCCTCGCCTTCGGCCTGTCGTCGGGCACGGGCTCTCCCCCTTGGGGTATCGGCGGCATCAACCTGTGCCCCACCTTGCCGACGGCTACGGGACCAATACACAGCGTTGTCGTATGGTGTCGGGGTGTCCTGGACGTCTATAGGGGAGGAAGGATGAATCACGCGCTCCAAGTGGCGATGGCCGAAGCTGGCGAAACGGCAGAGAGCCTCGCAGCTCAGACCGGCGTGGATTCGAAGACGGCGGCCCGTTGGATCTCTCCGGGACGTGTTCCGCAACCTCGCCGACGGGCGCAGGTGGCCGCGCTCCTCCACCGGGACATCGGGGACCTTTGGCCTGATGTCCTCAAGCGCCGCGAGCCGCCGTGGTTGCGTGAGTGGGTCGACTGGGAACGGGATGCCGTGGCGATCCGCTGGTTCGAGCACACGTGGGTGCCCGGCCTGTTGCAGACGGAGGCGTACGCGCGGGCCACACTCACAGGCGAGGCGCTGACCTTGGTGGAGGTCGATGAGTTGGTCGCCTCGCGGCTCGAACGACAGGCGATCCTCCGCCGGGACCGGCCGCCCCTGGTCGTCGCGGTCATCTTCGAGGGCGTGCTGCATCAGTCGGCCTACGGCGACCGTCAGCTGATGCGGGAGCAGCTTGAGCACTTGGTCCGCTGCGCAGCCCTGCCCGGTGTGCAGATACACGTCGTGCCGAGGGACATCGGCATGTATCCAGGGCTCGGTGGTGGCTTCATCCTCGCCGAACTGCCCACCGGTGAACATGTCGCGCACGTCGACAGTCAGGCGTCCGCGCAGCTCCTAAATGAGGCTGCGGCCGTTGCTACGCTCAGCCGTAGATGGGAGCGCATCAGAGGCGACTCCCTTTCCCGAAGCCAGTCACTAGACCTGATCAGGGAAGCGGCTAGAGCATGGACATGACCGGTGCGCAATGGCGCAAGAGCACAAAGAGCGGCAACAACGGCGGCTCCTGTGTCGAGGTCGCCGACAATCTCGCGGAGGTCGTACTGGTCCGGGACACTAAAGATCGAGCCGGGGGAACCTTGGCCTTCGAGCCGGCAGCATGGCAGCGCTTCGTCAGTCTGGCCAAGGTCATCGGCGCGAGCGAGCGCCGATGACACCAGCACCGACGCTGGCTGAGGATCTCGATGCCGAACTGGCCCGGAGGGGTATGGCCGTCTCTGCCCAGGGCTGCGCTCGCGCACGGAAGCAACGCGTTCAGGTGGAGCAGCAGTGGCCGCCCGGCCGCCGAGTGATGCTGCGCGAGCGTTCGCGTCAAGCAGCGCAGGAGATGTGGACTCAGCCCTGACTGCCGAGTTGATCTGATTGCTGAAGAGGCGCCGTCACGTCCACGTGTCGCTTTGGCGGCGGTCCGGCGGCCCCTCTCCGGGAACCGCCGGCCGGCGTCTTCTCAGCGGTGCCCGTTGCTCGGCCGCCCCCACGGCCCGGTGATCGCGAACACGTACCCCGGCGACTGGATGTTGGCGAACAGCGTCTTCCCGTCCGCACTGAACGTCGGCCCGGTGAACTCGCTGTCGTTCAGCTCGTTGCGCGCCAGCGGGTACGCAGTGCCCTGCTCGGTGACGCCGACCAGGTGCGACACGCCCTCGCCGTCCTCGGCCAGGATCACCCCGCCGTACGGCGAGACGGTGATGTTGTCCGGCCCGTCGTAGTTGCCGTGGTCGGCCTCCGGGTCGGTGTTCACCCCGAAGATGGTCTTCAGCGTGACGGTCTGCCGGCGCGGGTCGTAGAACCACACCTGCCCGTCGTGCTCGTTGGCGCTGCCGTCGTCGTGCCGCGCGTAGCTCGCCACGAAGTACGCGCCGCCGTCGCCCCACCAGGCGCCCTCCAGCTTGCGGCTGCGGGTCACCTCGGCGTCGGTGAACTGCTTGCGTACCGACACGGTGCGGGCGTCCCGGTCGGGCACCTCCACCCACTCGACGCGGTAGCGGGTGCCCGGGATGGTGGCCTCGGACAGGTCGGCGACGTGCGTGTCGCCGCGCAGGCAGCGCATCGCGGCGAGGCTGCCGGCGCTGCCGCCGTCGGGCCGCTGGGCCAGCGCCCGCAGCGCGCCCTTGCCGGCCCGGAAACCGGGCGGCGGCGTCCATCGGAAGTACAGGCCGTTCGGCCCGCTCGCGTCCTCGGTCAGGTAGATCGAGTGGGTGTACGGGTCGACGGCGACCGCCTCGTGGGAGTACCGCCCGAGGAACGTCAGCGGCATCGGGTCGGTGTTCGCGGACCGGTCGTGCGGGTCGACCTCGAAGACGTACCCGTGGTCCTTGAGGTATCGCCCACCGGCCCGCTGCTCGGTCTCCTCGCAGGTCAGCCACGTGCCCCACGGGGTGATGCCACCGGCGCAGTTGTTGTGCGTGCCGGCCACGCTGACGTACTCGCGCAGCCGCCGTCCGTGCCGGTCCACCTCGATGGTGGTGGTGCCGCCGCGGGCGCCCGGGTCGTAGGTGAGACCGGGCAGCGCCGGCACCGGGTACGGCTCGTCGCCGCCGATCTCGTGGTTGTTCACCAGCACCGAGCCGTGCGGGCCGCGGAAGCAGCCGGTGCCGTCCGCGTCGCTCGGCGTGGGCTGCCCGGACTCCAGCAGCGTCGCGCCCGCCTGCGCGACGACCGTGTAGGAGAAGCCGGGCGGCAGCGCCAGCAGACCGGCCGGGTCCGGCACCAGGTCGCCGTAGCCGACGGCGGGGCGGCACGCGGGCCGGGCCGCCGCCGGTCCGGCGATCGCCTCCAGACTGCCGGCCACCACGATGCCGAGTCCGCCGGCCACGCCGCCGCGTAGCAGGGACCGCCGGGGGAGAGGTGAGGAGGTCACGTCGTCGCCTTCCTGTGCGCACGGATGCCTGACCGAAGGCAAGCCGGGCCGGGGGAACGGCGGGCGGCGCGGCCGTCCGCCGCCGGGTGAACAGTGGACGAATCCCCGGTGCGGAGCGCCACGTGCCGCCGTGGCGCGCGTCCGTTAGGGTTCCCTCGATCGCAAACGTCGGAGGGCGGACGGTGGGCAGACTCGCGGCGGCGTACCGGCAGGCGGTCGATCGGCATCGACGGGCGGTGCGGCACTGGGAGGCGGCCCGGCGGCTGCTCGGCGCCGCCGGCCCGGCGCCCGTGGGCAGCCCCGAGCTGGTCGCGCGGCTGGCCCGCCTCGGCGGTGAGCTGGCCGCCGCGGTGCCTGGCACCGCCCGCGTCGCGACCCACCCCGTTCCGGTACGCCTCGGCGCGGCGACCACAGTCGACGGCACGTTCCCGGTGATCGTGCCGGTGGGGGCGGGCGCGCACCTGGCGGTCGACGTGGACGCCCGTGACCCGCGCGTCGGCGAGCTGCTGCGGGCGGTGGTGGTACGGCTGCTGACCGCCGCCCCGGCCGGCGCGATCCGGGTGGCCGGCATCGACCAGGCCGCCTTCGGCGCGGCGTTCCTGCCGCTGCGCCCGCTGCAGGACGCCGGGGTGCTCGCCGCGGCTGCGACCACCGAGGCGGAGACGACAGCCCTGCTCGACCTGGCCGAGCGGCACGCGCGTACCGCCCAGCGGTCCGCGCCGGAGGACCGCGAACTGCTCGTGGTGGTCGCCGCGTCCGCGCCGCCGCCCCGGGAGCTGGCCCGGCTGGCGGCGCTCACCCACGCCGGACCGGCCGCCGCCGTCTGCGTGCTGCTCGCCGGCCACCCACCGGCCGGGCCGACCGCCGCGCCGCCGCTCGGCGCCACCACCCAGCTTCGCGTCACCGAGCGCTACACCCTCGTCGGAGACCCGCCCGGCCGCCCGTTCAGCGCCGACGGCAGCGGGCTGGCCGCACCGGTGGTGCTCGACGGCGACCCGTCGCACGCCACTGTGACCGCGCTGGCCCGCCGGTACGCCGAGGCCGCCGGCCAGGACGGCGTCACGTTCACCGACCTGCTCCCGGCCCAGCGCTGGACCGACTCGGCCGCGTCCGGGCTGCGTACCGTGCTCGGCCGGGCCGGCCGCCGGCCGCTGACTGTGGCGTTCGACGACGCCACCCCGCACTGGCTGGTCGGCGGGCGCACCGGCGCCGGCAAGACGGTCCTGCTGCTCGACGTGCTCTACGGGCTGGCCGCCCGCTACTCCCCGGCCGAGCTGCGGCTGATGCTGCTCGACTTCAAGGAGGGCGTCAGCTTCACCGAGTTCGTGCCCACCGACCGCGACCCGTCCTGGCTGCCGCACGCCGACGCGGTGGGCATCGAGTCGGACCGCGAGTACGGCGTGGCGGTCCTGCGCGAGCTGCGCGCCGAACTGGGCCGCCGCGCCGACCTGCTCAAGCGGCACGGCGTCAGCCGGCTCGCCGACCTGCCGCCCAACGCCCGGCCGCCCCGGATCGTCACTGTCGTCGACGAGTTCCACGTGCTGTTCGCCGGCAACGACGCGCTGGCCCGGCAGGCGGTCGACCTGATCGAGGAGCTGGCCCGCAAGGGCCGCTCGTACGGCCTGCACCTGGTCCTGGCGAGCCAGAGCACCACCGGCGTCGAGGCGCTCTACGGCCGGGCCGAGGCGATCTTCGGGCAGTTCCCGCTGCGGATCGCGCTACCCGGCGGCGACGCCGTGCTGGACCCGCGCAACGACGCCGCGCGCGGGCTCACCGTCGGCGTCGCGGTGGTGAACACCGGCGCGGGCGCGCCCGGCGCGGACGTCGAGGTGCGGTTCCCGGACGCGCACGCCGCCTCGGCCGACCTGGCGGCGCTGCGCCACGAGCTGCACGCCGCCCGCCCGGCCGGGGCACGCCCGCCGGCCGTCTTCCGGGGACACGAGACGCCCCGGCTCACCGACGACCCTGCCTGGGTGGCGCTGACGCCCGGCGCCGACCCGCCGTACGCGCTCGTCGGCCGCGTGGTCGACGTGGCCGGCAGCCCGGCGGGGTTCGCGCTCGACGCCAGTCCGGGCCGGCACCTGGCGGTGGTCGGCACCGCCGCGGCCGGCGCCGACGTGCTCCGCTCGGCCGCCCTGTCCCTGGCCCGCCAGCACGCCCCCGGCACCGCCCGGTTCCTGTTCGCGCCGCTGGCGCCGGGCACCACCGACGCCGCCGACGACCTGGCCATGACGCTCGCCGCCGCCGGGCACCCGGTCCGGCGCCTCGACGCCGCCGCGCTGCGCGCCCAGCTCGCCGAGACCGCCTCCGGCGACGCCCCGGCGGCCGGGCGCACCTACCTGGTGGTGTTCGGGATGGACGCCGCCGCCACGACGCTCGCCGCCTCCGACCCGGCCACGTTCCGATCCGGGTACGACGACCTGCGCGCCGTGCTGCGCCAGGGGCCCGCGCGCGGTGTGCACGTGCTCGGCTGGTGGCGCGGGCTGCGCCGGCTCGCCGACGACCTGGGCGGCAGCGGGCACCGTGACGACGTGACCGGCCTTGTCGCGCTGAACGTGCCTGCCGCCGACCTGTGCCTGCACCTCGGCGCGCACGACCTGGCGTACGTCCCGCGCGAGGGCCGCGCCCTGCTCGTCGACCGGCACGAGCACCGCACCGCGCTGATCGTGCCGTTCGCCGCCGGGAGTGATGTTCCATGAGCGGATTCGACGAGTACGCGGCGCTTCTGCGGGAGCTGTCCACCCGGCAGCGGGGTGGGGAGCGGGAGATCGCCGCCGAGGCGGAGCGCCGCCGTGGCCTCCAGGCCGCTGTCGACTCGCTCGGGCAGCGGCTCTCCGCCCAGGGGCAGCACCTGGACCGGCTCGGGCAGGCGATCGGCGTGCCGATGACCTCGGTCCCGGCCGAGGCGCCGGTGCCGGCGGCGGTGGCCGCCGGGGGAGCGCCGGATCCCGCGCCCGTTCCGGGGGACGGGGTGACCGGCGGCGCAGCCGACGCCCCGGGGCGGCCGGAGGTCGGGGCGTACCCCTCGGGTGGTGTGCCCGCGCCGCGAGCGGGTGACCCGGCGGCGGAGCTGGCGGCGGCGGGCCGGCTCGCCGAGGAGGCCGACGGGTACGGCCGGCAGGCCGACGCGCTGGCCCGCACGCCGGTGCTGCTGCCCACCTGGTCCGCGCCGGCTCGGGCGGTGGTGGTGTACGCGGGCTGCGCGCTCGTCGGCTCGCTGCTGATGCTGATCGCGATCATCGGTTCGTCGCTGCCGGTGGCCGGGCTGGACCTGGTGGCGGCGCTGTCCTGCGCGGGCGTCCCGTTGATGTCCTTCGTGGCCGGTCAGGTGGTACTCGCCCGCTGGGGCCGCCCGGCGGTGGAGGGCGACGCGCCGCCCGGGCGGTACGTGCCGCTCGGTTTCGTGATCTGCGCCCTGGTCTCCCCGTCCTTCTTCTGCCTCTATCTCCTCCTCTTCCGCCTCCTCCGCTGACCTCCTACCCGCTCCGTCGATCATGGAGTTTCGGCCCCGGGGGCGCGGCAATTGTGGCTTTCGGGCGGGCGGAAAGTGCAAGATCGCGAAGGCGGTGGGGTGGAGCGGGGCGGTAGGCTCGCGGGGTCGGTGAGCTGGGGGAGGGCGTGTGAGCGCGGCGGAGATCATCGCCAGGCTGGCGGCGGCGGCACAGAAGCTGGACGAGGCCAAGGCGCGCACCGCCGCCGCCGCGCAGGACGCGGCCGAGGCGCGGGCGCTGGTGGCGGGCGCGCTGGAGGGGGCCACGGCGGGGCCGCTTATCGGCGCCATCGACTCCTACCGGCAGGCGCTGGCGCAGGCCGCGCAGGGCGGGGAGCCGGCCCGGCAGCACGTGCAGGAGACAATCGCGAAGGTCCAGGCGCTGGGCAACTGAGCCCGGCCCGGCATGCCGGTTTGCGCGCAGGGCGCGACAAGGGTTACCAACGCGTAACTTTTCATTGACGTGTGTGAAATCAGACACGCATCATCGTGTCCACGATCGATCGGATCCCACCCGTCCCCCCCGGGTACGCCCGGATGCCTCCCCCCGGAGGTGCAGCCCATGCTGCTCCGAACGATCCTGGCCGCCACCACCGCCGCCACCGTCCTGCTCGTCCCGGCCGCCGCCCAGGCCGCCACCGCCGAACCCGCCGCCCCGTCGAACACGGCCACCGTCGCCACCGCCGCGCAACGGGCCGCCGCCGCTGCCGCCGACCCGGTGATCGTGGTCGGCGGCCTGAGTGGAATCTCCATCGCGTACGAGCCGATCGCCGCCCGGCTGCGCGCCGACGGCTACCGGGTCTCGATCTTCCAGTTGCCGAACCTCGGTCTCGGCGACATCCGCGAGTCCGCCCGGACGTTGTCGTCCTACGTGGACCGGGTGCGCGCCAGCACCGGCGCGGCCCGCGTCGACCTGGTCGGCCACTCCGAGGGTGGCCTGGTCAGCCGCTGGTACGTCAAGTACCTCGGCGGCGCGGCCACCGTCGACCAGTACGTCAGCCTGGGCAGCCCGCAGTACGGCACCTACGTCGCCAACCTGGTCGCCGTCCTCGGGCTGGGCAGCTGCGCCGGGGTGATCGCCTGCCAGCAGATGACCATCGGGTCGAGCTTCCTCGCCGACCTCAACGCCGGGGACGACACCCCCGGCCCGGTGCGCTGGGCCACGGTGCGCACGTGGCAGGACGAACTGGTCCGGCCGGTCGACAACGCCGTGCTCGCCGACGGCGCGACGAACATCCTGGTGCAGGCGTGGTGCCCGCTGCGGGTCGTCGGCCACCTCGGGCTGGTGCTGGACGGCACCACCTACACGGCGGTGCGCCAGGTGCTCGCCGGTGCCCCGGTCCAGCCGAACTGCTTCGCGGTCTGAGCCACGTGCCGGGCCCGCCGTTCGCGCGGGTCCGGCACGTCCCGCCGTTCGCGCGCGGGCCCGGCATGTCCCGCCGGGCGTCGGCGCGGGCGGAACCCGGCCCGGGCCGGTCGCTCAGCCCGCGTCCCGTCCCGTGATCAGGTCGGCGGCCCGCCAGGCCAGCGCGGTCACCGGGGCGCTGGTCCAGCCGGCCACCATCACCGGCAGCACCGACGCGTCGACCACCCGCAGCCCGTCCACGCCGCGTACCCGCAACTCCGGGTCGACCACGTGGTCGTCGCCGGCGCCCATCGCGCAGGTGCCGATCGCGTGGTAACCGCAGTAGCCGCGCGCCACGGCCGCCTCGACGATCTCCGCGTCGGTGGTGGTCGCCGCTCCGGGCACCGTCTCGGCCTGGATCCGCCGCGCGATCGGCCCGGTGCGGAAGAACTCCCGCATCCGGCGGAACAGGTCCACCGCCACCCGCTGGTCGTGCTCGGTGGCGAGGTAGTTCGCCACGATGCCCGGCGGCGTACGCGGGTCCGCGTCGGTGATCGTCAGGCTGCCCTCGCTGTCCGGCCGGGTGACAGTGCCCAGGCACATCACGCCCGGCTCCCGTTCGAGTTCCAGCGCCCTGCCGGGCCGCGGCGGGGCGGCCGAGAACGGCGCCATCAGCAGGTGCGCGTCCGGGCGGTCCAGATCCGGGCGGGACTTGAGGTGGGCGGCCACGTCCAGCACCGGCAGGGCGAGCGGCCCGCCCCGGGTGAGCAGCCAGCGCAGCGTCGCCCGGGCCTGCCCGAGCGGGCTGCCGATGGTCATGTTGTGGCCGCCGGGCTCGGCGAGGCGGTATTGAAGCACCATCGACCGGTGCTCGCGCAGCCCCGCGCCGACCCGGGGCCGGTCGAGCAGCACCGGCACCCCGGCGGCGCGCAGCGTGTCCGCCGGGCCGATGCCGGAGACCTGCAACAGGTGCGGGGTGGCCAGGGCGCCCGCGGCGAGGATCACCTCACCCGCCGCCCGGTGCTCGGCCTCCCGGCCGCCGTGCGCCACCCGTACGCCTGTGGCCCGGCCGCCCTCGACCAGCACCCGCAGGGCGACGGCGCCGACCTCGACGGTCAGGTTGGGCCGGCGCCGGACCGGGTGCAGGAACGCGTCGGCGGCGCTGACCCGGCGTCCGCCGTGGATGGTGGCGGTGGGGTAGCCGATCCGCTCGTCGTCGTGGGCGTCCAGGTCGTCGGCGTGGCGCCAGCCCAGCTCGGCGCCGGTGGCCACCATCTCCTCGGCGAGCGGGTCGGTGCCGGTGGCGACGGACAGCCGCACCGGGCCGCCCGTGCCCCGGTGCGGCGCGGGCCCGAGGGGGTGGTCCTCCAACCGCTGGAACACGGGCCGCATGGTCGACCAGCCCCAGCCCAGCGGTTCGAGGGCGGCCCAGTCCCGGGCCGCGCCGCGGCTCCAGATCATGCCGTTCACCGACGTCGAGCCGCCGACCATCCGCCCGCGCTGCCAGATCTCCCGGCGGCCCGGCCCGGTGGTGGCCGGGTAGTGCCAGGCGGTGCGCTCGTCGTCCATCAGCCGGGAGAACGCCTTCGGTACGCGCACGTACGGGCTGCGGTCCCAGCCGCCCGCCTCCAGCAGCAGCACCCGGGTGCCCGGATCCTCGGTGAGCCGGTTGGCCAGCACGCACCCCGCCGCCCCGGCGCCCACGATGACGTAGTCGAACTCCTCCACAGCGGACCCCCACTCGCGAGAATCCTTCTGACGGTAGTTGTTCGATCACATTCGGCGAAAGGGGCCGGTCGGGGGAGGTGCGTGACCCGCTCAGGCAGCCTTTGCCAGCGCCTCGAACTCGTCGTCGGTCAGCACCACCTCGGCCGCCGCCACGTTCTCCTCCAGGTGCGCCACCGACGACGTGCCCGGAATCGGCAGCATCACCGGCGACCGGCGCAGCAACCAGGCCAGCGCGAGTTGCGCCGGGGTGGCGCCGTGCGCGGTCGAGATCGCGTCGAGCGGGCCGCCGGGCCGGGCCAGGCTGCCGGTGGCGATCGGGAACCACGGGATGAACGCCAGGTCGTGGCGCTCGCAGTGCTCCAGCACGTCCTCCGCGCCGCGGTCGGCCAGGTTGTAGAGGTTCTGCACGGACACGATCGGCGCGATCGCCTGTGCCGCCTCGATCTCCTCGACACTGACCTGGGACAGCCCGATGTGCCGGATCTTGCCCTCCTGCCGCAGCAGCGCCAGCTCGCCGAGCTGGTCGGCCAGCGGGACCTTCGCGTCGATGCGGTGCAGCTGGTAGAGCGGGATGCAGTCCAGGCCCAGGTGGCGCAGGCTCAGCTCGCACTGCTGGCGCAGGTACTCCGGGCGGCCCACCGGCCGCCAGTCGTCCGGACCGGAGCGGGTCAGCCCGGCCTTCGTCGCGATGACCAGGTCGTCGGCGTACGGGTGCAGCGCCTCGCGGATCAGCAGCTCGCTGACGAACGGCCCGTACGAGTCGGCGGTGTCGATGAACGTGACGCCCATCTCGTACGCGCGGCGCAGCACCCGTACCGCCTCGGCCGGATCCTTCGGGTCACCCCACACCCCCGGACCGGTGAGCTGCATCGCCCCGTAGCCGAGGCGGTCGACCGGCAGGTCGCCACCGATCCGGTAGGTACCCGACGCCTTGGCGGGCTGGGTGCTGGTGGCCATTCGTGCTCCTCCTGTGCTCGTTCTGTGCTCGTTCGTGCCTCGCGGGGTGGTGCAGCGCCCCGACCCCTGGACATTCCCCGAATCGGGGCGGTGAAGCACTGGCAGTTGCGCCGAGCTGCCCCGGCACGCCGGGCCGCCGTGGGAGGCTGGGCGGAACGGTGGTCAGGAGGTGCGCATGGCCGCGACGCCACGGCTCGACTTCGCGCTCGACACGTACGAGTGCATCGTGCTCTACCCGGGGCCCTCGGGGCGGGCCCTGCCGGACGAGACCGTGCAGCGGTTGCAGGCCGAGCACCTTCAGCACATGCGGGCGCTGCAGCGGCGCGGCATCGTGCTCGTGGACGGGTCGGTGGACGGCCCGGCCCGGGAACCCGACCCGCCGATCGGCTTCGGGCTGGCCCGGACCGGCTCGGTGGACGACGTCCGCAGCGTCATGGAGGCCGACCCGGCGGTGCAGGCCGGGCTCTACCGCGTCGAGGTGCTCACCTTCCTGTGCCCGGCCGGCTCGCTGGAGTTCCCGCTGGTCAAGACGGAGAGCTGAGACTCCGCGCGCGTACCTTCGACGGCCCCGCCGGCCGCCGCGTACCCACGGCCCGCCCACGGCCCCAGCGGCCGGGCGCGGCCGTGCCACAGTGCCCCCGGCCGGCCGGTGACGGGGAGCGGTACGATTTCTCACCGCGCGGTCGCTGATGCCCGCCACACGACGTTCCGGTGCGGTACGCCTACGCCCGCCCAGCGGTTGACGCGCGTCGTTGGACAGATGTTCCACAGTCCGCAAGGGGTCGGCCGGGAGGCCGACCCGGAGGAGAGACTAGCCTGATGGGCGTGACACGCCGCGCGAAGATCGTCTGCACCCTCGGCCCCGCAACCGCGTCCCCGGAGCGTATCCGCGGCCTCGTCGAAGCGGGCATGAACGTGGCGAGGCTCAACTTCAGCCACGGCAGTCACGCCGACCACGAGTCGGTCTACCGGCTGGTCCGCGAGGCGGCCGAGACGGCCGGCAAGCCGGTCGCGGTGCTCGCCGACCTCCAGGGCCCCAAGATCCGCCTGGGCCGGTTCGCCGACGGACCGCACGAGTGGCGCACCGGCGACTCGGTGGTGATCACCGGGGACGAGGTGGAGGGCACCAAGGAGCGGGTCTCCTGCACCTACCGCAAGCTGCCCCAGGAGGTGAAGCCGGGCGACCGGCTGCTGATCGACGACGGCCGGGTCGCGGTCGAGGTCAGCGACGTCACCGGCAACGACATCCGGTGCCTGGTCACCGAGGGCGGCCCGGTCTCCAACAACAAGGGCGTCTCGCTGCCGAACGTCGCGGTGAGCGTCCCGGCCCTGTCCGACAAGGACGCGCAGGACCTGCGCTTCGCCCTCGGTCTCGGCGTCGACCTGGTCGCGCTCTCCTTCGTCCGCTCGCCCGACGACATCAAGCTCGTCCACTCGATCATGGACGAGGAGGGCGTGCGCCGCCCGGTCCTGGCCAAGGTCGAGAAGCCGGAGGCGGTCGACCACCTGGAGGCGATCGTGCTCGCCTTCGACGGGGTCATGGTCGCCCGCGGCGACCTCGGCGTCGAACTGCCACTGGACCAGGTGCCGCTGGTGCAGAAGCGCGCCGTGCAGCTGTGCCGGGAGAACGCCAAGCCGGTCATCGTGGCCACCCAGATGCTCGACTCGATGATCGAGAACTCGCGCCCGACCCGCGCCGAGGCGTCCGACGTGGCGAACGCGGTGCTCGACGGCGCGGACGCGGTGATGCTCTCCGGCGAGACGAGCGTCGGCAAGTACCCGGTGCTCACCGTCAGCACCATGGCCAAGATCGTCACCACCACCGAGGCCGGGTCCATCGCCGTCCCCCGGTTGCAGCACGATCCGCGTACGCACGGCGGCGCGCTCACCGTCGCCGCCTCGTCGATCGCCCGGGCCATCGGCGCCAAGGCCATGGTCGCGTTCTCGCAGACCGGTGACACCGTCAAGCGGCTGGCCCGGCTGCACTGCGACCTGCCGCTGCTGGCGTTCACACCGGTGCCGGAGGTGCGCAACCAGCTCGCGCTGTCCTGGGGCGTGGAGACGTTCCTGATGCCGTTCGTCCAGCACACCGACGACATGTTCCGCCAGGTCGACCAGGCGCTGCTCGGCCTCAACCGGGCCAACCCGGGCGACTACGTGGTGATCGTGGCGGGCAGCCCGCCCGGCACGCCCGGCTCCACCAACACCCTGCGCGTGCACCAGCTGGGTTCGCTGGTCGACGCGGCCTCGGCACGAGCCCTCCAATGAGTGGTGTGGCGACCGGGCAGGCGGCTGTCGACCAGCTACTGGAGGTGCTCGACCTCGCCCGTACCGGGGAGATGACCTTCCGGGGGATGAGCCCGCAGGTGGGCCCGCAGCGGGTCTACGGTGGCCAGGTCGCCGGCCAGGCCCTGGTGGCGGCCGGCCGCACCGTCGACGCGGAGCGGGCCGTGCACTCCCTGCACGGCTACTTCGTGCGCCCCGGCGACCCGGCCGAGCCGATCGAGTACCAGGTGGAGAACGTCCGCGACGGCCGCTCCTTCTCGGTGCGCCGTTCGGTGGCGTTGCAGCACGACAAGCCGATCTTCTTCATGTCGGCGTCGTTCCAGCGCCAGGAGGAGGGGCTGGACCACCATGCCCCGCTCCCGCCGGACGTGCCTGGTCCGGACGACGTGCCGACCATGACCGACCGGCTCTCCCGCTACCCGGAGCGCCTGGGCATCTGGGGGATGATCCCGCGCCCGATCGACGTGCGCTACGTCGGCGAGCCCGGCTGGGTGCGCCCCGGCGACCGCCCGGCCGAGCCGCACCAGCGGGTGTGGATGCGCCTGGACGGCAAACTGCCGGACGATCCGCTGCTGCACGCGTGCGCGCTCACGTACGCCTCCGACCTGACGCTGCTGGACTCGGTGCTCTCGGTGCACGGCGAGGTGTGGGGGCCGGGCGGCGTGGTCGGCGCGAGCCTCGACCACGCGCTGTGGTTCCACAGGTCGTTCCGCGCCGACGAGTGGTTCCTGTACGACTGCTGGAGCCCGTCCGCGTCCGGTGCGCGTGGCCTGGCCACGGGCCGGATGTTCACCACCGACGGCCGGCACATCGCCAGCGCCGTGCAGGAGGGTCTGCTGCGGCGCGTGGGCGGCTGAACGCCCGGCCCGGTGACCCGCCCGCACGGGTCGGCGGGCCAGCTCCCGGCACAGCGGACTAACCTGGCCGTATGCGTCTCTCCGCCCGGGTCGACTATGCCCTCCGCGCGGCTGCCGAGCTGGCCTCGGTAGCGGACGAGGAGGCCACCGGGCGGAGCCGGCCGGTGACCGCCGAACAGATCGCCCGCGCGCAGGACATCCCGCCGAAGTTCCTGGAGAGCATCCTGCTGCAACTGCGCCGCGGCGGCATCGTGCACGCCCAGCGTGGCCCCGAGGGCGGCTACTGGCTGGCCCGGCCGGCCGGGGAGATCTCCCTGGCCGAGGTGATCCGGGTCATCGACGGTCCGCTCGCGCACGTGCGCGGGCAGCGGCCGGAACAGCTCGGCTACCAGGGCGCGGCCCGCGCGTTGCAGGACGTCTGGATCGCGCTGCGGGCCAGCGAGCGGGAGATCCTCGATCTGGTCACCATCGCCGACGTGGCCACGGGGGCGCTGCCCGGCCGGGTCAACGAGCTGGCCGCCGACCCGCGCGCCTGGAGCTGACGGGCGCCTCCGCACGCTCCGGCACACCGTCCGGCGTCTCCTACCAACCGGATGGGGGACTTGACCCGGGGCGCCCTCGTGCCGCATTGTCGACCAAGTCGATAGGAGATACCGAAAAGTCAGGGGGCGCTCGTGCGCAAGCTGCTGGTCCTCGCCCTCGTCGGGCTCGCCGCGCAACTCGTCGACGGCGCGCTCGGCATGGCCTACGGGCTGACCTCCTCGACCCTGCTCCTGTTCGCCGGTGTCGCGCCCGCTGCCGCGTCCGCCTCGGTGCACCTGGCCGAGATCGGCACCACGCTGGCGGCGGGTGTGTCGCACTGGCGGTTCGGCAACGTCGACTGGCGGGTGGTCGGCCGTATCGCGCTCCCCGGCGCCATCGGCGCGTTCGCCGGGGCGACGTTCCTCAGCTCCATCTCCACCGAGGCGGCGGCACCCTGGATGGCCGCCATCCTGTTCACGCTCGGCGCGTACCTGCTGGTGCGGTTCTCCCGGCCGCTGCGCGCCAACCGGGCCGCCGGCCGCTTGCGCAGCCGGTTCCTCGCCCCGCTCGGCCTGGTTGCCGGCTTCGTCGACGCCACCGGCGGCGGGGGCTGGGGCCCGGTCGCCACCCCGGCGCTGCTGGTCTCCGGCCGGATGGAACCCCGCAAGGTCATCGGCTCGGTGGACACCTCCGAGTTCGTGGTGGCCGGCGCGGCGAGCATCGGCTTCCTGATCGGCCTGGGCTCCGAGGGCTTCCTGCTGCCCACTGTTGCCGCCCTTCTGATCGGCGGCCTGATCGCCGCCCCGATCGCGGCGTGGCTGGTCCGCATCGTGCCCGCCCAGCTGCTCGGCGCCGTGATCGGCGGCGTGATCGTGCTGACCAACGCCCGCACGCTGCTGAGCGCCGGCGGCGTGGGCGGCTCGCTGCCGGTGGTGGTGTACGTGCTGCTCGGCGTCGCCTGGCTGGTCGCCGTCGGGCTGGCGGTGCGCGCGCTGCGCCGTACCCGCCGGGCCCGCGCCACTGTCGACGCCGCACTCGCCGCCACGTCGCCCGCCGAGGCGGGGGAACCCGAGCTCGCCACGTCGGCGGAGCCGGGGGAGTCCGTCAAGCCGGCGGAAGCCGTCAAGCCAGCGGGAGCCGTCGAGCCGGCGGAGGTCGTCAAGCCGGTGGAGGCGGTCGAGCCGGCGGAGGCCGTGAGGCCGGGGCGGGCCCCGGAGCCGGAGGCCGCCACCGAGAGCGCCGAGGCCGCGGAGTCGCGGAAGCTCGCCGCCGCCGTCGAAGGCTGAGCCGCTCGCGGTTTCCCGGCCGCACCTCCTCCCGGGAGGGCGCGGCCCGGGACAAAGGTCGCCGGTCGCCGGTCGCCGCTCCGCCAGCCGTCGCCCTGTTGACGGCCGCGCCGCCGCCCGCCGGGCGCCAACCGCGCGACCGGGGTGAAGGGCGCGCGACGTCCTCGGTGGGCCCGGCGAGGGGCGGCGCTTGTGGGGGTGTCCGGCGGTGACCTAGGCTGACGGGGCGCGGAGCCTAATCACCGACGTCGATGTGTTGGCGTCGCCCCTCGCGTCAGGGCACGTATCCGCCGGTCCGGGCAGACCGGCGTCGCCGCGTGCCTGACCTCCGCGAAAGGCATTTCCCGTGCACCTCACCACCCCACGCCACCGGCTTGCGCTGCTCGCCGCGGCCTCTGCGGTCACCCTGTCGGCGGGCGCGCTCACCACGATGACGGCCGCCGCGGCGGCCGTCGCCTGCCGGGTCGACTACCGGATCACCAACCAGTGGAGCGGCGGCTTCGGCGCCGACGTGACAGTCACCAACCTCGGCGACCCGGTCAACGGCTGGACCCTCGGCTGGAGCTTCGCCGCCGGCCAGCAGGTCGTCCAGGCGTGGAACGCGACGGTCAGCCAGTCCGGCACGCAGGTGAGCGCCCGCGACGCCGGCTACAACGCGGCCCTCGGCACCGGCGGCGCCGCCAACTTCGGCTTCAACGGCTCGTGGAACAACGCGTCGAATCCGGTCCCGGCCGCGTTCACGCTCAACGGCACCGCCTGCACCGGCGCGCCGTCCACCACGCCACCGCCGACCACGCCACCACCCACCACCCCGCCGCCGACCACGCCGCCACCCACCACACCCCCGCCGACCACCCCGCCGGCCGGGGCGAAGCAGATGGAGGACCTCGACCGAGGGCTGGTCAGCGTCCGCTCCGGAAACGGGAACCTGGTCTCCTGGCGGCTGCTCGGCACCGAGATCACAGGGGTTTCGTTCAACCTCTACCGGGGCGGCACCAAGGTCAACGGAAGCCCGATCACCGGCGCCACCACGTACCTGGACAGCGGCGCGGCGGCCGGCTCGGCGTACACCGTGCGGGCCGTGGTGAACGGCGCCGAGCAGGCGGCGTCCGCCCCGGCGCTCCAGTTCGCCAACGGTTACCTGGACGTGCCGATCCAGCCGCCGCCCGGTGGCACCACCCCGGCCGGGGAGGGCTACAGCTACTCGGCGAACGACGCGAGCGTTGGCGACCTCGACGGTGACGGCCGCTACGAGTTCGTGCTCAAGTGGGACCCGTCGAACGCCAAGGACAACTCGCAGTCCGGCTACACCGGCAACGTCTACGTCGACGCGTACACGCTCACCGGCACTCGGCTGTGGCGCGTCGACCTGGGCCGCAACATCCGCGCCGGCGCCCACTACACCCAGTTCCAGGTGTACGACTACGACGGCGACGGGGACGCCGAGGTGGCCATGAAGACCGCCGACGGCACCCGCTCCGGCACCGGCCAGGTGATCGGCAACGGCTCGGCCGACCACCGCAACTCCAGCGGCTACGTGCTCGCCGGCCCGGAGTACCTGACCATGTTCGACGGCCGCACCGGCGCGGCGCTGTCCACAGTCGACTACGACCCGCCGCGCGGCACCGTCTCGTCCTGGGGCGACTCGTACGGCAACCGGGTCGACCGGTTCCTCGCCGGCACCGCGTACCTGGACGGGCAGCGTCCCTCGCTGATCATGGCGCGCGGCTACTACACCCGGGCCGTCATCGCGGCCTGGGACTTCCGCGACGGCACGTTGCGCAAGCGCTGGACGTTCGACTCGAACGCCTCCGGCAACGGCGCCGCCGCCGGGCAGGGCAACCACCAGCTCTCCGTGGCCGACGTGGACAACGACGGCCGCCAGGAGATCGTGTACGGCGCCGCCACCATCGACGACAACGGCCGGCTGCTCTACTCCACCGGCAACGGCCACGGCGACGCGCTGCACGTCGGCGACCTCGACCCGGCCCGCGCGGGCCTGGAGGTGTTCAAGGTCGACGAGGACGGCAGCAAGCCCAGCTCCTGGATGGCCGACGCGCGGACCGGGCAGATCATCTGGCAGACCGCACCGAACGGCGACAACGGCCGCGGCGTCTCCGGCGACATCTGGGCGGGCAGCCCGGGTGCGGAGTCCTGGTCGTCGGCTGTCGACGGGCTACTGAACACCAGGGGGCAGAACGTCGGGCGTAAGCCGTCGTCGGCGAACTTCCTGATCTGGTGGGACGGCGACCCGGTCCGCGAGCTGCTCGACGCCACGAAGATCGACAAGTACGGCACCGGCGGGGAGACCCGGCTGCTCACCGGCAGCGGCGTCGCCTCGAACAACGGCACCAAGTCCACCCCGGCGCTCTCGGCCGACCTGCTCGGTGACTGGCGCGAGGAGGTGGTCTGGCGCACCTCCGACAGCACCGCGCTGCGGATCTACAGCACGCCCGTCACCACCGGCCTGCGCCTGCCCACGCTGATGCACGACCCGCAGTACCGCGTGGCAGTGGCCTGGCAGAACACCGCCTACAACCAGCCGCCGCACCCGGGCTTCCAGCTGGGCGACGGCATGAGCACACCGCCCGCCCCGAACATCTACCTGCGCTGAAACGGCAGGCACCGGGTCGCCGGCCGCGGAATCCGCTCCGCCGGCGACCCGGTGCACCACACCGCAGCATTCCCGACCCGTCCCGACCGGGAATGCCGTACCACCACCGGGGACAAAGTTATGCGTCCCACGCGACGGTGCGGTGACGTGGCTATGAAGAGCGTGTTTCAGGCGTCCCGGCGCAGCCCGCCGGCCACCTTCTCGGCGATCAGCTCGAACGAGCGGATCCGGTCGGTCACGTCGTACACCATCGTGGTGAGCATCAGCTCGTCCGCGCCGGTGCGCTCCAGCAACTCACCGAGCTGCCGGGCCACCGTCTCCGGCGAGCCGGTCGCCTGGCCGTCGCGGCGCTGGGCGACGAACTCCCGCTCGAACTCCGAGTACGGGTACGCCGCCGCCTCCTCCGGCGTGACCAGCGGTTCCGGCCGCCCCGACCGCAGCTTCAGGAACGACAGCCCGGCCGGTCCGGCCAGCCACTCGGCCCGCTCGTCGGTCTCGGCGCAGACCGCGTTCACCGCCACCATCGCGTACGGCCGGTCCAGCCACTGCGACGGCCGGAAGTGCTGCCGGTAGAGCCGCAACGCGGGGATCGTGTTCTGCGAGCTGAAGTGGTGCGCGAACGAGAACGGCAACCCGAGCAGGCCGGCCAGCTGCGCGCTGAAGCCACTGGACCCGAGCAGCCACACCTGCGGCGACTGGCCCCGCCCCGGCGTCGCGGTGATCGGGCCGGGCTCGGCGCCGGAGAAGTAGTTCATCAGGTCGGCCAGCTCACGCGGGAAGTGCTCGGCGGACAGGCCCTCCATGGTGCGGCGCAGCGCCAGCGCGGTCACCTGGTCGGTGCCCGGGGCGCGGCCGATGCCCAGGTCGATCCGGCCCGGATGCAGCGCCTCCAGGGTGCCGAACTGCTCGGCCACCACCAGCGGCGCGTGGTTGGGCAGCATCACCCCGCCCGAGCCGAGCCGGATCGTGCTGGTGTTCGCCGCCAGGTGCGCCAGCAGCACGGCCGGCGCGGAGCTGGCGATGGCGGGCATGTTGTGGTGCTCGGCCACCCAGAACCGGCGGTAGCCCAGCTCCTCGGTGCGGCGGGCCAGCTCCGTGGTGTGCCGCAGCGCCTCACCGGCACTGCCGGTCGCCGCCACCGGGGCAAGATCAAGAACAGACATGGGTACGTCGATCACAGCGTGGTGCAACAGGCCACGTGCCGGAATTGTTCCGCCGGGTGCGCTACCCCATACCCCGGGCCTGCTCGAAGATCAGGCTGGTCTGCGTGTGCTGCACCGCCGGGTCGACTGCGAGATGATCGAGGACGAAGTCCCGCAGGGCGTCCCCGGAGGCCGCCCGTACGTGCAGCACGTAGTCGTCCGCGCCGGCCACGTGGAACACCGACACCACCCCCGGCAGCCGTACCGAACGGGCCCGGAACGCGTCCACGGCGGCCCGCTCGTGCGCGGTCAGCCGCACCGAGACCAGCGCCTGCAACGGCAGGCCCACCGCAGCCGGGTCCACCTCCGCGTGGAACCCGCGGATCGCCCCGCACTCGCGCAGCGCCCGGGTGCGGGTCAGGCACGTCGACGGCGCCACCCCCACCCGCTCGGCCAGCGCGTTGTTCGGCAGCCGGCCGTCGGCCGCCAGCTCGGTGAGGATCGCGCGGTCGGTGTCGTCCAGGCCGGCGAACGGCCGTAGATCATTCGGTGCGGCAGGCATGTGACCATCCTTCACCGAATCGCTCCCGGGCGAAAGCGTGATCACCAGAATCTTCTTCGCTGGTATTGCCTTGTGCCGTCGTCATGTTCGACGCTTCCGGCATGACTTCCGTGGACACCGCAGCCGTACACGCCGGGCGCGCCGACCTCGCCGGGCTCGGCGTCCACGTCCCGCCGATCGACCTGTCCACCACCAACCCGCTGCCCTCGGTCGCGGGCGGCGGCGACGACTACGAGACACTCGCCACCGGCGGCACCCTCCCGGCCGGCGGCAGCGCCGTCTACCAGCGCCTCTGGAACCCCACTGTGGCCCGGTTCGAGACCGCGCTCGCCCAGCTCGAAGGCACCGCCGAGGCGGTCGCGTTCGCCAGCGGCATGGCCGCGCTCACCGCCACCCTGCTCGCCGCCACCCGCGACGGCAAGCGGCACGTCGTCGCCGTCCGCCCCCTCTACGGCGGCACCGACCACGTCCTCGCCACCGGCCTGCTCGGCACGGAGGTCACCTGGGCCACCACCGCCGACGTGGCCGCCGCGATCCGGCCCGACACCGCAGTGGTCGTGGTCGAGACCCCGGCGAACCCCAGCCTCGACCTGGTCGACATCGCCGCGCTCGCCGCCGCCGCCGGTGACGTCCCGCTGCTCGTCGACAACACCGTCGCCACCCCGGTGCTCCAACAGCCCGCCCGCCACGGCGCCGCGCTCGTGCTGCACAGCGCCACCAAGAGCATCGGCGGCCACGGCGACGTCCTCGCCGGCGTCGTCGCCTGCGCACCGGAGTGGGCCGCCCGGCTGCGCCAGGTCCGCGCCGTCACCGGTGCCGTCCTGCACCCGCTCGGCGCGTACCTGCTGCACCGCGGTATCCAGACCCTCCCGCTGCGCGTCCGCGCACAGCAGGCCGGCGCGGAGAAGCTCGCCGCCTGGCTCGCCGGGCACCCCGCCGTCGAGCGCGTCCACCACCCGTCGCTGCACGACCCGGCCGGGCTGGTCGGCCGGCAGATGTCCGGCACCGGCAGCCTGCTCGCCTTCGAGGTACGCGGCGGTGCTCCCGCCGCGGCCGAGGTCGCCGGCGCCTGCGAGCTGATCACCCACGCGGTGTCGCTCGGCGGCGTCGACACGCTGATCCAGCACCCGGCCTCGCTCACCCACCGGCCGGTCGAGGGCGACGCGAAGCCCTGCGGCGGGCTGCTGCGCGTCTCGGTGGGCCTGGAGGACCCGGAGGACCTGCGGGCGGACCTCGCGCGGGCACTGTCGCGGATCTGACGTCGCCCGGCAGAGCGCGTCCGCGGTGTCGTCCGGTCACGACTTCGGGCCCACGTGCCGGTCGAGGGCGGCGACCGCCTCCCGGCGGGCGACTGACAGGGACCACGGCAGATTCATCCGCCACGCGATGCCGAGCAGGTCGAGGGACCACTGGCACAGCGCCATGATGTCGGTGGAGCGGTTGGAGAACATGTAGCGGGGATAGACGTACTGCTTCCCGCGAACGACGACCCGGTTGGTGAAGCGGCAGCCGTCGGAGTGGAAGAGTCCCCGCAGGAAGTCGCCCGGGTGGGCCTCGACGATGCTCCGCTGCCAGGCGGCCAGGACGATCGGGCGCTCGTGTTTCTTGCCCGGTCCGTGCTGGGGGAACAGGCACGGCCAATGGAGTGCTGTGCTCTGTATGGCGACACAGCCGCGCTTCTGGATGCGCTGCACCTTGTTGGCCAACACCGCCCGCATCGCTGCGTCGCACTTCTCGATCAGGCTCGGCCAGGCGTCGGCACAGTAGATGCGGAGCACCGGCGTCCGGTCCGTGGTGACCAGGTGTCCGTCACCAAGATAGAGCCCGAGCAGGTAGGCGTAGGAGGCATGGTCGGGTGGAGCGTCCGGATTGGGGCGGCACCGGAAGCAGCGGACGGCGCTTCCGAAGATCGCCGGCTCTGGTCGGTCGACGCACCAGTGCCAGACCGTGGTGTAGGGCAGGGAGAGGCTGCGGGCCACCGAACGGATGTTGTGACCCTGGGCGCGAAGGGCGCGGGCTCGTGCCCGCATTTCGGGAGGATGCACGGCAACATCCTCGAACACCTGTATGACAAGAGTGCCGGGAGCGGGATTCGAACCCGCAAGCCCTTTCGGGCAGAAGTGTTTGAGACTTCCGTGTATGCCGTTCCACCATCCCGGCGGGGTGCGGTAACTGTACCCGACTAGGCTCATGCGGGAGCATGGGTGGTGACCGTGCCGGGATCGATGGTGGGAGTGGCTCGTGGGCGAGATGCAGGCGGACGCCGAGCGCAAGCGCGTTCTGATCGCCGAGGACGAGGCGCTCATCCGGCTGGACCTGGCCGAGATGCTCGTCGAAGAGGGCTACGAGGTGGTCGGCGAGGCCGGCGACGGCGAGACCGCCGTCAAGCTCGCCGAGGAACTCAAGCCCGACCTGGTCATCCTCGACATCAAGATGCCGATCATGGACGGGCTGGCCGCCGCCGAGCGGATCGCCGGCGCGCGCATCGCCCCGGTCATCATCCTGACCGCGTTCAGCCAGCGTGACCTGGTGGAGCGGGCACGGGCGGCGGGCGCGATGGCGTACCTGGTCAAGCCGTTCCAGAAGAGCGACCTGGTGCCGGCGGTGGAGATCGCGCTGTCCCGCTACTCGGAGATCGCCGCCCTGGAGTCGGAGGTCGCCGGCCTCACCGACCGGCTGGAGATCCGCAAGACCGTCGAGCGCGCCAAGGGCGCGCTGATGACCACGTACGGCATGACCGAGCCGCAGGCGTTCAAGTGGATCCAGCGCACCGCGATGGACCACCGGATGACCATGAAGGAGGTCGCCGAGCGGATCCTCGCCGAGACCGCCGGCGGCGAGGTGGAGCAGCCCGCCTCCTGACCTCCCCGGAAGGCGTCCGATCGATAGGATCGGATCCATGCTTTCCGCGCGCGTCCGGCCGGTCCTCGTCGCCGCCGCGCTGCTCCTGGCGGCCTGCCACGCCACCCCGCGTCCGCTGCCCGGGCCCGAGCCCGTGCGCCCGCTGTGGCAGCCGGTCGAGCTGGTCCTTCCCGCCGGTGGCGTGGGCCGTCCGGTGCCGCGCGACGTCGCGCGGTGCGCCGGCCGGTGGTACGTCGTGGGCGGGCTGGTCGATCCGGCGGGGGAGACCCGGCCGGCGGCGTGGTCCTCACCGGACGGCGTGACCTGGTCGCCGATTTCGGTGCGCGGGCAGACGTTCTACGGCCGGCAGCATGTGCTCTACGCGGTGGCGTGCCGCGCCGACGGGATGGCGGCCCTGGGCGCGAAGACCGGTGGCGTGCACGGCAATCCGCGTACCGGAACGTGGGTGTGGCGCCCGGGCGGGCCGTTGCGGGAGGTGCCGGCGGCGTTCGAGTTGTTCGGCGGCCCGCGCGCGGTGAGCGCGTCGCGGCTGGCGGCGGGGTCGGCCGGTTGGCTGGTCGCCGGTGCCCGCGCGGACGGTGCGGCCGTGTGGACGTCGCCGGACGCCGAGGGGTTCGCCCTGCGTGCGGGGGTCGCGGAGCTCGCCGGTGACGGCCGGGGCCGGACGGCGGCGTACGACGTGACAGCGGTGGGGCCGGGTTGGCTGGTGGTGGGGTCGTTGCTACCGCCCGGCGGGGCGGCCCGGACGCCGCTGGTGTGGTCCTCGGTGGACGGCCGGGTGTGGCGGCGGGTGCTCCTGCCGGTGCCGGCGGGGGCGGCCGGGGCGGCGGAGCGGGTGGCGTCGGCCAACGGCGGGCCGGTGGTCCTCGGCCCGGTGGGGGACCGCTTCGCGGTGTGGCGGGCGTGCGACGACTGTGGTTCGCGCTCCGCCGGGCCGGCGGGTGTGGGGCTGGGGTGGCGGCGGGTCGGCGGGTTCGGCGCGCCGGGCCCGGGGGTTTCGTCGGTGGACGCGCTCGCGGCGTCGGCCGGCCGGCTGGTCGCGGTGACCGGTGACGGGGCCGAGCGACGGCTCTGGATGTCGCGTGACGGGGGCGCGTCGTGGCTTCCGGTGATCACGCCGGTGCCGGTGCCGGACGGGGGCGACGCCGCGCTGGCGGTGGCCGTCCGCGACGACGGGCTGCTCGTGGTCGCCGACGACGGGAAATCATCCCGTGCCTGGTGGGGGGCGTTGCCAGCCGTCGATCGGTAGCGGGTGAAGTGATGTTGGCCCGTTACCAAGGAATAGTCGGTAAAAGCCTTGCCGCGCCTACGGTTCTTACGGCGATCGGCTTGAATCCGCCACCGCGTGTAACGGTTCGGTCAACCCCGCTTTCCAGGTCTTACGCCACCGCCCACGGTGGGATAACGTCCCGGCCCAGACCGGCGACGACGGTCTTGGTTCGTCCACCCCGCAAGGGCCAATCAGCGGCGGGTGGTTCGGATCATGGACGGAGGAGGGTTCGGGCCTTGAGGCAGAAGCTCGCACGCGTGATCGGCGGGGTCGCCATGCTGGCGCTCGTCGCCGGCGGTACCGCTTGTTCCAGCGGCAGCGACGATGAGGGTTCCGGGGGCAGCGCCTGCGGGAGCAAGATCGCTTTCTTCGGCGCGCTGACCGGTAGCTCGGCCGCGCTGGGCATCAATGAGAAGAACGGCGTCAAGGTGGCCGTCGACAAGTACAACAAGGAGAACCCGGACTGCAAGGTCGAGCTGGCCGAGCTCGACTCGCAGGGCAGCCCGGACCAGGCGCCGGGTCTGGCCCAGAAGGCGATCGACGACCCCAAGATCCTCGGCGTCGTGGGCCCGGCCTACTCGGGCGAGTCCGAGGCCGCGGGCCCGCTGTTCAACGAGGCCGGCCTGGTCACCATCACCCCCTCCGCGACCCGTCCGAGCCTCGCCGAGCAGGGCTGGAAGACGTTCTTCCGCGCGGTCGGCAACGACCTGAGCCAGGGTCCCGGCGCCGGCAACTACATCAAGAACGTGATCAAGGCCGACCGGGTCTACGTCATCGACGACCAGTCCGCGTACGGCGCCGGCCTGGCCGACGAGGTCAAGAAGGTTCTCGGCTCCTCGGTCGTGGGCAGCGACAAGGTCCAGGGCGAGGGCAAGCAGACCGAGTTCTCCGGCGTGGTCACCAAGGTCAAGGCCGCCAACGTCAAGGCGATCTTCTACGGCGGCTACTACCAGGAGGCCGGCCTGATCCGCAAGCAGCTCACCGCTGCCGGCGTCACCGCCCCGCTGGTCGCCGGTGACGGCGTGAACGACGGCGCCTACATCACCTCCGCCGGTGCCGCCGCAGCCGAGGGCACCATCCTCACCTGCCCCTGCGCTCCGTCCACCGAGGCGCGTGGCACCTTCATCGCCGACTACAAGGCGCTCAACGGCACCGACCCGGGCACCTACAGCGACACCGCCTACGACGCGGCGAGCATCCTGCTGGCGGGCATCAAGGCCGGCAAGACCACCCGTCCCGGCCTGCTGGAGTTCGTGAAGGGCTACAGCGGCGAGGGCGTTGCCGCCAGCTACAAGTTCGTCGAGGGTGGCGAGCTCGACCCGGCGCAGGTCAAGGTCTGGGCGTTCAAGGTGCAGGGCGGCAAGGTCGTCCCGGACCAGGAGATCCCCAAGTCCTGATCGTTCGATCGCTGGACTGGCGATTGAGTAGTGATCGCGGGTGCGGCCGGGAGCTGGCTCCCGGCCGCACCCTCTTTTTCTCTTGAGCGACGGAGCGTCCCTCCCTTGGACTTCGACGGACTGTTCTCCAACTTCGGGGAACTCACCACGACCGGCTTGACGCAGGGCGCCATCTACGCCCTGGTCGCGCTCGGCTACACGCTTGTGTACGGCGTGCTAAGGCTCATCAACTTCGCCCACTCCGAGGTCTTCATCGCCGGTGCGTTCGCCGCGATCTGGACCTGGAACGGCTTCGGACTCGACCAGAACTCCCAGGTCAGCGGCATCGGCTCGATCCTGTTCTACCTGCTGGTGGCGATGATCGTGGCGGCCATCGCCTCGGCGGGCACCGCGACGGTGATCGAACGGGTGGCGTACCGGCCACTGCGTAAGCGCAACGCGCCGCCGCTGGCGTTCCTCATCACCGCCATCGGCGCCTCGATCGCCATCTCCGAGGCGTTCGGCGTCTACACCCGGCGCCGTCCGGAGGGCGCACCCATCCTGGTCAGCTCGGAGCCGCTGTTCCACGTCGCCGGGGTGCCGATCGACGCGGTGCAGCTGCTCACGATCGGTTCCGCGCTGGTGATGATGTTCGCGCTGGACCAGTTCATCAACCGCAGCCGTACCGGCCGCGGCATCCGGGCGGTGGCCCAGGACGCCAACACGGCGGCGCTGATGGGCGTCAACAAGGACCGCATCATCCTGATGGTCTTCATCGCCGGTGGCACCATGGCCGGCGTCGCGGGCCTGCTCTACGACGTGCGGATCCAGACGCTCACCTACAGCGTCGGCTTCCTGCTGGGCCTCAAGGCGTTCACCGCGGCGGTGCTCGGCGGTATCGGCAACCTGCGCGGCGCGCTCGTCGGCGGGTTGCTGCTCGGCGTCGTGGAGAACTACGCCGCGGGCCTGTTCGGCAGTCAGTGGAAGGACTTCGCCGCGTTCGCGGTGCTCGTCGTGCTGCTGATGTTCCGGCCGACCGGTCTGCTCGGCGAATCACTGGGGAGGGCACGCGCATGACGACCACCATCGACCCGCCGGAGCGGCGGGAGACGGCGGCGGACAAGCTGCGGCAGGGCCGGCACGCGATCTCGGAGCGCTGGCACCACGCGCCCCGCTGGGTGCGCTGGGTGCTGCTCGCGGCGGTGATCGCGTTCTTCTACGCGCTGCCGAACAAGGAGTTCTACCAGTACCTCGGGCCGATCCCGACCCCGGGAGCGAACTTCACCCAGGTGATGTTCACGGTCTCGATCTACGTGCTGCTGGCGGTCGGGCTCAACATCGTGGTCGGCTTCGCCGGCCTGCTCGACCTGGGCTACTTCGGCTTCTTCGCCGTCGGCGCGTACACGGTCGCGGTGCTGACCTCGCCGAGCAGCGACCTCAAGACGCTGTGGCCGTGGCTGGCGGTGGTGCCGATCGCGATCGGCCTGACCATGGTCTCCGGCGTCATGCTCGGCACGCCGACGCTGCGCCTGCGCGGCGACTACCTGGCGCTGGTGACGCTCGGCTTCGCCGAGATGATCCGGATCGCGGCGGTCAGCTCCGAGTTCCTCAAGGGACAGCGCGGCTTCAACCAGATCCCGCACCCGCCCGGCGAGTACGCCGACGGCCGGCCGTGGTTCGGCGTGCTCGACGCCCGCCCGTACTACTGGCTGGTGCTCACGCTGATCATCCTGGTGGTGATCGGGGTGCGGAACCTGACCCACAGCCGGGTCGGCCGGGCCTGGATCTCGATCCGCGAGGACGAGGACGCGGCCCAGCTCATGGGCGTGCCGACGTTCAAGTTCAAGCTGTGGGCGTTCGCCTCCGGCGCGGCCATCGCCGGCCTGGCCGGCGCGCTGTTCGCCGGTAAGCAGAACTTCGTCAACTCGCAGAACTTCGAGCTGCTCAACTCGATCATCATCCTGGCCGCTGTCATCTTCGGCGGCTCGGGCAACATCGTCGGCGCGATCGTCGGCGGTGGCCTGGTGGCGTACATGATCGAGCGGTTCCGTGGCATCGAGCTGTTCGGCATCGAGCTGTACGAGTACCGGTTCCTCTTCTTCGGCCTGGTGCTCGTGGTGATGATGATCTTCCGGCCGCAGGGCCTGATCCCGAACCGGCGACGAGCGGCGGAGTTCAAGGACCGCCGCAAGGAGGTGATCGTCGGTGAGTGACACCGAGCAGACCCCGGCCGTTCCGGCCCAGGCGGCGGCCCCCGCCGTCGAGACGGTGAGCGAGCGCGAGCCGTTGCTGGAGGTCGACCACGTCACGCTGCGCTTCGGCGGCGTGGTGGCCCTCAACGACGTGGACTTCACCCTCTACAAGGGGGAGATCCTCGGCCTGATCGGCCCGAACGGCGCCGGCAAGACCACCTGCTTCAACGCGATGACCGGCATCTACCAGCCCACCGAGGGGCAGATCCGGTTCCTGGGCCAGAAGATCAGTGGCAAGAAGCGCCACCAGATCACCCGGATGGGCATGGCCCGTACGTTCCAGAACATCCGGCTCTTCCCGGAGATGACCGCGCTGGAGAACGTCCAGGTCGGCGCGGACGCGCACCACAAGACCAGCGTGATCTCCGCCCTGCTGCGCCTGCCGCGGCACTGGAAGGAGGAGCGCGAGGGCCGGGAGAAGGCCGAGCGCCTGCTGGACTTCGTCGGGATCCGCAACCGCAGGCACGAGTTCGCCCGCAACCTGTCCTACGGCGAGCAGCGCCGGCTGGAGATCGCCCGCGCGCTCGCCACCGACCCGAAGCTGCTCTGCCTGGACGAGCCGGCCGCCGGCTTCAACCCGGCGGAGAAGGAGGAGCTGCTCCAGCTCATCCGGCAGATCCGGGACCAGGGCGTGACGGTGCTGCTGATCGAGCACGACATGCGCCTGGTGATGGGCGTGACCGACCGGATCGTGGTCCTGGAGTTCGGAAAGAAGATCGCCGAAGGGCTGCCCGCCGAGGTGCGGGACAACCCGAAGGTGGTCGCGGCGTACCTGGGGGTGCCGGACGATGCTGCTTGAGATCGAGGACGTGAGCCTGCTCTACGGGCGGATCCAGGCGCTGCACGGCATCAGCCTGACCGTGGACGAGGGGGAGATCGTCGCGCTGATCGGCGCGAACGGCGCCGGCAAGTCCACCACCATGCGGGCGATCTCCGGCATCCGGCCGGTCGCCTCCGGCACGATCAAGTTCGCCGGTGAGGACATCACCAAGCTGCGGGCCGACCTGCGGGTGCGGCGCGGCCTGTGCCAGGCGCCCGAGGGCCGGGGCATCTTCCCCGGCATGTCGGTGCTGGAGAACCTGGACATGGGCGCGTACACCCGGCGGGACAAGGCCGGCATCGCGCAGGACCTGGCCCGGGTGCTGGACCTGTTCCCGCGGCTGGCCGAGCGGCGCAAGCAGGCCGGCGGCACGCTCTCCGGCGGCGAGCAGCAGATGCTCGCGGTCGGCCGGGCGCTGATGAGCCGGCCGAAGCTGCTGCTGCTCGACGAGCCGTCGATGGGTCTCGCGCCGATGCTGATCCAGCAGATCTTCACGATCATCACGGAGATCAACCAGCAGGGCACCACGATCCTGCTGGTGGAGCAGAACGCCCAGCAGGCGCTGGCGCGCGCCCACCGGGCGTACGTGCTGGAGACCGGCCGGATCGTCAAGAGCGGTACCGGCGCGGACCTGCTGCACGACCCCTCGGTCAAAGAGGCCTACCTCGGCGTGGCCTGACCGACCGACCCCTCGCTATAAGGAGTACAGCCATGTTCCACCCCAACCCCGGACGGCGGGCGGCGCTCGGCGTCGCCGGTGCGGCCGTCCTGCTGCTCTCCCTCGCCGCGTGCGGCGAGAAGGAGAACTCGGCCGAGCCGGGCGACGGCCCGGCGGTGTCCGCCACGGCCGACTCCAACCTGGCCGCGAAGGTGCCGGACGCCATCAAGGCCGACGGCGTGATCAAGGTCGGCACCGACTCGACGTACGCCCCGGCCGAGTTCCTCGACCAGGACGGTAAGACCGTGGTCGGCTTCGACGTGGAGCTGTTCAACGCGGTGGCGCAGAAGCTCGGCCTCAAGGCCGAGTACGAGTCGGCACCATTCGACGCGATCCTGCCCGGTGTGGGTTCGGGCAAGTACGAGGTCGGCGTCTCGTCGTTCACCATCAACCCCGACCGGCTCAAGAGCGTCAACATGGTGAGCTACTACTCGGCGGGCACCCAGTGGGCGACCAAGAAGGGCAACCCGGCCGGGGTCGACCCGGAGAACGCCTGCGGCAAGAAGATCGCCGTGCAGGTCGGTACCGTGCAGCTCGACGACATCACCGCCCGGTCGAAGAAGTGCACCGACGCCGGCAAGCCGGCCATCAAGATCGACCAGTACCAGGCGCAGAGCGACGCCACCGCCGCCGTGGGCAGCGGCAAGAACGACGCCATGCTGGCCGACTCCCCGGTCGGGGCGTACGCGGTCAAGCAGAGCAACGGCCAGCTCGAGGTGCTCGGCGACATCTACGAGTCGGCGCCGTACGGCTACGCGGTGAACAAGGACCAGCAGGCGTTCGCCGAGGTGCTCAAGGAGGCCGTGCAGGCGGTCATCGCCGACGGCAGCTACAAGGCCGCGCTCGCCAAGTGGGGTGTCGAGGGCGGCGCCATCACCAACGCTGAACTGAACCCGTCGGTCTGACCATGTCGGTCGACACATCCGGACGGGCACGGCCTGAACCGATCAAGGCCGTGCCCGTGCGGCACCCCGGGCGCTGGGTGGGCGTGGCGGTCATCGCCGTGCTGGTCGCGATGTTCGTGCACATGCTGGTCACGAACTCCGCGTTCCAGTGGTCGTTCATGGTGGACGAGATGTTCCGCCCGCCGATCGTCGAAGGCCTGCGCGGCACCATCCTGCTGCTGATCACCTCGATGGCGATCGGCATCGTCCTGGGCGTCGTCATCGCGATCATGCGGCTGTCGCCCAACCCGGTGCTGCGCGGCGTGTCCTGGGTCTACACCTGGTTCTTCCGCGCGGTACCCCGGCTCGTGCTGGCGATCCTCTTCGGCAATCTCGGCATCCTCTGGGCGCGGCTGGAGTTCGGTCTGCCGTTCGACAGGCAGATCGGCGCCCTGTTCGGGCTGCACGACTTCGAGGCCCGGCTGTTCGGGTTCAGCGCGGTCGACATCCTGACCGGTTTCGTCGCCGGCATGCTGGCGCTGGGTCTGTCCGAGGCCGCGTACATGGCCGAGATCGTCCGGGCCGGCATCCAGTCGGTGGACGAGGGGCAGACCGAGGCGGCTCAGGCGCTGGGCATGAGCCGGGCGCAGATCCTGCGGCGGATCGTGCTGCCGCAGGCGATGCGGGTGATCATCCCGCCGACCGGGAACGAGACCATCGCGATGCTGAAGGACACCTCGCTGGTGGCCTTCGTGCCGGTGTCGATGGAGCTGTTCTTCCAGCTCAAGGCCGTCGGTTCCCGGACCTTCCAGCCCTTCCCGATGTACGTCGCCGCGACGTTGTGGTACCTGCTCCTGACCAGCGTCCTGCTGGTCGGGCAGTACTACCTGGAGCGCCACTACTCCAAGGGTGTCGGACGCAGCGGGCGAGCCCGGCAGCGGCTACGGGGTCTGGCCGCCGAGAGCGGCGGCACCACGAGTGGGACGGCGGAATCATGACCGAGGCGACGGTTTCCCCGCAGACGCCGACCGCGGAGTCCGGGCTGATGGTGCGGGCCGAGCAGGTGCACAAGTCGTTCGGGCCGCTGGAGGTGCTCAAGGGCATCGACCTGGAGGTCCGCTCCGGTGAGGTGTGCTGCCTGCTCGGGCCCTCCGGCTCCGGCAAGTCGACGTTCCTGCGCTGCATCAACCACCTGGAGAAGATCGACGCCGGCCGGATCTGGGTGGACGGCGACCTGATCGGCTACCGGGAGCGCGGCGGCAAGCTGTACGAGATGCGGGACAAGGACGTGGCCGCGCAGCGCCGGGCCATCGGCATGGTGTTCCAGCGGTTCAACCTGTTCCCGCACATGACGGTGCTCCAGAACGTCATGGAGGCGCCGGTGCTGCTGCGCCAGGCCAAGAAGGCGGAGGCCCGGGAGCACGCCGCGCAACTGCTGGACCGGGTGGGGCTGGGCGACAAGCTCGGCGCGTACCCCGGTCAGCTCTCCGGCGGCCAGCAGCAGCGGGTGGCGATCGCCCGGGCGCTGGCCATGCGGCCGAAGCTGATGCTGTTCGACGAGCCGACCAGCGCGCTCGACCCGGAGCTGGTGGGCGAGGTGCTGGACACGATGAAGGACCTGGCCCGCGACGGCATGACGATGATCGTGGTGACCCACGAGATCGGCTTCGCCCGGGAGGTGGGCGACCACCTCGTGTTCATGGACGGCGGGGTGGTGGTCGAGCAGGGCGACCCGCGCGAGGTGATCTCGGCGCCGCAGCACGAGCGGACCAAGGCGTTCCTGGCCAAGGTTCTCTGACCTCGGCCTCCGGTGCGGCGCGCGCCGCACCGGAGGCCGGAGTTGTCGGGCGTACGGACTAGAGTCGCAGCCGTGACAGCTACGACGCCGCGCCTGCTCCTCGTCGACGGACATTCCCTGGCATACCGGGCGTTCTTCGCCCTGCCGGTGGAGAACTTCTCCACCACCACGGGGCAGCCGACGAACGCCGTCTACGGCTTCACCTCGATGCTGATCAACGTGCTGCGCGACGAGCAGCCGACGCACATCGTGGTGGCATTCGACGTCTCCCGCCGCTCCTTCCGCACCGAGAAGTACTCCGAGTACAAGGCCGGCCGCAGCGAGACCCCGACCGACTTCAAGGGCCAGGTCAGCCTGGTCAAGGAGGTCCTGGCCGCGCTGCGCGTGCCGGTGGTCGAGAAGGAGGGCTACGAGGCGGACGACGTCATCGCCACGCTCGCCTGCCAGGCCCGCGACCAGGGCATGGACGTGCTGATCTCCACCGGCGACCGGGACGCGTTCCAGCTCGTCGGCGAGCACGTGACCGTGCTCTACCCGCGCAAGGGCGTCTCCGACCTGGCCCGGATGGACCCGGCCGCCATCGAGGCGAAGTACGGCGTCACCCCGGACCGCTACCGCGACCTGGCCGCGCTGGTCGGCGAGACCAGCGACAACCTGCCCGGTGTGCCCGGCGTCGGCCCGAAGACCGCCGCCAAGTGGATCAACCTGTACGGCGGCGTCGAGGGCGTGGTGGCCCGGGCCGACGAGATCAAGGGCAAGGCCGGTGACAGCCTGCGCGAGCGGCTCGCCGACGTGATCCGCAACTACGAGATCAACTGCCTGGTCTCCGACCTGGAGCTGCCGGTCCGCCCCGAGGACGCCCGCTGGCAGGGCTGGGACCGCGAGGCGGTGCACCAGGTCTTCGACACGCTCCAGTTCCGCATCCTGCGCGACCGGCTCTACCAATACCTGGAGGCGGTCGAGCCCGAGGCCGAGGCGGGCTTCGAGCTGGCCGGCGAGGTGCTCACCGAGCCGGGCGCGCTCGCCGGCTGGCTCGACACGCACGCCCCGGCGGACGCGCCGGTCGGCCTGGCGGTCACGCTCGACACCGGTCCCAACCGCCGGCACACCGCCACGGTCACAGCGATGGCGCTGGCCACCGCGGCCGGCGCCGGCGCCTGGTTCGACCCGAGCCGCCTGGACGCCGGTGACGAGGCCGCGCTGGCCGGGTGGCTGGCCGACGCCGAGCGCCCGAAGGTGCTGCACGACAGCAAGCCGGCCGTGCTGGCGTTCGCCGCGCACGGCTGGGAGCTGCGGGGCATCGCCCGCGACACCCAGATCGCCGCCTACCTGGCCCGCCCCGACCAGCGCTCGTACGACCTGACCGACCTGGCGCTGCGCTACCTGCACCGGGAGCTACGCGTCGACGCGCCGGAGACCGGGCAGCTCACCCTCGACGGGCTCGGCGACGAGGGCGTGGCCGAGCAGAACCTCATGCTCCAGGCCCGCGCCACGCTCGACCTGGCCGACGCGATCGACGCCGAGCTGTCCCGCGACGGCGAGCAGTCGGCCCGGCTGATGGCCGGTGTGGAGCTGCCGCTGATGCGGGTGCTCGCCACGATGGAGCGCACCGGCATCGCCGCCGACACCGACTACCTCTCGGAGCTGGAGGCGCACTTCGCCGCCGAGGTGAAGGCCGCCGCCCAGGGCGCGTACGAGGTGGTCGGCCGGGAGTTCAACCTGGGTTCGCCGAAGCAGTTGCAGGAGATCCTCTTCACCGAGCTGGGCCTGCCCAAGACCAAGCGGATCAAGACCGGCTACACCACTGACGCCGACGCGCTCCAGTGGCTGTTCGCGCAGACCGAGCACCCGCTGCTGCATCACCTGCTGCGCCACCGCGACGTCGCGAAGCTCAAGTCGACTGTCGACGGGCTGCTCAAGTCCGTCTCCGACGACGGCCGGATCCACACCACGTTCAACCAGACCGTGGCGGCGACCGGGCGGCTGTCCTCCACCGAGCCGAACCTCCAGAACATCCCGATCCGCACCGAGGAGGGGCGGCGGATCCGCCGCGCGTTCGTCGTCGGCGAGGGCTACGAGTGCCTGCTCACCGCCGACTACAGCCAGATCGAGATGCGGATCATGGCGCACCTGTCCTCGGACGACGCGCTGATCGAGGCGTTCAACTCCGGGCACGACTTCCACGCCGCCACGGCCTCGTCGGTCTTCGCCGTCGAGGTCGGTGACGTCACCGCCGACCAGCGCCGCAAGATCAAGGCGATGAACTACGGCCTGGCGTACGGGCTCAGCGCGTTCGGCCTGTCCCAGCAGCTCGGCATCAGCGCCGAGGAGGCGCGCGGGCTGATGGAGAACTACTTCGCCGGGTTCGGCGGGGTCCGCGACTACCTCCAGGAGGTCGTGGCCCGGGCCCGCCAGGACGGCTACACCTCCACCATCCTGGGCCGCCGCCGCTACCTGCCCGACCTGGTCAGCGACAACCGGCAGCGCCGGGAGATGGCCGAGCGGATGGCGCTCAACGCCCCGATCCAGGGTTCGGCGGCCGACATCATCAAGGTCGCCATGCTGCACGTCGACGGCGCGCTGCGCGACGCCGGTCTGCGCTCCCGGATGCTGTTGCAGGTGCACGACGAGCTGGTCTTCGAGGTCGCGCCGGGCGAGCGCGAGGTGCTGGAGGCGCTGGTGCGCAAGGAGATGGGCGAGGCGTACCCGCTGTCGGTGCCGCTGGAGGTGTCGGTCGGCGAGGGCCACGACTGGAACAGCGCCGACCACTGACCCCGTCCCCCCCCGACGCCGGCCTCCACCCGGCCCGCAGGCCCCGGTGATCAAGGAGTTTGTGTCACGCCCGAGCCCGTTCGGGGACACGAACTCCTTGATCACTGGGGAAGAGACGGCGGCGAGCGCGACCCCGGCCAGCAGCGGCGGCACCGCCTCGCGATACGGCGCGACCGGGTCCGGCCACCTCGGGTCGGGCGCGGGCGGGATCAGGCGGATCAGCACGATCCCGGCCAGCGCCGGGATCCACCGGTGCCACGTCGGTACGGTGCCGTCGTGGTCGGCGCTGTACCTGATGCCGGTGCCGCCGGTCAGCATCAGGAGGAGCGCCGCGACGGCGACGAGCCCGAGGCCCGCCAGGAGGGTCACCCGTCCGGCGCGGGGATGACGGCCGGCGGTCGAGACGTCCGTCGTCATCGCCGGCACGCTACCAACGCGCGGCGAACGGACCGGGCGGCTCAGCTCTTGAGCGGGTCGTGTCCCCAGTTCATCAGCGACCAGCGCCAGCGGGTGTCCCGGACGTCTCCGGACGGCCGCTGGGCCAGGTGGCGGTGGACGTACCCGATGACCTTGCGCATGTGCTTGTAGTCGGCGGCGGTGAGGTCGGCGCGCTTGCGGCGCAGCAGGTCGACGATGCGCCGGCCGGAGTCGTGGCCGACCGACTCACCGCCCTGGGTGCCCTTCTTGTGCCAGCCGACGTGCTTGGACTCCTCGGTCTCCAGCCAGCGGGTCAGCTCGCCCGGCTTCATGTTCACCGCGTCGGTGAACTCCCGGTACGTCTGCTGCGGGTCCTCAGCGCGACTCATGGCGAAGCACCTCCGGCCGATGGGCGACGTCGCGGCCCGAGTCGTCGTTGGTGATCCGGTACTGCGGCTGCGCGGGCGAGGCGTTCACGGTGTGCCCGCGTACGTGGGTGCGCTCGGTCAGCTTCTCCTTGACGACGCCGTACGCCCGGCCGCTGTGGCTGGCCCAGGAGACGTGGTCGCCGGCGCGGAACTCCTTCTCGGCCATGCGGCCCGGTTACCCGTGCCGGACACCGAGTAACGGTGTGGTCAGGGCCGGATCTCCGCGATCGGCAGCTTGATCGCGAAGGGCTCGGACAGCTCGATCACCTCGCTGCTGTCGTCCACCAGCTCGTACTGCCGCTCGCCGCCGGGGCCGATCCGGTCACCGAGGCGGTACGCGTAGAGGTGCACCGGGTCCTGCTCGATCCGCCAGTAGAACGGGATCCGCGCGGCGGCGTACTCGCCCGGCTTGGCGAACCGGTCGACGCGCCGGGTGCCGGGGGAGACGATCTCGACGGCCAGGACGACGTCCGCCGGTCGCAGGAGGGACCTGTCGCTCGGCAGCCCGGCGTGGTGGAGCAGCACGTCCGGACGGCGACTGGAGTCGACGTCCAGACCGATGCTCACCGCCTGGGCCGCGCGCAGATGGGCTGGAACGCGGGATCGCAGCCATATCGCCAGCAGGCTGGCGATGCCTTGGTGGCCGAGAGTGGGGAAGGGCGTCAGGTGGATGATGCCATCGACGAGTTCGACGCTCGGTGCTTCGGGCGGCAGCGTCAGTAGGTCGTCCAGCCTGTAGTCGGTCAGCAGTTGCCGAATGGGGTCAGGGCGCCAGGGAAAGGCTGAGGTGGGGGCCGGGCCGACGCTCATGGGGACAGCGTGCCGCGTGCCACGGGAGGGTCGATCGCACAGCGGGTCCGTTGGCGTCAGCCGGCCGGCTTCTCCGCGACGAAGATCGCGGTGCCGGGGAACAGCCGGCCGCGCAGCGGGCTCCACTGCCCCCAGACCCCCTCGTGCCCGGCCGGCCACTCCGGTTCCACCAGGTCCAGCAGGCGGAAGCCCGCCCCGACCAGTTCCCGGATCCGGTCGCCCAGGGTGCGGTGCTGCTCGACGTACGTGGCCACGCCGTTCTCGTCCTGCTCGACGTACGGGGAACGGTCGAAGTACGAGTGCACGGCGGTCAGCCCGCCCTCGCCCGGGTCGTCCAGGAAGATCCAGCGCATCGGGTGGGTGACCGAGAAGACCCACCGGCCGCCCGGCCGCAGCACCCTCGCCACCTCGCGCATCGCCGCCGCCGAGTCGTCCACGAACGGGATCGCGCCGAACGCGGTGCAGACGGTGTCGAACGCGGCGTCGGCGAACGGCAGCGCGAGCGCGTCGGCCTGCACCAGCGGCACGCGTACCCCGGTGCGCCCGGCGGCCTCGGCGGCGTGCCGCAACATGCCGGCGGACAGGTCGAGTGCGACCGGCCGGGCGCCCTGGGCGGCGAGCCAGCGGGCGGCGGCGGCCGCCCCGGCGCCGAGTTCGAGGACCCGCCGGCCGGTGACGTCGCCGAGCAGCCGGGCGTCGGACTCGCGCAGCCCCTCCGGGCACCAGACGAAGTCGACCTCGCCGAGGAACGCGCCGTGCTCGTCCTGGTACGCGTCGGCGTCGGTGTCCCACCAGCCGCGGTTGGCGCGGCGGATCTCCCCGGCGTCGACCCGTCGGCGGGTCACCCTGTCGTCGTCCACAGGTTCACGCTAGGTCCGGCGGCGCGGACCCGGTGCGGTGGGGTGGCGGCTGGGGCGGATGTGACGGACGAGACAGCGATGGCACCTTACCGAGCAAAATCTCCGCTTTCGCAGGGGATGAGTTCGCACGGACCCGGGAGGGCTTGCACGCTGTGGTAATGCAGCGGGTAGGCTAGACGATGCGCTCGCGGATCGTGTGCCTCGGCAGGGAGCAGGTGCGCGGTCACCGGAGCCACTAATGATCTTCTCGCGTCGATCGTTCGGTGTGCCCGGCGACGGATCCGTTGGCGCGGAAGAGTCACCGCGACACCCATGCCCGCTGTGACAACCCATCCGACCGGAGCAACCGCCCACATGACGAGCAGCATCGAGGCCACCTCGAGCGCCAACAAGGTCACCCACGACGACCTCGGCTCTGAGGAAGCTTTCCTCGCCGCGATCGACGAGACCATCAAGTACTTCAACGACGGCGACATTGTCGAAGGCACCGTCGTCAAGGTCGATCGGGACGAGGTCCTGCTCGACATCGGCTACAAGACCGAGGGTGTCATCCCCTCTCGGGAGTTGTCGATCAAGCACGACGTGGACCCGGCCGAGGTCGTTTCGGTGGGTGACCACATCGAGGCCCTCGTCCTCCAGAAGGAGGACAAGGAGGGTCGGCTGATCCTCTCCAAGAAGCGGGCGCAGTACGAGCGGGCCTGGGGCACGATCGAGAAGATCAAGGACGAGGACGGCGTCGTCCGCGGTTCGGTCATCGAGGTCGTCAAGGGTGGTCTCATCCTCGACATCGGCCTGCGTGGCTTCCTGCCCGCGTCGCTCGTCGAGATGCGGCGTGTGCGTGACCTGCAGCCGTACGTCGGCCGCGAGCTCGAAGCCAAGATCATCGAGCTGGACAAGAACCGCAACAACGTGGTGCTGTCCCGCCGTGCCTGGCTGGAGCAGACGCAGTCCGAGGTGCGCACCGAGTTCCTCAACAAGCTCCAGAAGGGGCAGGTCCGCAAGGGCGTCGTCTCCTCGATCGTCAACTTCGGCGCGTTCGTCGACCTGGGCGGCGTGGACGGCCTCGTGCACGTCTCCGAGCTGTCCTGGAAGCACATCGACCACCCGTCCGAGGTCGTCGAGGTGGGCCAGGAGGTCGAGGTCGAGGTCCTGGACGTCGACCTGGACCGCGAGCGGGTCTCGCTGTCGCTGAAGGCGACGCAGGAGGACCCGTGGCGTCAGTTCGCCCGCACCCACGCGATCCAGCAGATCGTGCCGGGTAAGGTCACCAAGCTGGTGCCGTTCGGCGCGTTCGTCCGGGTGGACGACGGCATCGAGGGCCTGGTCCACATCTCCGAGCTGGCCGAGCGCCACGTGGAGATCCCGGAGCAGGTCGTGCAGGTCGGCTCCGAGGTCATGGTCAAGGTCATCGACATCGACCTGGAGCGCCGCCGGATCTCGCTGTCGCTCAAGCAGGCCAACGAGGGCTTCGTCGAGGGCGAGGAGCACTTCGACCCGACCCTCTACGGCATGGCTGCCACGTACGACAACGAGGGCAACTACATCTACCCGGAGGGCTTCGACCCGGAGACGGGCGAGTGGCTCGAGGGTTACGACAAGCAGCGGGAGACCTGGGAGAACCAGTACGCCGAGGCCCGTCAGCGCTGGGAGGCCCACACCAAGCAGGTGCAGACCTCCCGCGCCGCCGACGCCGAGGCTGCCGCCAACCCGGCTCCGGCCACCACCGGCACCACCTCGACCTCGACCTCGGCCCCGAGCCGTCAGGCCGAGGAGCCGGCCGGCACGCTCGCGACCGACGAGGCGCTCGCCGCGCTGCGGGAGAAGCTCGCCGGCGGCAAGTGACCGGACGCTGACGCGGCTCCGTCCCACCGGACGGACCGCCGACTGCCTCTGACAACGGGCCCCGTCCCCGCGTTCCGCACCAGCGGAGCGCGGGGGCGGGGCCCGCGTCGTGTGGCCGGGCGGTTTGGCATGCGGACGAAGGATCCGGTTGACTGTCCGGGTGCTGAAAGTGGGGCTGACCGGCGGAATCGGATCGGGCAAGAGCGCGGTGGCGAGCCGGCTCGCCGCGCTGGGCGCGGTGATCGTCGACTCGGACCGCATCGCCCGCGAGATCGTCGCGCCCGGCACCGACGGGCTGGCCGAGGTGGTCGCCGCCTTCTCCGACCGGGTCCTGGACGCCGACGGGGCGCTGGACCGGGCCGCCCTCGGCGCGCTGGTCTTCGGCGACGAGGCCGCCCGCCGCACGCTCGAAGGGATCACCCATCCCCGGGTACGCGCGCGCAGCGCCGAACTGGTCGCCGCCGCCCCCGCCGACGCGATTGTCGTCAACGACGTACCGCTGCTGGCCGAGGTGGGACTCGCGCCGACGTACCACCTGGTGGTCGTGGTGCGGACGGCCGTGCCGATCCGGATGGCCCGGCTGACCCGCGACCGGGGCATGGCCCCGGCGGAGGCCCAGCGGCGCATCGCCGCGCAGGCCGACGACGCCACCCGCCGCGCGGTCGCCGACGTGCTGCTCACGAACGACGGCACACTCGCCGAGCTGCACGCCGCGGTGGACGTCCTCTGGCGGGACCGCCTGCTGCCCTACGAGCGCAACGTCCGCGAGCGCCGCGCCGTCCCGCCCGACCCGGCGGCGCCGGCCGAGCCGGACCCGACCTGGCCCGAGCAGTACGCCCGGCTGGCCGCCCGGATCCGCCACGCGGCCGGCGGCGACATCCGCGTCGACCACGTCGGCTCCACGGCCGTGCCGGGCCTCGCCGCCCCGGACGTGATCGACATCCAGGTGACGGTCTCCTCGCTGGCCGAGGCGGACGGGCCGCTGACGCGGCGGCTGGCCGAGGCGGGGTTCCCGCGGCTGCCGGGCGAGTGGTGGGACACCCCGCGTCAGCCGGAGGAGGTGCGCTGGCCCAAGCGGCTGCACGGGAGCGCGGACCCGGGGCGTCCGGTGCGCCTGCACCTGCGGCAGGCCGGTTCGCCCGGCTGGCGGTACGCGCTGCTCACGCGCGACCACCTGCGCGCCGACCCGGCTCGGCGAGCCGACTACCTCCAGGTGAAGCGGGAACTGGCGGCGGCCGCGCCGGAGCACGCCGCGTGGGGCACGGTGACCGATCCCTGGTTCGACGAGGAGCACCTGCGCGCCGAGGAGTGGGCGGCGCAGACCGGCTGGCGGCCCTGACCGTGCGCTCCGGCTCAGCGGGCGGTGGAGGCCCCGCCGGTTCAGCGGGGCGGCGCGGACGGCCCGCCGCTGCCCGGCGTGAGGTCGAGCCGGATCCACACGCCCGGCCGGGTGCGCAGTTCCATCCGGCGCGGCAGGCCGCCGCGGTCCAGCCACAGGCGGCGGTTGCCGGGCAGCTCGAACACGTCGACCGTCCGGTCGCCCAGCCGGTCCTCCCGGACCCGGGCGGTGGCGCCGGGCGCGTGCCGGGCCGCCCGCAGGGCCGCGTCGAGCAGCCGGTCCAGGTCATCGCCGGGCGGTCGCGTGGGGGCGGCGAGCAGCGCGGGCGGCATCGGCGTCGGGAGGGACGCGGGCCCGTCGGGGGGGTGCCGCACCTCGGCCACCCGGTCCGGCCGGACCCACCGCAGGGTACGCCGGCCGCTGCCCTCCTCGACCACGACGAGGTACGCCGACGGGCTCGTCCAGTTCACCGTGCCGGTGGCCCGCAGGTCGGCGGACGGGCCGAGCGGGGCGGCCACGTCCACCGACGCGCCGCGCAGTGCCCGTAGCCGGGCGGGCAGCGTGGCCAGCCGGGCGGCCTCGTCGTCGGTGAGCGCCCGGGGCTGCCCCGGCCGGCCGCCGAGGGCGTCCACCGCGCGCAGGGCGGGCCGGTCGGCACGGATCAGGTCGACGGTGACGGGCGTGCCGTCGGCCAGCCGGCCGGTGAGCCGGTGCAGCCGGGCGTCCGCGTCCACCCACAGCGCCGGCCGGCCGCCGAGCGGGGCCAGGGGCGCCTGGAGCACGTCCACCGGGACGCCGTCGACCTGGTCGCGGCGCAGCCACCGCCCGTCGGCGGCGGGCCTGTCGACCCGGTCGGCCCCGAGCCCGATCAGCAGGTCGCGTACCGCGCCGAGGCCGTGGCTGCCGACCGGATCGCGCAGCCGCCACCGGTCCGCCGGTGGCACCAGCGGCGGCCGGGCCGAGGTGGGGAGCGCGGCGGGGTCGGGACGTACCAGCAGCGCGGACGCGACGGCCTGCACCAGGCCCCGGTCGGCACCTGCGCCCGGGCCGCCGACGTCCAGGTAGACCAGGGGGCGGGCCCAGTCGACCCAGCCGACCAGTTCGGTACGGGCGGCGTCCGCGCCGACGGTGACCCGGACGCCGGCGCGCACGTCGCGCAGGTTGGTGACCCGCAGCGCTGCCACCCGGTCGGCCTGGGCGGCGGTGAGCGGGCGTTCGGCTGCCGCCTTGTCGGTGCGGCCGGGTACCCACGCCGGCAGGGCGGCGACGAGCGTCGCGGCGGATATCGCAGCCGCCGCCACGAGCGCGGCGAGCGCGAGCCGGCGCCGGCCCGGCCCGTCCGGCGGATCGTCGGCGCCGTCCAGTTCCGGTTCGCCGGCCGGCCGGGTGACGAGCGTGGGGTGGTGGCCGGCGAGCAGGCCGGCGCGGCGGCGACGGCCGGCCACTGTGGCGGGCCGGGTCGGTGTGCTGGTGCGGCCACGCCGGTGGCCACGGCCCGGTTCACGGGGTACGGCCTGGTCGCCGCCGCCACGCGCGGAGGACCGGTGGGGACGGCTCACCCCGCGCGGGCGGCCCGGCTCGTCGGCGGGCGGGGGCGTGCCGGTGTCGGGCTCGCGTCGCGGCCGGCGCTCGGGAGAGGTCCCCACGAGTGGAGAACGCGAGAGCGGGGTTTCGGTGACGAGCAGGGGCGCTCGCGGCGGCCGGTCAGCGCTGCGCGCGACCACCGTCGGCGCGCACGCCGGTCGTCCCGGGTGCTGCGGCCCTGGCGCCGGGGGCGACCGGCCCGCGAGGGGCGATCACCGGCCCGGTCGGCCGCCGCGAGCGGCCTACGGTACGAGGATAGGCCGGTGAGATGAGCCACACAATGCGAATATCGAAGCGGATCAGGGACGGTCAGTGGTCGTGGCCGAAGTGTCGGACCCCGGGCGTACGGTTGGTGTCATGGCGCTCGACATTCCCCGGCTCGACGGCCGCTTCCAGGTCGTCAGTGAGTTCCAGCCGGCCGGTGACCAGCCGGCTGCCATCGACGAGCTTGAGCGCCGCGTGCGGCGCGGCGACCGCAACACGGTGCTGCTCGGCGCGACCGGCACGGGCAAGAGCGCCACCACGGCGTGGCTGGTCGAGCGGCTCCAGCGGCCGACCCTGGTGCTCGCCCCCAACAAGACGCTCGCCGCCCAGCTCGCGAAGGAGTTCGGCGAGCTGCTGCCGGGCAACGCTGTCGAATACTTCGTCTCCTACTACGATTACTACCAGCCCGAGGCGTACATCCCGCAGACCGACACCTACATCGAGAAGGACTCCTCGATCAACGAGGAGGTCGAGCGGCTGCGGCACTCGGCCACCATGTCGCTGCTCACCCGGCGTGACGTCATCGTGGTGGCCACCGTCTCGGCGATCTACGGCCTGGGCACGCCGGAGGAATACCTCGACCGGGCCGTGCGGGTCAAGGTCGGCCAGGAGCTGGATCGCGACCAGTTGCTGCGCCGGCTCGTCGACATTCAGTACACGCGCAACGACATGGCCTTCCAGCGCGGCACGTTCCGGGTGCGCGGCGACACGCTGGAGATCATCCCGGCGTACGAGGAGCTGGCGGTCCGGATCGAGCTGTTCGGTGACGAGATCGAGAAGCTCTACTACCTCAACCCGCTGACCGGTGACGTGGTCCGCGAGGTCGACAGCCTGATGATCTTCCCGGCCACGCACTACGCCGCCGGCCCGGAGCGGATGGAACGGGCGATCCGCGACATCGAGGCCGAGCTGGGCGAGCGGCTGGCCGAGCTGGACCGGCAGGGCAAGCTGCTGGAGGCCCAGCGGCTGCGCATGCGCACCACCTACGACATCGAGATGATGCGCCAGGTGGGGTTCTGCTCCGGCATCGAGAACTACTCGATGCACATCGACGGCCGGCTGCCCGGCAGCCCGCCGCACTGCCTGCTCGACTACTTCCCCGACGACTTCCTCACCGTGGTCGACGAGTCGCACGTGACCATCCCGCAGATCGGCGGCATGTACGAGGGCGACGCCTCCCGCAAGCGGATGCTCATCGACCACGGCTTCCGGCTGCCCAGCGCCGCCGACAACCGGCCGCTGCGCTTCGACGAGTTCCTGGAGCGGGTCGGCCAGATGGTCTACCTCTCGGCGACCCCCGGCCCGTGGGAGCTGGAGCAGGCGCAGGGCGAGTTCGTCGAGCAGGTGATCCGGCCGACCGGCCTGATCGACCCCGAGGTGGTGGTCAAGCCGACGAAGGGGCAGATCGACGACCTCATGCACGAGATCAAGCTGCGTACCGAGCGGGACGAGCGGGTGCTGGTCACGACGCTCACCAAGAAAATGGCCGAGGACCTCTCCGACTACCTGCTGGAGAACGGCATCCGGGTGCGCTACCTGCACTCCGAGGTCGACACGCTGCGCCGCGTCGAGCTGCTGCGCGAGCTGCGCAAGGGCGACTACGACGTGCTGGTGGGCATCAACCTGCTCCGGGAGGGTCTCGACCTGCCCGAGGTGTCGCTGGTGGCGATCCTCGACGCCGACAAGGAGGGTTTCCTGCGCAGCGGCCGGTCGCTGATCCAGACCATCGGCCGCGCGGCCCGTAACGTCTCCGGTCAGGTCCACATGTACGCCGACAAGATCACGCCGTCGATGGCGAGCGCGATCGACGAGACCAACCGGCGCCGGGCCAAGCAGATCGCGCACAACGAGGCGAACGGCATCAGCCCGGAGCCGCTGCGCAAGAAGATCCACGACATCCTCGACGACATCTACCGTGAGGCGGAGGACACCGAGAACAGCAACGTCGGCGGCGCGGCGCGGCAGTTGTCCCGGGGCAAGGCGCCGGTCAAGGAGACGCGCAGCCGCCGGGGCGCGGCGGCGACCCCGTCGCGGGAGGGGATGGCCCGGGCCGACCTGGCCAACCTCATCCAGGAGCTGAACGACCAGATGCTCGCCGCCGCGCGGGAGCTGCAGTTCGAGCTGGCCGCGCGGATCCGCGACGAGGTCGCCGACCTCAAGAAGGAGCTGCGCGGGATGGACGCCGCAGGGGTCCGGTGACCGGCGCGGCGGCGCGATGCTGACCGAGGCCGTCGTCGGGCACCCCGACCCTCGGCTGCGCCGGTGGGTGGGCAGCTACCTCGGCTACCGCGAGGACGCGCCCGTCCCGCTGGTACGCCGGGAGGTGGCGGGCGCCTTCGTGGTGCTGATCCTCGGCTGGGGCGACCCCCTCGACGTGACCGATCCGCGTGCCGCCGGCCGGGGCGGGTCCGCCGCGAACGCCTTCCTGGCCGGTCCGTTCGACGGCTGGTGCGTCACCCGGACGGCCGGGACCGGCACCGGGGTGCAGGTGCTGCTGACCGCCCCGGCGGCCCGCCGCCTGCTCGGGCTGCCGCTGGCCGAGCTGGCCAACCGGGCGGTGCCGGTCGGCGCGGTGGCGGGCTGGCTGGCCCGGCTGCGCGACGAGCTGGCCGGCGAGCCGGGCTGGCCGGAGCGCTTCGCCCGGCTCGACGCCGCCCTGGCCGCGCGGCTGGCGGCGACCGCGCCGGTGGACCCGCACCTGCTGGCCGCCTGGCGGCGTCTGGACGGCAGCGGGGGAGCGGTCGGCGTGGCCGCGCTCGCAGGGGAGCTGGGCTGGTCCCGGCGCCACCTGTCGGTCCGGTTCCGGCAGGAGTTCGGCCTGCCGCCGAAGACTGTCGCCCGGCTGCTGCGCTTCGAGCGGGCGTACGCGAGCCTGGGCCGTACCCTGCTCACCGCGCCGGTCGCGGTGCCGGACGACGCCGGCTGGGCGGAGCGGGCGGCCCGGTGGGGCTACTACGACCAGTCGCACCTGATCCGGGAGTTCCGCGAGTTCGCCGGCACCACCCCGGCCGCGCTGACCGGGCCCGGATCGCATTCGTCCAATCCGGCCTGACCGCCCCGGCGGCAGACTGACCGCCATGCGAAGCATCTATCCGGTCCTGCGGTATCCCGACGTGCGAGCCGCCGTCGACTTCCTCTGTTCGGCGTTCGGCCTCACCGTGCGCGAGGCCCACGAGCTGCCCGACGGCACCATCGGCCACGCCGAGCTGGCGTACGGCGACGACCTGGTGATGCTCGGCCCGGGGCCGGCGCCGCAGTCCCGGCCGGCGGACGACGACTACCGCGTCTACGTGGCGCTCGACGACGTGGACGCGCACCACGAGCGCGCCCGGGCGGCCGGGGCGGAGATCGTCCGGGCGCCGTTCGACACCGACTACGGCTCGCGTGACTACGCCGCCCGCGACGTGGCCGGGCTGGTCTGGTCGTTCGGTACCTACCGCCCCTGAGCACGCCGTCCGCGCGGTTGCGCTCTGTGGGGGAGGTATTGCCGAGCGTGACGGCGATGCGTACGCTCCCTCCCGGGAGGCGCGCATGCCGTTGTCAGCAAGTCCTGTGGTCCGGAGGGCGAGGCTCGGTGTGGAGCTGCGCCGGCTGCGCCGTCGCGAGTCGCTCACGCTCGAGCAGGTCTGCGCCCGGTTGGGCTGGGCGTCCACGTCGAAGCTGTCCCGCATCGAGCTGGGGCAGAGCCGGCCCGACCTGGCCGACGTGCTCGACCTGCTCGACGTCTACGCGGTGCCGTCGCCGCAGCGCGACGAGCTGATCGTCATCGCCCGCGACGCCGCCACCGGCCGGGGCTGGTCCAAGGCGCTCGGCGAGATGGGGGAGCGTCAGCGGGCGTACGCCGAGCTGGAGGCGGGCGCGGAGCGCATCGTGGAGTACCAGTGCGTGCTCGTGCCCGGGCTGCTCCAGACCCCGGCGTACGCCCGGCTGCGGGTGTCGGCCGGCGCGGCGCTGACCGGGGAGGTGGACGTGGAGGCGGACGTGCGCGCCCGGGTGGCACGCCAGGAGCTGTTGATCCGGCCGGACCCGCCGCACTACACCGCGCTTGTCGACGAGCGCGTCTGCGACCCGGACGGCCTGCCCGCGGACGTGTGGCGCGACCAGATGCGGCACCTGCTCGCGCTCGCCGAGCGGCCCCGGGTCAGCGTCCGGGTGCTGCCGTCGGCGGCGTCGGGCGGCGACGGGCCGCACCCGCTGGCACCGTTCTCCTACTACGCCTACCCCGACCCGGAGGACCCGCGCACCGTGCTGGTGGAGACGCTCACCACCGACCTGCGGCTGGTTGCCGAGGCGGAGGTGGCCCACTATGAGCGGGTGATCGAGCGGCTGCTGGCGGCGGCGCTGCCGCGGGACGCCTCCGCCGAACTGGTGGCCCGGCGGCTCGGCGCGGCGCCGGTGCCCCGGCCGCGCGGCCCGCACGAGTAACGGCTCGTCGGCTGGGCGCGGCCACCGGGCCCGGCGCCCCCGTTGCCCGTCGGGATCGGTGACCGCGCAGCGCGCAGGCTACGGCGGGGGTACGACAGTTCAGGCCGGAACGTCGATGAAGTGCTCGACCAGGGGCGGTCCGGCGAAGTGCGGGCCGATCAGCCCACGCCACTGCGCGAACCGTTCGGTCTGGCGGAAGTTCACGTCGTGGGCCTCGACCGAGTCCCACTCGACGAGCAGCACGAACCGGGTGGGCGACTCCACGCCGCGGGTCATCCGCACGGAGCGGCAGCCGTCGGCGCCGGCGAGGATCGGCCGCGCCTGCGCGTAGGCGGCGGCGAACTCGTCCTCGTGTCCGGGAGTCACATCGATGAGCGCAACCTCAAGAACCATGCTGGCAGCCTGCCATGCCGGCCGCCCGCCGGCGCGTCCCGGGGTGAATGTGCCGGCGTGCTGCGTAGAGGCGCAGGGCTAGCCTCCTAGGACGCATTGCGCGACGTGAGCCGCGGCACCTCGGGAGATCAGGCAGCGGCCCGGAGATGCGCCATGCGGGTGCGATGGTGAACAATGGCGGCCGAGGAGGGGAGTATTCCCCCGCGACGGAGTCGTCAGCACGGAAGAGCGCCCGTACCCCCAGGCGCCCGACCCGGCTCCGTCGGTCGGAACCCGGCCCCGGGCCCCGGCGGAAGAGACCTCCGACAGTCACCCCAGTCAGCGTCGACGCACCCCGCGACCACACCCGGGCGTACGGTGTGCCTCGGCGCAGCGTGTCTGCCGGAGGATGGATTTGAACGTGTCCGCATTGGTGTGGGCGGTAACGCTGATCGCGATGACCGCGATCCTGCTCGCCGACCTGTTCATCATCGGCCGGCGGCCGCACGAGCCGAGCGTCCGCGAGTCCAGCCTGTGGGTGGGCTTCTACGTCGGCCTGGCGCTGGTCTTCGGGGTGGTGCTCTGGCTGACCGCCGGTGGCCGCGTCGCCGGTGAGTTCTACACGGGCTGGCTCACCGAGTACAGCCTCTCGGTGGACAATCTCTTCGTCTTCGTGATCATCATGGCGCGGTTCGGGGTGCCCCGGCAGTACCAGCAGAAGGTGCTGCTCATCGGCATCATTCTGGCGCTGGTCATGCGCGGTGGCTTCATCGCGGCCGGTGCGGCGCTGATCTCCCAGTTCTCCTGGGTGTTCTACATCTTCGGCGCGTTCCTCATCTACACCGCCGTCAACCTGGCCCGGCAGGGCGAGCCGGACGAGGACGAGTTCAGCGAGAACGTGCTGATCCGGTGGAGCCGCAGGGCGCTGCCGCTGTCCCGGGACTACGACGGCGCGAAGGTGACCACCCGGGAGAACGGCCGGCGGCTGTTCACGCCGATGCTGATCGTGATGATCGCGATCGGCACCACCGACCTGATCTTCGCGCTGGACTCGATCCCGGCGATCTTCGGCATCACCCAGGAGCCGTACCTGGTCTTCACCGCGAACGTCTTCGCGCTGATGGGGCTGCGGCAGCTCTACTTCCTGCTGGGCGGCCTGCTGGACCGGCTCATCTACCTCAGCTACGGCCTGGCGGTGGTGCTCGGCTTCATCGGCGTGAAGCTGATGCTGGAGGCGCTGGCCGAGAACAACCTGCCGTTCATCAACGGCGGCGAGCACGTGGCGTGGGCCCCGCACATTCCGATCTGGCTCTCGCTCACCGTCATCCTCGGCACCCTGGCCGTGGCGACTGTGGCCAGCCTGGCGAAGTCGTCGCGGGACCGGCGCCGGGAACTGGCCCAGGCCCGCCGCTGATCCGTCCGTACCGTCGGGGCGCTCCCGTGCCGGGGGCGCCCCGAGGCGTGTCAGGGGTCAGACGCGGTGCGCGCCGACGAGGGTGGCCCTCCGGTCGGCCGGCAGCTCCTCCTCGATCACCCGCCGCGTCAGGTAGCAGGCGTGCAGCATCCGGCGCCGGCCGCCGTGCGGCTCGGCCGACACGATCCCGACGTGGTGGATGCGCCGGCCGGGCCGGGCGAAGAAGTAGAGGTCGCCGGGGCGTTCGGAGTCCAGCGGCACCTGCGAGGTCGCCGCCGCCTGGTCGTCGGCGTCGCGGGGCAGTGTGATGCCGTACCGACGCCAGGCCAGGTGCACCAGCCCGGAGCAGTCGATGCCGTCGGTGGACATGCCGCCCCAGACGTAGGCCAGGTCGCGCAGCCGCTCGGCGACCGCGAGCACCTTCTCGGCCTCGGGACGCTCGGCGGGCAGTGGCACCAGATCGTCCTCCGGGGCCCAGAGCGGATCGGGCCGCCCGGGTACGCGGACCGGACGCCTGCCGTCCACCGCCGGCCCGGCCGGTGTGAGCCGGGTGCCGAGGACCACGCCGGTGAGCGCCGCGTCGCCCTCCGACCCGGCGCGCAACGCGGTGCGGGCGGCGTCGACGGTCAGCGGGCCGTCAGCGGCCGGGTCGGCGTCGGCCAGGTGGGCGGCCCGCAGCCAGCCCGGATAGCCGTCGGTGCCGAGCTTCGCGGCGGGCTGGCCCAGGGCCACCGCCCGGACCCAGCCGTCCGGGCGGGTCTCGATGACACGCACCGGCTCGCCGAGCAGCAGCTGGGTCAGGACACAGTCGCCGACGCGCTGGTCGCGGTCCATGCCGGCGATCCAGGCAGCGACGTCGGGGGAGCCGGCGAGGGCGGGACGGTCGACCGGGCGTACCGCCTCGGGGGCGGTCCACAGGGTCGCCACCGGCACTCGTACGACGGCTCGCCGGCCGGGCTGAGGCGCCACGCGTACCCCTCTCTCCGGTGGTCGTCGGGGCGACCATATGAAAAATTCTGACGTTGCTCAACCAACTGTCTGAATTTTAGCTTCACGCAGTCCGGTGACGCCCAGACCCGGCGCGTCGGGCAGCAGCACGCTCGCGTCCTCGTACCGGATGCCACCGGTGACCGGCGACCAGGCCAGCCACCAGGCGGCGTCGAGGTCCGACACGGCCGTGGTGCCGTAGGCGGCGACCAGGCTGGCCGCGGCGCCGACCCCCACCGGGCCCTCCATCATCGAGCCGACGATGGTGCCCATGCCGTGCGCGGCGGCCAGGTCGAGCAGCGTGCGCGCCGGTTGCAGGCCGCCGCACTTGGCCAGCTTCACATTGACCATGTCGGCCGCCCGGCGCCGGATCACCTCGACCAGGTCACGCACGTCGAAGACGGACTCGTCGGCCAGCACCGGCAGGTCGACCCGGTCGCTGACCCAGGCCAGCCCGTCCAGGTCACGGCGGTGCACCGGCTGCTCGACCAGCTCCACGTCGAGTCCCGCGTCCTCGATCGCGCGGATCACCCGGACCGCCTCCCGGGGCGTCCAGCCCTGGTTGGCGTCCAGCCGGATCCGCACGTCCGGGCCCACCGCCGCGCGCACCGCGCGGACCCGGTCCAGGTCGCCGCGGGCGTCGGTGCCGACCTTGAGCTTGAGCACCGTGAATCCCTCGGCCCCGCGCCGGGCCGCCGTCGCGGCCAGGTCGACCGCGTCACCGGCGGCCAGCGTGACGTCGGTCGGCACGCGCAGCGCCGTGCCTCCGAGCAGACGCACCAGGGGTACGCCGAGCCGCCGCGCGGCCAGGTCGTGCAGCGCCACGTCGAGCGCCGCCTTCGCCGACTCGTTGCCCACCACGGCACCGCGCACCAGCGCGCAGGCCGCCTGGAGGTCGTCGGCGTCGCGGCCGATCAACAGCGGCGCGAGCAGTTCGCGTACGCACGCCTCGGCGCCCGCCACCGACGCGCCGGTGACCTGCCAGACCTGCGGCGCCTCCCCGAAACCCGGTCGGCCGTCGCTGTCGATGACCTCCACGACCAGCGTGTCCACGGTGGTGGTACGGCGCAGCGCGGTGACGAACGGCGTGTGTAAGGGGGCCGAAAGGCGGTGGGTGCGTACCGCGGCGATCGTCATGTGGGGCACCCTATAGCCAACTGGCGGCGAGCAGGGGAGGGCCGATGTCCGGGCGGGAATGGGAGCTGGTGGGCGCGCCGAACGCGCGTGACCTGGGTGGACTGCCGACGGTCGATGGACGTCGGGTGCGCGCGGGGCGGCTCATCCGCACGCCCGCGCTGGGCCGGCTCACCGACGAGGACCTGCCGGTGCTGGGCAAGCTCGGCCCGGCCTGCGTGGTGGACCTGCGTGACGCGCACGAGCAGGCGGTGGCCCCGCCGGACCGGCTCGTGGGCGAGCCCCGCACCGTGCACCTGCCGGTCTACGACGCGGCGCACCCGGTGTTCACGTACGTCTCGGCAGTGTTGCAGGGCCACGACCTGGACGCGTACGCGGCGCTGGCCCGCGAGGGCATGCCGGGGGCGATGACGGCGATCTACCGCTGGTTCGTCACCGGGGAGTCGGCGCGGGCCGGGTTCGGCGCGGCGGTGCGGCTCGCCGCCGAGGGCGCGAACCTGCCGCTGCTGTTCCACTGCTCGGCCGGCAAGGACCGCACCGGCTGGCTGTCGGTGGTGCTGCTGACCGTGCTGGGCGTCCAGGAGGAGGCGATCCGCGCCGACTACCTGGTGCACAACGAGCTGACCGAGAGCCTGCGCGAGGTGCTGCTGTCCGCGATGGTCCAGCGCCGGCCGGACCTCGACCCGGCGGTGGCCCGGCCGCTGCTGGAGGTGCGCCCGGAGTACCTGGACGCCGCCTACGACGAGGTGCGCCGCGCGCACGGCTCGTTCGACGCGTACCTGCGCGACGGTCTGGGGGTGACCGACGCGCACCGCGCGGCGCTGCGCGAGCGGCTGCTGGAGTAGCGGGTCAGCCGGCCAGGTCGTGCCGCGCGGCCCAGACCCGCGCGGAGACGTGCGCGATCAGCCGGCACGCGTCGTCCTCGGCCTCGTCGCCGTCCGCGCCGCCGTCGGCCAGGTCGGTGGTGGTGCAGACGACGATCGTGTACGGCGGCGCGTCGTCCGGGAACACCACGCCCGCGCCGTGGCGCACGCCGCGTACCCAGCCGTTCTTGTGCGCGATGCGGGTGCCGTCGGGCAGCCCGGCGGCCAGGTCCTCGCGGTGTTCCTGCGCGACGAGCACGTCGAGCATGGCGGCGCAGGCGGCCGGCGAGGCGAGCGGACCCGGCCGGGTCGCGCCGAGCGCCAGCTCGCCGAGCAGGGCGGCCAGGTCAGCGGCGGTGACCAGGTTGTCGACGCCCGAGTCGCGGGCGGCGAAGTCCTCGATGCCGCGGCCGGTGACGCTGTGCCGGGCTCCGGCGAGCGCCCACGCCTGCGCCACGGCGGGCAGCCCCACCTGGCCGATGCAGATGTTCGTGGCCAGGTTGCTGGACCGGACGATCATCCGTTCGGCGAGCCAGCGCAGCGGCGCCTCGCCGCCGACGCGGTCCCAGACCGCCTCGTCGTTGTCGTAGTCGCGGTCGTTGGCGAAGCGGGGTGCCCCCGGCAGCGCGGAGTCGAACGAGTTACGCACCGGCACCGGCGCGTCCAGGTCGAGCCGGCCGGCCTCGGCGGCGCGGAACAGCGCCACCAGCACCGCCAGCTTCATGGTGCTCGCCGCGTAGTGGGTGGTGTCGGCCCGCCGCGCCCACGCCTGCCGCGCGCCGGGGCGGCACACGTACGCGGAGACGGTGCCGGGCACCTTGTCCAGGTGCGCGTCGAGCTCGTCCTGCCAGGTCATGCCCGCACCGTAGCCGATCTTCCCGGCGCTCGCGGGGCAGCGGTGGCCGTGGGGGCGGGGCTAGCGTACGGAGATGACGACCCCGTTGTACGACGGCATCGCCGACTGGTACGAGGAGTACGCCAGCGAGACCTCGTCGGTCTACATGCACCGCGTCCGGTCGGTGCTGGCCGGCCTGCTGGGCGACGGCCCGGGGCGCTGTGTGGACCTGTGCTGCGGCACCGGCGCGCACGCGGCCGAGCTGCGCCGTCTCGGATGGACGCCGGTCGGGGTGGACCTGTCCGGCGGGCAGTTGCGCCACGCCCGCGCCCGGCTGCCGGTGGCCCGTGCCGACGCCACAGCGTTGCCGCTGGCCACCGGTGCCGTACCGGCGGTGGTCTGCGTGCTGGCGCACACCGACATGCCGGACTATCCGGCGGCGATCGCCGAGGCGGCACGCGTGCTGGCACCCGGCGGGCGGCTGGTGCACGTCGGCGTGCACCCGTGTTTCGTCGGCGCGTTCGCCGACCGGTCCGAGCCGGAGCGGATCGTGATCGACGGCGGGTACGCCTCCCGGGAGCACACGCTCCGGTCCTGGAACTCGGTCGGCGTCCGCGCCCGGGTCGGCGCCTGGCACCTGCCCCTGGCCGGCCTGCTGGGCGCCGTGACGGACGCCGGCCTGCGGCTGGCCCGGGTGGTCGAGTCCGGCTCCGGACCCGTCCCCGACGTCCTGGCCCTGGAGGCCACCAAGCCCCGCTGACTCCGCCGCCGTCCCGCGTCGGTGCTGCTTCCGGCGTCTCGTGTTGGTCCCGGCGTCTCGTGCCCGTTGCTCGTTGCGGCGTCTGCGCTCGTCCCTCAGCCCGTGCCTGTTGCCCGTTCCGGCGTCTCGTGCCCTTTGCGCATGCCGAGTTGGTCCTGTCGCCTCGCGGCCGTCCTTGAGATGCACATTCCACCGACGTGGAAGTCGCGCCGCCCTCCCACCCTGCGCGCCGTGTCTCGCCCCGCGGCGAGCTAGCGCCGGCGTGCCGACTTGTGGGGGCGGTGGTGGCGAGCGGGTGCGGCGGGAGCGGGGGAGCGGGAAAGGGCGGAGCCCGGTCCGCCGTAGGGCGGGCCGGGCTCCGGGTGGTGCTGGTGACGGGCTGAGGTCAGCCGGCGTGCTTGCGGCGGGCGGCCATCCGGCCACGCTGGGTCTGGTCCAGCACCACCTTGCGGATGCGCACCGCGGCCGGGGTGACCTCGACGCACTCGTCCTCGCGGCAGAACTCCAGGGCCTGCTCCAGGGACAGCTTGCGCGGCGGGATCAGCTTCTCGGTCTCGTCGGCGGTCGACGAGCGCATGTTGGTGAGCTTCTTCTCCTTGGTGATGTTGACGTCCATGTCGTCGGAGCGGGAGTTCTCGCCGACGATCATGCCCTCGTACACCTCGGTGCCCGGCTCGACGAAGAGCTGGCCGCGCTCCTGGAGGTTGGTCATGGCGAACGCGGTGACCGAACCGGCCCGGTCGGCGACCAGCGAACCGTTGTTGCGGGTGCGCAGCTCGCCGAACCACGGCTCGTACGACTCGAAGACGTGGTGCAGGATGCCGGTGCCGCGGGTCTCGGTGAGGAACTCGGTGCGGAAGCCGATCAGGCCGCGCGCCGGGACCAGCCACTCCATCCGGATCCAGCCGGTGCCGTGGTTGACCAGCTGCTCCATCCGGCCCTTGCGGGTGGCCAGGAGCTGGGTGATGGCGCCGAGGTACTCCTCCGGGGCGTCGATGGTCAGCCGCTCGACCGGCTCGCAGGTCTTCCCGTCGATCTCCCGGGTGACGACCTGCGGCTTGCCGACGGTGAGCTCGAAGGACTCGCGGCGCATCTGCTCGACCAGGATGGCCAGGGCCAGCTCGCCGCGGCCCTGCACCTCCCAGGCGTCCGGCCGCTCGGTGGGCAGCACCCGCAGCGAGACGTTGCCGATGAGCTCCTTGTCGAGCCGGTCCTTGACCATCCGGGCGGTGACCTTCGCGCCCTTGACCCGGCCGACGAGCGGCGAGGTGTTGGTGCCGATGGTCATCGAGATGGCCGGCTCGTCCACGGTGATCAGCGGCAGCGGCACCGGGTTCTCGGCGTCGGCGAGCGTCTCACCGATCATGATCTCCGGGATGCCGGCGACGGCGATGATGTCGCCCGGTCCGGCGGACTCGGCGGGCTTGCGCTCCAGGCCCTCGGTCATCAGCAGCTCGGAGATGCGTACCCGCTGGGTGCTGCCGTCGGTGCGGCACCAGGCCACGCTCTGGCCCTTGCTGATGGTGCCCTGGCGGACCCGGCACAGCGCGAGCCGGCCCAGGAACGGCGAGGCGTCGAGGTTGGTGACGTGCGCCTGCAGCGGCGCGCCCTCGTCGTACGCGGGCGCGGGGATGGTGTCGAGCAGCGTGCGGAACAGCGGCTCCAGGCTGCTGCTGTCGTCCGGCACCGCGCCGTCGGCGGGCTGGGTCAGCGAGGCGATGCCGTCGCGGGCGCAGGCGTAGACGATCGGGAAGTCGATCTGCTCCTCATCGGCGTCCAGGTCGAGGAACAGCTCGTAGGTGTCGTCCACGACCTCCTTGATCCGGGCGTCCGGACGGTCCACCTTGTTGATCACCAGGATGATCGGCAGCCGGGCGCGCAGCGCCTTGCGGAGCACGAACCGGGTCTGCGGCAGGGGGCCCTCGCTGGCGTCGACGAGCAACACCACACCGTCGACCATGGTCAGGCCCCGCTCGACCTCGCCGCCGAAGTCGGCGTGGCCGGGGGTGTCGATGATGTTGATGGTGACGGGCTCCGAGCCGTCCGCCGGCAGGTACCGCACGCCGGTGTTCTTGGCGAGGATGGTGATGCCCTTCTCGCGCTCGAGGTCCATCGAGTCCATGACCCGCTCGGTGTTCTCACCACGGGCGCCGTAGGCGCCGGCCTGCCGCAACATGGCGTCGACCAGGGTCGTCTTGCCGTGGTCGACGTGGGCGATGATGGCGACGTTGCGGAGGTCGGTGCGTAGCTGCATACCCTCCATACTCCTGTCTGCGGTTGCCCGGGCACGCCTCGGGGTCACCCCGAGATCGCCCGGATCTGCGTCGAAAGTGCTGTGCCGACCGTTCCAGCGACTGGCATGCTGACACCCGTGCGGGGTGCCCGATGCCTGACCTGCTGAGCTGGCTGCAGGAGCTGCCGCCCCTGCTGATCTACGTGGCCGCCGCGGCGATCGTCGCGGCGGAGACCGCGGTGATCGTCGGGCTGCTGATGCCCGGCGAGGCGACCCTGCTTCTGGTCGGCTTCCTAGCGTACGCGGGGACGCTGCGCCTCGCGCCCGTGCTGGTGGCGATGACCGCCGCCGCCGTGATCGGAGACACACTCGCGTGGCGGGCGGGACGCCGGTACGGGCCGCGTCTGCGCGCCTCGGGAGTGGGCGCCCGGATCGGGGCGCACCGGTGGCGGCGGGCCGACTCGCTGCTGGAACGCCTCGGCGGCCGGGGTGTGCTGGCCGCCCGCTGGATCGCGTTCGCCCGCACGCTGGCGCCCCGGCTGGCCGGGTCGGCCGGGATGCCGTACCGGCGGTTCGCGCCGTGGAACCTGGCCGGGGTGGCGAGCTGGGTCGGTGCCTCGGTGCTGGCCGGTTACCTGGCCGGTGAGTCGTACGAGCGGGTGTCGAAGCTGCTCGGCCGGGCCACCGGGGCGGTGCTCGTCCTGCTGCTGTGCCTGCTCGCCGTGGTGCTGGCCGGCCGCTGGCTGGGACGCAACCCGGACCCGGTACGCGCGCTGGCGGCGCGGGCCGCCGCGCTGCCGCCGCTGCGCTGGCTGCGAGCCCGGTACGGGGTGCTGTTCTTCCTGGTCGCCATGCGCGTCGGCCCGGCCTGGACGCTGCTGATCAACCTGGCGCTGGGGCTGGCGCTGCTGTTCGTCGCCGGGCTGGCCGTGGCGGTGCTGCTGGAGGCGGTCGTCGCGCACAGCGGGCTGGGTGTGCTCGACGGGCTGGCCGCCGACTGGTTCGCCGCCCGGCGTACCCCTGGGGTGGTCGACACGGCCTTGCTCGCGGTGTCGGTGCTGCGGGGCTGGGTGCTGATCGCCGCGGTGGCGGTGGTGGCCGTGGTGGTGGCGCGGCGCGGGCGGGCGTGGCGGGCCGACCCGCTCGGGGTGCTGGGCACTGTCGGCGCGGCCGTGCCGCTGGTGTTGCTCGTGGTGGTCGCGGACCTGACCGGCCCGGGCGGCCCGGACCGTCCCGGTGACCTGTTCCCGACGCAGAACGCGGTGGTGACGGCGAGCTTCGGCACGCTCGCCTGGCTGCTGTCGCGGGGCGCCCGGTGGCCGGTGGGCGCGGCGGTGTGGACCGTCGCGTCGGCGGGCGTGGTCACGGTCACCGGCGCGCGGCTCTATCTGGGCTTCAGCACGGCGAGCGGCACCGTCACCGCGGTCCTGCTGGGCCTCGCCTGGACCACCGTGTTCGTGGTGGCGTGGGCGACCCGGGACCGCCTGGCGGACGCGGACGAGCGGCGGCCCGACGCGGACCCGGACGGGCGGCCGGCCGGCGCGGACCGGGAGGAGTCGTCCGCCGACGGGGACCCGGGCGAGCGGCCGGCCGGCGCGGTGGCGGAGCCGCCGCCCCGGCCCCGGCGCCGCCGGTCCGCGTTTCGGGTACCCCGCGGACCTGTCGATCCTTGTTAGGGTGCGCCGACGAGGACGACGGGGAGGTCCGATGCGGCGAGGATTCGGCCGGTGGGCCGTGGCAGTGGTGGCGCTGCTGGCGGCGGGCACGCTGACGGCGTGCGGCGAGGGGGAACGGCCGGTCCGTGAGGTAGCCGTGGCGCTGCCCAGCACGGAGGTGCCGGTCGACGAGCCGCAGGCGGCGCCGGCCGACGCGCCGAGTGAGGAACCACCGGCGGTGGCGGCGATGGGCGGCCGGCCCAGCCCGAGCGCGTCGGCGAGCGCGAAGCCGCGGGTCAAGCCGTCACGTACGTCGACCGCACCCCTGGCCCGGCCGAAGCCGCCGACCGAGACCCAGGTGCCGCCGGCGCCGCCGAAGCCGGTGGAGAACGGCTGCAAGCCGAGCTACCGGGGCACCAAGGCCAGCCAGAGCCAGGTGAAGGCGGCGCTCGCCGACGCCGCGGCGCGCACCTACTGGCCGACCTCGGCGCCGGACATCCGCATCCCGCCGGCGCTGTTGAAGGCCACCGCCTGGCAGGAGAGCGGGTGGCAGTCGAACATCGTCGCCTGTGACGGCGGGGTCGGGCTGATGCAGGTCATGCCGGCCACGGCGGAGTGGATGAACCAGCGGTTCGGCCAGTCGTACGACATCGACGCCTACCGGGACAACGCCTACCTGGGCGGCACCTACCTGGCCTGGCTCACCAAGTACATCGGCGACATGTACTTCGAGTCCGACTACCGGCTGGACGCCTCGCTGTGCACTGCCGAGCTGAACTCCTGCCTGCTCAACGCCGTGATCGCGGCCTACAACTACGGGCACGGGGCGGTGGCGCGTGAGGATCAGCCGCTGGCCATCCCCAACCCGCAGTACGTGCGCAACGTGCGGGCGCTGATGACCGAGTGCGAGTGCCTGAGCTTCTAGAAGCGGGCGGACGAACGGGCGAGGGCCGGGCGCGTACGCGCCCGGCCCCCGCCCGTCTGTTCGGCTCAGTCCCGTGCGGGAACCGGCTCGGCCGGCGCCACGGCGGGCGCGTCGGCGTCCCGGGCGATCCGCCCGGGCCACCAGAACCGGTCGCCGAGCAGGAACGCCAGCGCCGGCACCAGCACGGTACGGACCAGCAGCGTGTCCAGCAGCACGCCGAGGCAGACGATGATGCCGATCTGGGTGAGCGTGATCAGCGGCAGCACGCCGAGCACCGCGAACACCGCCGCGAGCAGCACACCCGCACTGGTGATCACGCCGCCGGTGACGCGCAGCGCGGACAGCATGCCGTCGCGGGTGCCGCTGCGCCGCGCGTCCTCCCGGGCCCGGGTGACCAGGAAGATGTTGTAGTCGACGCCGAGCGCCACCAGGAACACGAACGCGAGCAGCAGCACCCCGCTGTCCAGCGCCGGGAAGTCCAGCACGTGGTCGAAGAGCAGCCAGGCCGCGCCGAGGCTGGCGAAGAACGAGCCGATGACGGTGAGCACCAGCAGCAGCGGCGCCAGGATCCCGCGCAGCAGCAGCACCAGCACCGCGCCGACCAGCAGCAGGATGAGCGGCAGGATCAGCTGGAGGTCCTTGGTGTTCGCCTCGTTCGAGTCGTACGTGGCGGCCACCGAACCACCGACCAGCGCGCCGTCGGGGGCGTCCGCTCCGTCCACAGCGGGCGGCGCCGAATCCGGTACGGCGGCCACGGCGTCGCGCAGCGCCACCACGGCCCGGTCGGAGGCGGCGCTGCCCGGCTCGGCGGTGAGCACCACGTCGATCTGGGCGACCCGGTCCCCGGCGGTGCCGGGGCGGGCCGAGGCGACCCCGTCGACGTCGGAGGCGGCGGCGAGGACCGCCGGGGCGGCCTGTGGGTTGGTGATGACCGCGACCGGCTGGGTGCTGCCGGCCGGGAAGGCCCGGGCGAGCGTCTCCGCCCCGGCGACCGCCTCGGGCTTCTCGCTGAACTGCTCGGTCTCGGACAGCCCGGTACGGATGCCCAGGCCGCCGAGTGCGAGGCCGGCGAGCAGCAGGACGGCGAGCGCGGCGACCGGCAGCGGGCGGCGGACCACCAGCTCGCCGAGGCGGCCCCAGATCCGGCCCTCGCGGGCGGCGCTGCCGACCCGGGGGATGAACGGCCAGAACAGGCCCCGGCCGAACAGCAGCAGCGCGGCCGGAAGCACGAACAGCGCGGAGAGCATGGCGAGGATCACGCCGGTGGCGCAGGCCAGGGCCAGCGCCCGGTTGGTCTCCTGCTCGGAGAGCAGCAGCGTGAGCACGCCGAGGACGACGGTGCTGCCGCTGGCCAGGATCGGCTCGGCGGTACGGCGCAGCGCGGCGCGCATGGCGGCGAACCGGTCCTCCTCGCGGCGCAGTTCCTCCCGGTAGCGGGCGATGAGCAGCAGCGCGTAGTTGGTGGCGGCGCCGAAGACCAGCACGCTGGCGATGCCCGTCACCTGCCCGCTGGGCAGGTAGATGCCGAACGCGGGGACGAGGGACTCCACCACGCGCAGCGTGATCTGCTCGGTGGCGCCCACCACGAGCAGCGGCACCAGCCACAGGAACGGGCTGCGGTAGGTGATGAGCAGCAGCACCGCCACCACGGCGGCGGTGAACAGCAGCAGCGTGGTGTCGGCGCCCTCGAAGACCTTGCCCAGGTCGGCGGTGAACGCCGGGCCGCCGGTGACCTCGACGGTCAGCTCGCCGGGCAGGTCACCGACCGCCTCGCGGAGCTTCTCCACCTCGTCGACCACCGCCGACGGGCCGCCCTCGGTGGACAGCGGCACCGCGACCAGCGCCACGGTGCCGTCGGGGGAGACCTGGGCGGGGGAGACCCGCCCGCCGGCGGCGAGCGAGTTCAGCTCGCCGGCGATGCCGTCGAGCGTGCTGCGGTCCGTGCCGCTCAGCGGTGCCTGGTCGGCGCGGCTGACCACCACGAGGGCGGTCTGGGCGTCCTTGGAGGGCAACTGGTCCTGGAGCCGTTCGACCTGCGTCGACTGCCATTCCACGGACAGGCCGGTGCCGGACACCGGGTCGGGGTTGTCCGGCTTCGGCAGCCCGAAGGCGACCACGCCGACGACGAGCGCGACGGCCAGGGTGAGCCAGGCGGCGAGCCGGCCCCGGACGACGCGGGAGAACAGTGACATCGGATGCCCTCACATATTGGTCGCGGAGGATTCTCTCTGAGCGAGTATCTTGATAAGCGAGATTATCCGGGGTGGCTCTATGCTGCAACCGAACCGGTTCGGACAGGGGAGGCGACGAGCGGTGGCGGCGCACAGGATGTATCGGCGACGCGACGACCCGCGCGGTCGGATGGTCGCCGAGATCACAAACGACCTGCGCCGTTACTCGGTCGACGCCCAGCACATCGGGCACGCGTTCGCCGGGCTGCACGGGCTCAACGCCACCGACCTGTACGCCCTGATCGCGGTCATGGAGGCCGAGCTGGTGGGCGACCCGATCACTCCCGGCCGGCTCGGCGAGGCGCTCAACCTCTCCTCCGGCTCGGTGACCGCGCTCGTCGACCGGCTCGAGCGCGGCGGCCACATCCGGCGCGACCGGGACACCACCGACCGACGCAAGATCCTGCTGCACTACGCCGACCGGGGCGCCACGCTGGCGCAGAGCTTCTTCGGGCCGCTCGGCCGCCGTACCGACGAGGTGATGGACCGCTTCAGCGACGACGAGCTGGCCGTGGTGCGGCGGTTCATGGCCGAGATGGTGCACTCCATGCGTACCCACCGGGACGAGATCCGCGCCGCCCCGCGCCGCGGCGCCGGGTCCGGGGACGCCTGACCGTGCGGCTGGTCACCCGGGCCGCCGCCGCGGCGCTGCGACTGCCCGCCGCCCGCACCGGGCGGGTCGCGGTCCGCCGGGACATCCCGGTGCGGGTACGCGACGGAGTGACGCTGCGCACCGACCACTACGCGCCCGACCTGCCCGCCGCGCCGTGCGTGCTGATCCGCACCCCGTACGGGCGGGGCGGGCCGGTCCGGCTGCTGGGCCGCCTGATCGCCGAGCGGGGCTTCCACGTGGTGATCCAGTCGTGCCGCGGCACGTTCGGCTCCGGCGGCGAGTTCGCGCCGTTCGTGCACGAGCGCGACGACGGCCTGGACACGCTCGACTGGCTGCGCCGCCAGCGGTGGTGGACCGGCGCGTTCGGCATGTTCGGCGCCAGCTACCAGGGTTTCGTGCAGTGGGCGCTCGCCGCCGAGGCGGGCGGGGAACTGCGCGCGATGGTCGCCGTGGTGACCGCGTCGGCCACCCGCGACTCCACGTACGCGGGCGGGTCGTTCGCCCTGGACACGGTGCTCACCTGGGCCGAGCTGATCGAGGCGCAGACGGTGCCCTGGCTGGCCCGGCAGTGGGAACTCAAACGCGGCCAGCCCCGGCTCGCCCGCGCCCTGACGCACCTGCCGCTGGCCGAGGCCGACCGGATCGCCACCGGCGTGACGGTGCCGTTCTTCCAGGAGTGGCTGCGCCACCACACCCCCGGCGCCGACTACTGGCGTACCCGGGTCTTCGGCGACCGGATCACCGAGGTCCGCGCGCCGGTCGTCATGGTCAGCGGCTGGCAGGACATCTTCCTGCCCGCCCAGCTCGACGACTTCGCCCGCCTGCGGGCCGCCGGGGCGCGTCCCCGCCTCGTCGTCGGGCCGTGGACGCACGGCAGTCCCGGGCTGCTCCTGGCGTCGCTGCGGGAGGGGCTGGACTGGCTCGACGCGCACCTGGCCGGGCGGCCCGCGCCACAGCGGGCGCCGGTGCGGGTGCACGTCGGCGGCGTCGGCGGCGGCTGGCGCGACCTGCCGGACTGGCCGCCGCCCGCCACGCCGGTCCGGTGGTACCTGCGGTCCGGTGGCGGGCTCGCCCCGCAACCGCAGGAGCACGGCACACCGGACCGCATCCGGTACGACCCGGCCGACCCGACCCCGTCGCTGGGCGGGCCGCTGCTGGTGGCCCAGCGGGCCGGCCCGGTGGACAACCGGCCGGTGGAGGCACGCCCGGACGTGCTCACGTACACCAGCGAGCCGTTGCGGGAGCCGGTCGAGGTGGCCGGGCCGGTACGCGCCGAGATCCACCTGCGCAGCGAACTGTCGTACCTGGACGTGTTCGTGCGTCTGTGCGACGTGGACCGGCGCGGGCGCTCGTGGAACGTCTGCGACGGCCTGGTGCGCGTCGAGCCGGGCCGGTTCCCGGGGGATGCGTCCGGCGTGGTCACCGTGCCGGTCCCGCTCTGGCCGGCCGCGTACCGCTTCGCGCCCGGGCACCGGCTGCGGGTGCAGGTCTCCGGCGGCGCCCACCCCCGGTACGCGCGCAACCCCGGCACCGGCGAGCCGCTCGGCACCGCCGTGACCCTCCGTGCTGGATGGCGGGAGATCCTCCACGATCGCGAGCATCCCTCGGCGCTGGTGCTGCCGCTCGTGCCGGCACCGTCCACAGCGGGCTGATAGTTCAAAAAGCGCCCCTGAGCTGGGCATTTCTGCCTAACCGCGGTTAAGCTCGGAGCAAGTGCCCGGTGCCGTGCAGTTCTCCGGCGGGGCGCGTCCGCGGATCTCATGTCATCGCGCGGTGTGATTGTCGTGTCCTCGCCGGTCATCGATCGGAAGGGGATCTGCCATGACGTCGGCCCCGGCGAACCTGCTGGCCGTCCGGAATCTGTTACTCACCTACCTCAACGTCGACAAGAACGCCGTACGCGCCGACGACCTGGAGCCGGCGGAGGTCGGCATCGTCGGCGACGTCAACCACCGCGGCGGCTACCACTGCGGCTCCGACCGGGTCGTCACGAACGACTACTCCGTGGTGGAGTCCAGCCGGGACCGGTCCGGGCTCACGCTCTACGCGTCGGCGCTGGACGTCGGCACGTTCTCCGTCCGCTCCGGCGGCGGTACGCACAACCTGCGGACGTTCTCCACCTGGATGGTGGCGCAGTGCGTGGCGAACGCGGCCGACACCCGGGACATCCGGGAGATCGTCTACTCCCCGGACGGGCGGACCGTACGCCGCTGGGACCGGCTGGGACGGCGCACCGGCGGCGACAGCAGCCACCTGTTCCACACCCACTTCAGCTTCTTCCGCGACTCCACGAAGGCGGGCCGGGACCAGACCCCGCTGTTCCGCCGCTACCTGACCGCGATCGGGATGATCGCCATCGCGAACCCGGAGGACGACATGGAACAGACCGACAAGCTCATCAACGACACCGGAGCCAAGAACCGTACCGTCGGCGACGTCCTGGCCGACCTGCAGAACCTGCGCAACTGGCTCATCTCGCCGGCCAACACCACCGGGCTGGTCAACCCGCCCATGGCGAACTCGCCGTTGCAGCAGATGCTGGCGATGCTGCGGGCCTGGCCGGCGCTGGTGGCGCAGGTGAACGAGCTGTCCGGCAAGGACTTCACCGACGAAGAGCAGATCGTCTCCGGGGTGCTGGCCGGGCTGCCGCCGGAGAAGATCGCCGAGGCCATCCCGCCGCAGATCGCCCGGGACGTCGCCGACGAGCTGTCCCGGCGGCTGACCGCCTGACCGTCCGGCGCCGCGACCGTCACATCGCGGCGCCCCGGTTCCTCGTAATCCGCAATATGTGTTGCGCAATGGTTCTTGCGGATGCCAGGCTCGCCGCATGGAACAGCCCTCCGTCCGGCAGATCACCGACTCGCGAGTGCTCGCCGCGCTCGCCCATCCGCTGCGCCGCCGGCTCATGGACGTGCTGAAGGTGTACGGCCCGTGCACCGTCGGCATGCTCGCCGAGCGCACCGACCAGGCACCGGCGAACGTGAGCCACCACCTCAAGGTGCTCGCCGCCGCCGACCTGCTGGTCGAGGCGCCCGAGCTGGCCCGGGACCGCCGGGAACGCTGGTGGAAGCCGCGCAACCGGGGCGTGCGCTGGTCCGAGTCCGACTTCGGCGACGACCCGTCCACCCGGGTCGTCGTCGAGGCCGCCGGCTCGCTCAACCTGGAGCGGCACGCCGAACTGGTACGGGCCTGGCATGCCGCGTCGGACGAGACGTACGCCGCCTGGATCGACGCGCCGTTCAGCACCGACCACTGGCTGCACCTGACCCCGGAGGAGCTGGACACGCTCGGCCGTGAGGTGATCGCGCTGTTCGCCCGGTGGGCCGACCGGCCGGTGCCGGACGACGGGCAGCGCCGCGAGCCGGTCTTCGTGTTCGCCCACGGCGTTCCGGGCCGGCCGTGACCGCCGCAGCGGGGCGGCGGTCGTGACCGCCCCCGCGCACACCTCAGGGCCGGTCGACGCCGCACCCGGCCCGCTGTTCCGGCACCACGACTTCCGGCTGCTCTGGACCGGTCACACGGTCAGCGCCGTGGGCAGCAACATGACCACAGTGGCGCTGCCACTGGTGGCGGTCGCGGTGCTCGACGCGACCACCTTCCAGGTGGCGGTGCTCACCGCCGCCGCCTGGCTGCCCTGGCTGCTCGCCGGCCTGCCGGTCGGGGCGTGGGTCGACCGGGTCCGCCGCCGCCCGGTGATGATCGCCGCCGACCTCGCCGCAGCGGCGCTGTTCGCGAGCGTGCCGGTGGCCGCCCTGGCCGGACTGCTCACCGTCGGGCATCTGCTGATCGTGGCGCTCGGCGCCGGCCTGGCCCGGGTCTTCTTCGAGACCGCCGACCAGGTCTACCTGCCCACGCTGTTGCGTCCGGCGCAGGTGCCCGAGGCCAACGCGCGGCTGCACGCCACGCAGACGGCGAGCTACCTGGTCGGGCCGGGACTGGCCGGTCTCGTCGCCCAGCTGGTCGGCGCGGTGACCGCTGTGGCAGTGGACGCGTTCAGCTTCCTGCTGTCCGCGCTGTGCCTGCGGCGCATCCGCGCGGTCGAGCCCCGACCGCACCGTCCGGACGGGTCGACGTCGCTGCGCCGCGAGGTCGCCGCCGGGCTGCGATTCGTCGCCCGCGACCCGTACCTGCGGGTCCTGACGGTGTTCGGGGCGGCGAGCAACATCGGGCTCACCGGCTACCAGGCGGTGCTCGTGGTGTTCCTGGTCCGGACGGCCGACCTTCCGGCGGGCCTCGTCGGCCTCCTGATCGGGCTCGCCAGCCTCGGCGGCGTGATCGGCGCCGCGCTCGCCGCGCGCCTGGCCCGCCGGCTCGGCAGTGCCCGCACACTGCTGGTCGCCGGCGCCCTGACCGGCCCGCCCGCGCTGCTCATCCCACTGGCCGGGCCCGGCGCGCGTACGGCGTGGCTGGTGCTCGGCGGCGTACTGGTGAGCCTGGGCGTGGCGATCGGCAACGTGGTGAAGGGCAGCTTCCGGCAGACGTACACGCCGCACCGGCTGCTCGGCCGGGTGACTGTGAGCATGCACCTGCTCAACTACGGCACCATTCCGCTGGCCGCGCTGCTCGCCGGGGCGCTGGGCGCGGCCTGGGGGCCGGGCGGCGCGATCCGGGCGATGACCGCCTGGCTGGCGCTGACCCCGCTGATCCTGCTGGCCGGGCCACTACGGAAACGGCGCGACCTGCCGGTCGCGCCGTCCTGATGATGCGCTGCGACGGCGGTCGGGTTCCGACCGCCGTCACCGGCACGTCACTACATGGGACGGACGTTGTCCGCCTGCGGGCCCTTCTGGCCCTGCGTCACCTCGAACTCGACCTTCTGGCCCTCGTTCAGCTCGCGGTAGCCATTGCTCTGAATGGCCGAGTAGTGGACGAACACGTCCGGGCCTCCGCCGTCCTGCTCGATGAAGCCGAAGCCCTTTTCCGAGTTGAACCACTTGACCGTGCCGGTTGCCATGCGTCTCTCCCTGTTCAATGCGGGCGAGCACCTGTCCCTCGACCGATGATCGCCCTCTACCACCCCCGACAGTAACCGCCCGGACGGCATTCCGCTGCCGGAAGCGCGCGGCGCGCCCGTGAATACGCGCGCGGCGGGAAAAAGACCCCACCGCCGGGCGGGGCGCGGCATGCTTGCCCCGATGAGCACGCAGACGGCTCTGGCCGACCTGGAACAGGAGATCGCGGCGCCCGGCGCGGGCCCGGACCGCCTGCGCCTGGTCGGCACGCCGTTCGTCCCCGAGGTGCGCCTGCACCTGGCCGAGGACGCCATCCTGTGGTGGGCCCGGATGGAGGCCGCCGCCGGGCGGTCGCTGCCGCCGCCGTACTGGGCGTCGGTCTGGGCCGGTGGCCAGGCGCTGGCCCGGCACCTGCTGGACCATCCCGAGCTGGCCGCCGGGCGACGGGTGCTCGACCTGGGCGCCGGATCGGGGCTGGTCGCCATCGCCGCCGCGCTCGCCGGGGCCGACGAGGTGGTCGCCAACGACATCGACCCGTACGCGGTGGCCGCCGTCACGGTCAACGCCCGCGCCAACCGGGTCCGGGTGAGCGTCGACGGCGCCGACCTGCTCGACGGGGTGGCGGACGCCGACCTGCTGGTGGCCGGCGACGCGCTCTACGACGCGGGCCTGGCCGCCCGGGTCCTGCCCTACCTGCGGCGCTGCGCCGCGCACGGGGTGCAGGTGCTGGTCGGCGACCCGGACCGGGGCCACCTGCCGCCGGACGGGCTGGAACCGGTGGCCAGCTACCTGGTGCCGACCACCGAACCCTTTGTCGACTCCCCGGTACGCCGGGTGCAGGTGCTGCGCCCCCGCTGACCCTCAGGGATCTCCGGGTCGGGTGTCGGGGACCACTGGGGGTTCATGCCCCATGTGCCGGCGTGCCGCCGGGACATAGCGTGCAGCTCATGAACGAACTCGTGGCCGCCGCCGGTGAGCTGCCCACCACCCTGCTGATGGGGCTGCTCGGCGTGGTCATGCTCGCTGACGCCGTACCCCTGATCGGGGTGCTGGTGCCCGGCGACGCCGCGGTCCTCGCGGCGGTCGGCGCGGGCCGCCCGGCCGGCGGAGCGCTCACCGTCGCGGCGGTGGTCGCCGGCTGCCTGGCCGGGTGGTCGCTGAGTTTCCTCGCCGGCCGGCGCTGGGGCGGGTGGCTGCGGGACAGCCGGGTGGGCGGCTGGATCGGCGAGTCCCGCTGGGCCGCCGCCGAGACGCTGCTGCACCGCGGCGGCGGCCGGATCGTGCTGGTGGCGCCGTTCCTGCCGGTGTTCAACGCGTTGCTGCCGCTGGCCGCCGGCGGGCTGCGGATGTCGTACCGGCGGTTCCTGGCCTGCGCGGCGGCCGGGGCGACCGCGTGGGCCGGGCTCTACGTGGCGCTGGGGCTGGCCGCGCGGGCGCTGACGGGCTTGTTGCCCGCGGCGCTCAACCCCACCGTGCTGACCATGGCGGTCGGGCTGCTGCTGGCCGGCCCGGTGCTGCTCGCCACCCGGCGACGGTTGCGGGCGGTCACCGGCTGACCGCGCCCGGCCCGGCCGCCACGGGGGAGGCCGGGCCGGGCGTGCTCACCAGCCGCGGGCGCGCCACTGCGGCAGCGCGGGCCGCTCGGCGCCGATGGTGCTGTCCTTGCCGTGGCCGGGGTAGAACCAGGTGTCGTCCGGCAGCCGGTCGAAGAGCTTGGCCTCGACGTCGTCGATGAGATGGCCGAAGCGCTCCGGGTCCTGGTCGGTGTTGCCCACACCACCGGGAAACAGCGAGTCCCCGGTGAAGAGATGCGGGGTGCCGGCCGGGTCGCGGTAGAGCAGCGCGATCGAACCCGGCGTGTGCCCGCGCAGGTGGATGACCTCCAGCGCGCAGTCACCGACCGGCACCGTGTCGCCCTCGGCGAGCCGCTCGGCCTCGATGGGCAGGCCCTCGGCGTCGTCGGCGTGCACCAGCGCGCGCGCACCGGTCTTGGCCACCACCTCCTCCAGCGCGACCCAGTGGTCCATGTGCTGGTGGGTGGTCACCACGGCGGCCAGCCCGCCGTCGCCGACCAGCTCCAGCAGGCGAGGCGCCTCGTTCGCGGCGTCGATCAGCACCTGCTCGCCGGTGGCCCCGCAGCGCAGCAGATAGGCGTTGTTGTCCATCGGGCCCACCGACAGCTTGGTGACGGTGAGCCGGTCGAGCTCGCGTACGGCCGGCGGGCCGCCGGGCGTGACGTCTCCGGTGTAGGTCATGACGATGTTCAGATCCATTCCGGTGGGTTCGGCAGGGGGCCGTCGGGTTCGACGGTGAGCATCTCGCCCGCGCCCCGGCCGGTCAGCCAGGCGGCGAGTTCCGGCGCGGGGCCGGTGACCGTGGGCGCCCCCTCCGGGTCGCCCACGACGAGTTCGGACGCGGCGCCGTCGAAGCGCAGCACCATGGACGGCGCGGCCGGGTTGGCGGCCAGCCCGGTGACCACCTCGTGCAGCAGCCGCTGGGCGAACGCCTCCGGCCACTCCGCGGGCCGGTAACCGGCGGCCAGGTCGACGTGGTGCACCTCGACCTCGCGCAACCGGCCCCAGACCAGCATCGCCGCCGGCCACGGGCCACGCCGGGTCCGCACCGTGGCGCCCCAGGCGTCGACGGGCATCGCCGCCACCGCCGCGTCGAAGCGCTGGCCGCTGCGGCGTACGTCGTCCAGCAGGTCGGCCGGGCCGCGGCTCGCGCCCGCGTCGATGTCGTCGGCGCGGGCCTGCGCCGAGGCGTACATCGGGATGTCCTCGCCGGTGCGCGCGGAGGTGAGCAGGTTGACGAACCCGTCGGCGTTGCGGGCCAGGTGGGTGAGCACGTGCGCGCGGGACCAGCCCGGCAGCAGCGACGGTGCCGCGACGTCCTCGGCGGTCAGACCGGACACGGTACGCAGCAGCCGGTCGTTCGCCTCGGCCAGCGCACCGGTCAGCAGCAGGGGGTCGGCGGTCATCGCGTTCTCACGGTTCGACAGTAGCGGGCCGGACCGGGCCGTGCCGCCGGGGAAATCGCTTTCGGCGCGTCGGCGCGGCCCCTACCGTCAGGGCCGACGACCTCGGACCGCCTGGTCCGTGCCGTCGTCTACGCGGCACCGGGAGTCGGAGGGGAGGTGGTGCGCATGCCGGTCGCAACGCGTGTGTTCCGCCGTATCTCCCCTCGACACCGATGAGGACACCATGACTCTCGATCTGACCGCCCTCGGCTGGGACGCCGGCTGGGCGGCCCATCTCGACCGTCGCTCCGGCCGTACTCCCGGGCGGGTCGCCCGGGTGGACCGGGGCGTCTGCACCGTGCTGTGCCCGCAGGGGCCGGTGCGGGCCAGCCTCGGCGGCGGCGTGCTGTCCGCCGCCGCCCGCGACGCGACCGCGCTGCCCTGCGCGGGTGACTGGGTGCTGCTGTGCGCCTGGCCGGACGGCCCGGTCACGGTGGAGGCGGTGCTGCCCCGGCGTACCGCGCTGGTGCGGCGTACCGCCGGCAAGGACGCCAGCGGCCAGGTGCTGGCCGCCAACCTCGACGCCGCGGCGGTGGTCGAGCCGGTGCACCCGGAGCCGGACGCCGCGCGGATCGAACGGCTGCTGTCCCTGGTGCACGAGTCCGGCGCGGAGCCGCTGGTCGTGCTCACCAAGGCGGACCTGGCCGCCGACCCGGCGGCGGTCGCCCGGCAGCTGGCCGACCTCGCGCCGGGGGTGCCGGTGCTGCCGGTCAGCGCCGAGCACGGCACCGGCCTGGCGCCGCTGCGCCGGCACGTCGCCCCGGGCCGCACGCTCGGCCTGCTCGGCCCCTCCGGGGCCGGCAAGTCGAGCCTGGTCAACGCGCTGGCCGGGGCCGATGTGATGCGCACCCAGGCGATCCGCCGGGTCGACGGCAAGGGCCGGCACACCACCACCTGGCGGTCGCTGGTGCCGCTGCCGGGTGGGGGAGCGGTGCTGGACACCCCGGGCGTACGGGCGGTCGGCCTGCTCGACGGCGCGACCGGCCTCGACCGGGCGTTCGCCGACATCACCGCGCTGGCCGCCGGCTGCCGGTACGGCGACTGCGCCCACGACGCCGAGCCGGGCTGCGCGGTGCGGGCCGCGCTGGACGACGGCGCGCTGCCGGTGCGCCGCTGGGAGAGCTGGCGCCGGCTCCAGCGGGAGATCGAGTACGAGAGCGGCCGGCGCGCGGCCCGGCTCGCGGCCGAACGGCGGGGCGGCCGGCGGGGTGGGCGGCGACGCACCGGGCGTCCGGCGACCCCGCCCGCACCAGGGGGATTCTGAGCCGGCCCGGGCCGGTCGGGTGGGGCTGCGTGATTCGCACCCGACCGTCCTGAGCTGGGGGAATGTTCGCACGACGGAAGTTGTCATACGTCGGGGCTAGAGTTGCCGGGGCGTTTTCTCTGCGCCCCCGACAACCTGTGAAAACCATCCAGACCCGGCGTCTGGTGCACAGATCCGCCTCATATTCTTCTTCCGGGAGCACACGCACCGTGGCCGACCGACTGATCATCCGTGGCGCGCGCGAGCACAACCTGCGTGACGTCAGTCTCGACCTGCCCCGGGACGCCCTGATCGTCTTCACCGGGCTCTCCGGTTCGGGCAAGTCGAGCCTGGCGTTCGACACCATCTTCGCCGAGGGGCAGCGCCGCTACGTCGAGTCGCTGTCGTCGTACGCCCGGCAGTTCCTCGGCCAGATGGACAAGCCCGACGTCGACTTCATCGAGGGCCTCAGTCCCGCCGTCTCCATCGACCAGAAGTCCACCTCGCGCAACCCGCGCTCCACCGTCGGCACCATCACCGAGGTCTACGACTACCTCCGCCTGCTCTTCGCCCGCATCGGCGAGCCGCACTGCCCGATCTGCGGCGAGCGGATCTCCAAGCAGAGCCCGCAGCAGATCGTCGACCGGGTCCTGGCCATGGCCGAGGGCACCCGGTTCATGGTGCTCGCGCCCGTGGTGCGCGGCCGCAAGGGCGAGTACGTCGACCTGTTCGCCGAACTCCAGGCCAAGGGCTACGCCCGTGCCCGGGTCGACGGCGTGGTGCACCCGCTGACCGAGCCGCCGAAGCTCAAGAAGCAGGAGAAGCACACCATCGAGGTGGTGATCGACCGGCTCAGCGTCAAGCCGAGCGCCAAGCAGCGGCTTACCGACTCGGTCGAGGCCGCGCTCGGCCTCTCCGGCGGCCTGGTGCTGCTCGACTTCGTCGACCTGCCCGAGGACGACCCGGCCCGGGAGCGCCGCTACTCCGAGCACCTGGCCTGCCCGAACGACCACCCGCTCGCGATCGAGGACCTGGAACCCCGGGTCTTCTCCTTCAACGCCCCGTACGGCGCCTGTCCCGAGTGCACCGGCCTGGGCACGAAGAAGGAGGTGGACCCGGAGCTGGTCATCCCCGACCCGGAGCGCACGCTGCGCGAGGGCGCGATCCAGCCCTGGGCCACCGGGCACAACCTCGAATACTTCCTGCGGCTGCTGGAGGCGCTCGGCGAGGCCGAGCACTTCGACATCGACACGCCGTGGCGGGCGCTGCCGTCGCGGGCGCAGAAGACGATCCTGCACGGCTCCGACGACCAGGTGCACGTGCGCTACCGCAACAAGTACGGCCGCGAGCGCTCCTACTACACCGGTTTCGAGGGCGTGGTGCAGTGGATCGAGCGCCGGCACACCGACACCGAGTCGGAGTGGTCCCGGGACAAGTACGAGGGCTACATGCGGGACGTGCCCTGCGCGGCCTGCGGCGGCACCCGGCTCAAGCCCGAGGTGCTCGCGGTCACCCTGGCCGGTAAGAGCATCGCCGAGGTCTGCAACCTCTCCGTCGGCGAGGCGGCCGACCTGCTCGCCGGCATCGAGCTGACCGACCGGCAGAAGATGATCGCCGAGCGGGTGCTCAAGGAGATCAACGCCCGGCTGAAGTTCCTGCTCGACGTCGGCCTGGACTACCTCTCGCTGGACCGCCCGGCCGGCACGCTCTCCGGCGGCGAGGCCCAGCGCATCCGGCTGGCCACCCAGATCGGCTCCGGCCTGGTCGGCGTGCTCTACGTGCTCGACGAGCCGTCGATCGGCCTGCACCAGCGGGACAACCACCGGCTCATCGAGACGCTGCTGCGGCTGCGCGGCCTGGGCAACACGCTGATCGTGGTCGAGCACGACGAGGACACCATCCGCGTCGCCGACTGGATCGTCGACATCGGCCCGGGCGCGGGCGAGCACGGCGGCAAGATCGTGCACAGCGGGTCGGTGCCGGCGCTGCTCGACAACACCGAGTCGGTCACCGGGGCGTACCTGGCCGGCCGCAAGGTCATCCCGACGCCCGCCACCCGCCGGCCCCAGACGCCCGGCCGGGAGCTGGTGGTGCACGGCGCACGCGAGCACAACCTGCGCAACCTCACCGTGAGCTTCCCGCTCGGCCAGCTCATCGCGGTCACCGGGGTCAGCGGCTCGGGCAAGTCGACGCTGGTGAACGACATCCTCTACGCCGTGCTGGCCAACCAGATCAACGGCGCCCGGCTGGTGCCCGGCCGGCACACCCGGGTCACCGGCCTGGAGCACGTGGACAAGGTCGTCGGCGTGGACCAGTCACCGATCGGGCGGACCCCGCGCTCCAACCCCGCGACCTACACCGGGGTCTGGGACCACGTCCGCAAGCTCTTCGCCGAGACCACCGAGGCCAAGGTCCGGGGGTACGGCCCGGGCCGGTTCTCGTTCAACGTCAAGGGCGGGCGCTGCGAGGCGTGCTCCGGCGACGGCACCATCAAGATCGAGATGAACTTCCTGCCGGACGTCTACGTCCCCTGCGAGGTGTGCAAGGGCGCGCGCTACAACCGCGAGACCCTTGAGGTGCACTACAAGGGCAAGACGGTCGCCGAGGTGCTGGACATGCCGATCGAGGAGGCGGCCGAGTTCTTCTCCGCCATCCCGGCCATCCACCGGCACCTCAGGACGCTCGTCGACGTCGGCCTCGGCTACGTCCGGCTCGGCCAGCCCGCGCCGACGCTGTCCGGCGGTGAGGCGCAGCGCGTCAAGCTCGCCTCCGAGCTCCAGAAGCGCTCCACCGGCCGCACCGTCTACGTGCTCGACGAGCCCACCACCGGCCTGCACTTCGAGGACATCCGCAAGCTGCTGATGGTGCTGGAGGGCCTTGTCGACAAGGGCAACACGGTCATCACCATCGAGCACAACCTCGACGTGATCAAGACAGCCGACTGGCTCATCGACATGGGCCCCGAGGGTGGCCACCGGGGCGGCACCGTGCTCGCCACCGGCACGCCGGAGGAGGTCGCCGAGGTGCCGGAGAGCCACACCGGGGAGTTCCTGCGGCCGATCCTCAAGCTCGACGGCAAGGCCAAGGGCGCCAAGGCCGCCACCACCCGGGCGGCGAAGGCCAACGGCAGCGCCAAGCAGCGGGCCCGCAAGGTGCCCGCCGGTGCGCGCTGACCGGCGTCCTCCACCGCGGCGCCCGGTTCGTTGACGCGTCAATATGAACCGTGCCGCAAGCTTGTGCGTGTTCCGCAGTAAGTCGAGAGAAAGGCCGGAGATGAGTGATGATCAGGCGCTGACCCGACCGGTCACCCAGAGCCGCCGTACCCTGCTCGCCGGAGCCGGCGCGGTGGGGGCGGCAGTGGTGCTCGCGGGCTGCGGCAGCGACGACGACGCGTCACCCGGGCTCGCCCCGACCAGCGGCGGCCCGCCCGGTGCCACCGCCACCGGGGATGCCGGCGGCGGCGACCGCGCCGGCAGCAACGCCGTGGCCCGCACCTCGGACATCCCGGTCGGTGGCGGCGCCGTCTTCGCCAGCCAGGGCGTGGTGATCACGCAGCCCGAGGCCGGCCAGTTCAAGGCGTTCGACCCGATCTGCACGCACCAGCGCTGCCCGGTGTCGAACGTCGACGGCGGCACGATCAACTGCACCTGCCACAACAGCCGGTTCTCCATCACCGACGGCTCGGTGAAGGGCGGCCCGGCCACCAAGCCGCTCGCGGCCAAGGAGATCAAGGTCGACGGCGACCAGATCCGCCTGGCCTGACCGCGTCGGCGCCCCCGTCGCCCGGTGGCCGGCGGGGGCGCGGCGGCGGCCGGGTGTCAGGGGTGCGGACTAGGCTTGGCGCCGTGGCTGACCCCTCGACCTACCGTCCCGCGCCCGGCACCATCCCGGAGTCGCCAGGGGTCTACCGCTTCCGCGACGGCACCGGCCGGGTGATCTACGTCGGCAAGGCGCGCAACCTGCGCAGCCGGCTCAACTCCTACTTCGCCGACCCGGTCGGCCTGCACCAGCGCACCCGGCAGATGGTCTTCACCGCCGAGTCGGTCGACTGGATCACCGTCGCCACCGAGGTCGAGGCGCTCCAGCAGGAATACACCTGGATCAAGCAGTACGACCCCCGGTTCAACGTCCGCTACCGCGACGACAAGTCGTACCCCTATCTCGCTGTCACGCTCGACGAGGAATACCCGCGGTTGCAGGTGATGCGCGGGGTCAAGCGCAAGGGCGTGCGCTACTTCGGGCCCTACTCGCACGCATGGGCGATCCGCGAGACGCTCGACCTGCTGCTGCGGGTCTTCCCGGCGCGGACCTGCTCGTCCGGGGTGTTCAAGCGGGCCGGCCAGGTCGGCCGGCCCTGCCTGCTCGGCTACATCGGCAAGTGCTCGGCGCCGTGCGTCGGCAGCGTCACCGCGCATCAGCACCGGGAGATCGTCGACGGCTTCTGCGACTTCATGGCCGGCCGCACCGACACCATGGTCCGCCGGCTGGAGAAGGAGATGCTCGACGCCAGCGAGCAACTGGAGTTCGAGCGGGCCGCCCGGCTGCGCGACGACGTCGCGGCGCTGCGGCGGGCGATGGAGAAGCAGACTGTGGTGCTCGGCGACGGCACCGACGCCGACGTGGTCGCCTTCGCCGACGACCCGCTCGAAGCCGCCGTGCAGGTCTTCCACGTCCGCGGCGGCCGGGTGCGGGGCCAGCGCGGCTGGGTGGTGGAGAAGACCGAGGAACTGACCACCGGCGACCTCGTGCACCACTTCTGCACCCAGGTGTACGGCGGCGAGCAGGGCGAGGCCGACGTGCCCCGCGAGCTGCTCGTCCCCGAGCTGCCCGGCGACGCCGACGCGCTCGCCGACTGGCTCACCGCCCGGCGGGGCAGCCGGGTGTCGCTGCGCGTCCCGCAGCGCGGCGACAAGCGGTCGTTGCTGGAGACCGTCGAGCGCAACGCCAAGGACGCGCTGGCCCGGCACAAGCTCAAGCGGGCCGGCGACCTGACCACCCGTAGCCAGGCGCTCGACGAGATCGCCGACTCGCTCGGCATGGACACCTCGCCGCTGCGCATCGAGTGCTTCGACGTCTCCCAGATCCAGGGCACCGACGTGGTCGCCAGCATGGTCGTGTTCGAGGACGGGCTGCCCCGCAAGAGCGAATACCGGCGGTTCATCGTGCGCGGCGCGACCGACGACCTGTCGGCCATGTCCGAGGTGCTGCGGCGGCGCTTCGCCCGCTACCTCGACGCCCGCGCCGAGACCGGTGAGCTCGGCGAGGAGACCGCCTCCGACCCCGACCGCCCCGGCATCGACCCGACCACCGGGCGGCCGCGCAAGTTCGCGTACCCGCCGCAGCTCGTCGTGGTCGACGGCGGCCCGCCCCAGGTCGCCGCCGCCGCGAAGGCGCTCGCCGAGCTGGGCATCGACGACGTGGCGTTGTGCGGGCTGGCCAAGCGGCTGGAGGAGGTGTGGCTGCCCGACGACGAGTTCCCGGTGATCCTGCCGCGCACCTCCGAGGCGCTCTACCTGCTGCAACGCGTACGCGACGAGGCGCACCGCTTCGCCATCACGTTCCACAGGCAGCGGCGCTCCAAGCGGATGACCGAATCCGCGCTGGACAACGTCCCCGGCCTCGGCGAGGTACGCCGCAAGGCGCTGCTGCGGCACTTCGGCTCACTGAAGCGGCTGTCCGCCGCCACGGTGGAGGAGATCAGCGAGGTGCCCGGGGTGGGCAGGCGTACGGCCGAGGCGATCCTGGCCGCGCTGGACGGCTCGACAGCGGACGCCGCCCCCCGCTCCTGACCTCTTCCTGGGTTCGTCCGCCGCCCGGCTTACCGGCACGTCACCGTCAGCCCCGTCAGGAACCCGTGGGTGCCCGTGCCCCGATGGGTGGTGAGACGGAAGCTCACTCCTCGGACGCGAGTACCGCCGCCCCCCGCTCCGCACCCGCACCCGCCCCACGCCCCACGCCCCACGCGATCTTGCAGTTAGTGCCCCGGGGATGCCGGATTCGCGAGGTTTGCCGGGCACCAAAGTGCAAGATCGCGGGCTGGCCGGGCACGACGTGCAGGATCGCGGTCGGAGCGCCCCGCGGGCGGGCGGGGTGGATCATGGTGGCCGCTGTTCCGAGGCCGGTGTTTCGCGGGTCCGTCCGCGTCCGGGCGGGTGGTCTGGGAAGTGGTGTCCGGTTCGGCTGCGGTGGCCCTGACGGGCTGTGGTCGGTGCCATCGTGAGGGTGGAATCGGTGGCGGGCGCGGGGCGTTGTACATGACTGGCCGCCGAGGCACCGGGTCGAGCGCCGCGCACACGCCCACCGGGGCGTCGAGCGGATCGCCAGGTCAGGGAATGGCCCCGGCCCGCCGGTCGTTACATCCCCGAGCCGCGGACAGCAGGCCCCCATGGCCGCCCGCGTGCCAGCCCTTCGACGGGCACCCCGAAGACTTTCCCCCCTTTCGCGGCACCCCCCGCCGCGTCATCCCCCACTTCAGGGAGGCAACCATCATGGCTACCACTCTGCTGCGCAAGACCGCTCTGACCGCTGCCGGTATCGCCGCCACCGCCGGTGGCATCGCCGGCCCCGCCATCGCCGCCCAGGCCACCCCGGCCGAGCGCGCCGCCCAGGTCGTCACCACCGACCGCAAGCACGGCGAGCGGGAGCTGGACGTGCGCTACGAAGCCCAGCCCAACTTCTACTTCTGCGGCCCCGCCGCCGCGCGTAACGCGCTGAGCGTGCAGGGCAAGAACATCGACGTGCACGCCATGGCCAAGGAGATGGGCACCACCGAGTCCGGCACCGACTCCATCAACGACATCACCCCGGTGCTGAACAAGGAGACCGGCGCCAAGGACGCCTACAAGTCCGTCGAGATCAGCACCCCCAAGGCCGACGACAAGCAGACCGACACCCTGCGCGCCGACGTGGTCAAGACCGTCGACGCCGGCCGGGCCGTGGTCGCCAACATCGCCGGCACCGCCACCGACACCGACGGCACCACCCACTCCTTCGAGGGCGGCCACTACATCAGCGTCATCGGCTACCGCGACGACGGTAAGACCGTCACCATCGCCGACAGCGCCGACCCGAACACCGCCACCTACCGCATGAGCATCGACAACCTCGCCGACTGGATCGCCACCCGCGGCTACAGCACCAGCTGACCAATCCGCCGCACCCATGGCCGCAGAGCAAGAACACGCAGCACGCACATCGGAAGGGCCCGACCCCCACCACAGGGGGCCGGGCCCTTCCGCGCGTGCGTGTCAGGACTCGGCGAGCACGGCCAGGATCGACTCGCCATACTTGGCGAGCTTGTTCTCCCCGACGCCGTTGACCCTGGACAGCTCGGCAAGCGAGGCCGGCGGCTCGGCGGCGATCTGCCGCAGGGTCGCGTCGTGGAAGATGACGTACGCCGGGACGCCCTGCTCCTTGGCGGTGGCCGCGCGCCAGGCGCGGAGCCGCTCGAAGACGGGCGCGGCGGCGGGGGAGAGGTCGGCGACAACGGTGGCCGCGCCCCGGGGCTTGGCGGACCGGCCGGCCGCCTGACGCTCGGGCTCCTTGCGCAGCGTGACGGTACGGCGGCGGCCGAGCACGTCCGCGCTGGCCTCGGTCAGCGCCAACGTGCCGTAGTCGCCCTCGACGGCGAGCAGCCCTTCGGCGAGCAGTTGCCGCACCACGCCACGCCACTCGGCCTCGCGCAGCTCGGTGCCGATGCCGAAGGTGCTCAGCGCGTCGTGGCCGTACTGGTCGATCTTGTCGGTGTGCTTGCCGAGCAGGATGTCGATGCTGTGCCCGGCGCCGAAGCGCTGGTTGCGCTCGCGGTCGAGCCGGTAGACGGTGGACAGCAGCTTCTGCGCGGCGACGGTGCCGTCCCAGGACTCCGGCGGTTCGAGGCAGGTGTCGCAGTTGCCGCAGTCGGCCACCCCGGCCTCGCCGAAGTATTCGAGCAGCTGGGCGCGGCGGCAGCGGACCGTCTCGCAGAGCGCCAGCATCGCGTCCAGGTGGGCGGCCAGGTTGCGCCGGTGCGCGAGGTCGCCCTCGGACGTCTCGATCATCTTGCGCTGCTGCACCACGTCCTGGAGCCCGTACGCCAGCCAGGCCGTGGACGGCAGCCCGTCGCGCCCGGCGCGGCCGGTCTCCTGGTAGTAGCCCTCGACCGACTTCGGCAGGTCCAGGTGGGCGACGAAGCGTACGTCGGGCTTGTCGATGCCCATGCCGAACGCGATGGTGGCGACCATGACCAGGCCGTCCTCGCGCAGGAACCGCTGCTGGTTGGCGGCGCGGGTCGCGGCGTCCAGCCCGGCGTGGTAGGGCAGCGCGGGGATGCCGTTGGCGACCAGGAACTCGGCGGTCTTGTCCACCGAGGCCCGGGACAGGCAGTAGACGATGCCGGCGTCGCCCGGGTGCTCGTCGCGCAGGAGGCTCAGCAGCTGGCGGCGCGGTTCCCGCTTGGGCACGATGCGGTACTGGATGTTGGGCCGGTCGAAGCTGGCCACGAAGTGCCGCGCCTCGGTGAGCCGCAGCCGGGTGGCGATCTCGGTGCGCGTCGCCCGGGTCGCGGTGGCGGTCAGCGCGATGCGCGGTACGTCCGGCCAGCGCTCGTGCAGCATCGACAGGTTGAGGTAGTCGGGGCGGAAGTCGTGCCCCCACTGCGAGACGCAGTGCGCCTCGTCGATCGCGAACAGCGCGATCCGGCCGCGTTCCAGCAGGCCGAGCGTGGACCGCACGGCGAGCCCTTCCGGGGCGAGGTAGAGCAGGTCCAGCTCACCGGCGAGGTAGGCCGCCTCGACCCGGCGCCGCTGCGCGGGATCCTGGGTCGAGTTGAGGAACCCGGCCCGGACGCCGACCGCTGTCAGCGCGTCGACCTGGTCCTGCATGAGCGCGATCAGCGGCGAGACGACCACCGCCACGCCGTCGCGGACCAGCGCGGGGATCTGGTAGCACAGCGACTTGCCGCCACCGGTGGGCATGAGCACCAGCGCGTCGCCGCCGGCCACCACGTGGTCGACGACCTCCTGCTGGAAGCCGCGGAAGGCGTCGTACCCGAAGACCCGCCGCAACACGTCGAGCGCGTCGCCGGCCGGTGCGGAGGTGGTCCGCTCGTCGGTGGGGGAGACCATCCGCGCAGTCTACGAGCGTCCCCCGACACCGCCCGTCCCGGCGAGCCGTGCTGGGGCCGCCGACATGTTCCGGTCGTCACCCCGTGGAATCCCGGGCCGGGTCGCAGCCGTTAGAGTCGCTGATTGACCATGCGCGGCCGACCGGCCGCGGCGCCACGGCTGGGGGTAGCGGGTGAGCGAGGCGCGTACAGCGGGTGACCTGGGACGGACCGAGGGGGAGACGGCGCCGGCCGAGTCGGACACCTCACTGGTGGTGGTGACCGGCCTGTCCGGCGGCGGGCGCAGCACCGTGGCCCGGGCACTGGAGAACGTCGGCTACTACGTGGTCGACAACCTGCCGCAGGCACTGCTTCTCGACATGGCCGAGCTGGCGTTCAAGGCCGGCGGCGCGGCCCGGCGTACGGCGATGGTGCTGGACGTGCGCTCGCGCGCGTTCTCCACCGACCTCGCCGGGGCGATCCGGGAGCTGCGGGAGCGCGGCTTCCAGCCCCGGGTGGTCTTCGTCGACGCCGACGACGAGGTGCTGATCCGCCGGTTCGAGAGCGTGCGCCGCTCGCACCCGTTGCAGGGCGACGGGCGGCTCGCCGACGGCATCGCTGTCGAGCGGACGCTGCTGGAGGAGGCCCGCGAGCAGGCCGACGTGATCATCGACACCAGCCACCTGAACGTGAACCAGCTGCGCCGCCGGGTGGAGGAGCTGTTCGGCGGTGAGGACGCCCGCCGGCTGCGGATCACGGTGATCTCGTTCGGCTTCAAGTACGGCCTGCCGCCGGACGCCGACTTCGTGATGGACGCCCGGTTCCTGCCGAATCCGTACTGGGTGCCGGAACTGCGCGAGCACACCGGCCGGGAGGAGGCGGTCAGCGCGTACGTGCTGGGCCAGGAGGGCGCCGACGCGTTCGTGGCCGGGTACGCCGACCTGGTCAACGCCACCACCGCCGGGTTCGAGCGGGAGGGCAAGCGCTACCTGACCGTGGCTGTCGGCTGCACCGGCGGCAAGCACCGCAGCGTGGCCATCGCCGAGGAGCTGGCCTCCCGCCTGCGCCACTCCGGCATCGCCGCCAACGCCCAGCACCGGGACCTGGGGCGGGAGTGATCCCGACCAGGGTGGTCGCCTTCGGCGGCGGGCACGGGCTCTCGGCGTCGCTGCGGGCGCTGCGGCACTGCGTACCCGAGCTTGACCTGGACATCACCGCGGTGGTCACCGTCGGCGACGACGGCGGCTCCAGCGGCCGGTTGCGCGCCGAGCGCGGCGGCCTGCCGCCGGGCGACCTGCGGCAGGCGCTGGTCGCGCTGGCCGGCGACCACCCGGCCACCCGGCGCAGCGCCGCGTTGTTCCAGCACCGCTTCGCCGCCGCCGTGCCGCCGGCGCCGACGCTCGCCGCACCGGTGCCGGTAACGGTCGGCGACTCGCTGGCCGGCCACGCGGTCGGCAACCTGCTGCTGCACGGGCTCACCGAGCTGCTCGGAGACCCGGTGGCCGCGCTCGACCACGCCGGGGCGATGCTCGGCGCGGTGGGGCGGGTGCTGCCGATGTCCCGCCAGCCGGTGGGCATCGAGGCCCGGGTCCGCGGCGCCGACCCGGAGCACCCGGACGAGGTGTCCACGGTGCGCGGCCAGCACCAGGTCGCGGTCACCCCGGGCACCGTCGAGTCGCTGCGGCTCAGCCCGTCCGCGCCGGCCGCGTGTGCCGAGGCGGTGACCGCGGTACGCGCCGCGGACTGGCTGATCTTCGGCCCGGGGAGCTGGTACACGAGCGTGCTGCCGCACCTGCTGGTGCCGGGGCTGGCCGACGCGATCGTGTCCAGCCCGGCGCGGCGGCTGGTGACGCTCAACCTGGTGGCCGAGAACGAGACCTCGGGGCTCTCCCTTCCCGACCATCTGGACACGCTTCGGCGCTATCTGCCCGAGCTGAAGGTGGACCGGGTGCTCGCCGACTCCACGGCGGTGGGTGATCCCGCGGCGGTCGAACGTGCGGCAGAATCGCTTGGTGCCCGGCTGGTCCTCGCTCCCGTCGCCGTCCTCGACGGCACGCCCCGTCATGATCCAGCCGCGTTGGGCGCCGCGCTGGTGCCTGTCCTGCGCGCCGATCGTTAGACACGTACGTAATCACCGGCGACACGCCGGAACCGGTCCGTGAGGGGGCGCACTATGGCGATGACGGCTGCGGTCAAGGACGAGCTGAGTCGGGTCGACGTGCCCAAGCCCTGCTGTCGGCGGGCGGAGATGGCCGCCCTGCTGCGTTTCGCGGGTGGCCTGCACATCGTGTCGGGTCGCGTCGTGGTCGAGGCGGAGCTGGACACCGGCGCGGTGGCCCGCCGGCTGCGGCGGGAGATCGCCGAGGTCTACGGCTACCCGAGTGAGATCCACGTGCTCGCCTCCGGCGGGCTGCGCAAGGGCAGCCACTTCATCGTGCGGGTGGTCAAGGACGGCGAGGCGCTCGCCCGGCAGACCGGTCTGCTCGACGTGCGCGGCCGTCCGGTGCGCGGCCTGCCGCCGCACGTGGTGGCCGCGAACGTCTGCTGTGCCGTCTCGGCCTGGCGGGGGGCGTTCATGGCGCACGGCTCGCTCACCGAGCCGGGCCGCTCCAGCGCGCTGGAGATCACCTGTCCCGGTCCGGAGTCGGCGCTGGCGCTCGTCGGCGCGGCCCGCCGCATCGGCATCACCGCGAAGAACCGCGAGGTGCGCGGCGTGGACCGGGTGGTGGTCAAGGACGGCGACGCGATCGCCGCGCTGCTCACCCGCATAGGGGCGCACTCCAGCGTGCTGGCCTGGGAGGAGCGGAGGGTACGCCGGGAGGTGCGCGCCACCGCGAACCGGCTGGCCAACTTCGACGACGCCAACCTGCGCCGTTCCGCGCGTGCCGCGGTGGCCGCCGCCGCCCGGGTGACCCGCGCGCTGGAGATCCTCGCGGACGACGCGCCGAACCACCTGACCTCGGCCGGCCGGCTGCGGCTGGAGCACCGCCAGGCGTCGCTGGAGGAACTGGGCGCGCTCGCCGAGCCGCCGCTGACGAAGGACGCCATCGCCGGCCGGATCCGCAGGCTGCTCGCGCTGGCCGACAAGCGGGCCCGTGACCTGGGCATCCCGGATACCGAAGCGGCAGTCACGCCGGACATGCTCGTGGTCTGATAGGACTCGGGCGGCGGCGCACCGCGAGCGGGATCACCACCCGCCGCAGCGCGACGTCGCACGCTCGGATATGGTCGCTGCGTACGGCAAGGGGGCCGCGCACAGGCATCCCTCGCCGTGCTCACCGCCTCGGGCGGTCAGGTCTCCGTGACCGCGGCGGGGTGGCCGAGATGACATGTCGACGGCCGGCTCCAACGGTCGGCGCACACACCTCCGCCGGCAGCGGTCTGGCGCCGGCGGACCAGAACGCGAGGAGATGGGACCTGTGACCATCCGGGTTGGCATCAACGGCTTCGGCCGGATCGGCCGCAACTTCTTCCGGGCAGTGCTGGCGTCCGGCGCTGACATCGAGGTCGTGGCGGTCAACGACCTGACCGACAACGCGACGCTCGCCCACCTTGTCAAGTACGACAGCATCCTGGGCCGCCTCCCGCACGAGGTGAAGGCCACCGCCGACGAGATCACCGTGGGCGGCAAGACCATCAAGGCGTACGCCGAGAAGGACCCGGCCAAGCTGCCGTGGGGCGAGGTCGGCGCCGACGTGGTCATCGAGTCCACCGGCTTCTTCACCGACGCCACCAAGGCGAAGGCGCACCTCGACGGCGGGGCCAAGAAGGTCATCATCTCCGCTCCGGCGAAGAACGAGGACGTCACCGTGGTCATGGGCGTCAACCAGGACCAGTACGACCCGGCCAAGCACAACATCATCTCGAACGCCTCCTGCACCACCAACTGCCTCGCCCCGATGGCGAAGGTCCTGCAGGACACGTTCGGCATCCAGCAGGGTCTGATGACCACCATCCACGCGTACACGCAGGACCAGAACCTGCAGGACGCGCCGCACAAGGACCTGCGCCGGGCCCGGGCCGCCGCGCTGAACATCGTGCCGACCTCGACCGGCGCCGCGAAGGCCATCGGCCTGGTCCTGCCGGAGCTGAAGGGCAAGCTGGACGGCTACGCGCTGCGCGTGCCGATCCCGACCGGCTCGGCCACCGATCTGACCGTCACGGTCGGCCGGGAGACCACTGTGGACGAGGTCAACGCCGCGCTCAAGGCCGCCGCCGAGGGCCCGCTGCGGGGCATCCTCAGCTACAACGAGGACCCGATCGTCTCCGCCGACATCGTGACCGACCCGGCGTCGTGCATCTTCGACGCGCCGCTGACCAAGGTGATCGGCAACCAGGTCAAGGTCGTCGGCTGGTACGACAACGAGTGGGGCTACTCGAACCGCCTGGTGGACCTGGTCAAGCTGGTGGGTCAGTCCCTGTGAGTGCGACCATCCGCAACCTCGACGACCTGCTCGCCGAGGGGGTGTCGGGTCGGCGCGTGCTGGTGCGCGCCGACCTGAACGTCCCGCTCGACAAGCAGACCGGGGAGATCACTGACGACGGGCGGATCCGGGCCGTCCTGCCAACGCTGAGCGCGCTGGTGCGGGCCGGCGCGAAGGTGGTCGTCTGCTCGCACCTGGGCCGCCCGAAGGGCGCGCCGGACCCGCAGTTCAGCCTCCGCCCGGTCGCCGGGCGGCTCGGTGAGCTGCTCGGTGCCCCGGTGCACTTCGCCGAGGACACCGTGGGTGACTCGGCGCGGTCCACCGTGGAGGGGCTGGCCGACGGCCAGGTCGCGCTGCTGGAGAACCTGCGCTTCAACAAGGGCGAGACCAGCAAGGACGACACCGAGCGGGGCGCGTTCGCCGACCAGCTCGCCGCGCTCGGCGACGCCTACGTGGACGACGCGTTCGGCGCGGTGCACCGCAAGCACGCCAGCGTGCACGACGTGCCGGCCCGGCTGCCGCACTTCGCCGGGCGGCTGGTGCTGCGCGAGGTCGAGGTGCTCAGCCGCCTCACCGGCTCCCCGGAGCGGCCGTACGTGGTGGTGCTGGGCGGCTCGAAGGTCTCCGACAAGCTGGCCGTGATCGAGGCGCTGCTGCCGACTGTGGACCGGCTGCTCATCGGCGGCGGGATGTGCTTCACCTTCCTCAAGGCCCAGGGCCACGAGGTGGGCACGTCGCTGCTGGAGAAGGACATGGTCGAGACCTGCGGCAACCTGATGGAGCGCGCGCCGGGCAAGATCATGCTCCCGGTCGACGTGGTGGCCGCCGACGCGTTCGCGCCGGACGCCGCGCACGACACCGTGCCGGCCGACGGCATCCCCAGCCACCGGCTGGGCCTGGACATCGGCCCGGAGACGGTGGCCGGGTTCGCCGCCGCGCTGTCGCAGGCGAAGACCGTCTTCTGGAACGGCCCGATGGGCGTGTTCGAGATGGCGGCGTTCGCCAACGGCACCCGGGGTGTGGCCGAGGCGATCACCAAGGCCGACGCGTTCAGCGTGGTCGGCGGCGGCGACTCGGCCGCGGCGGTGCGCGCGCTGGGCCTGGACGAGTCCTCGTTCGGGCACATCTCCACCGGTGGTGGCGCCTCCCTGGAATACCTGGAGGGCAAGACCCTCCCCGGCATCGCGGCCCTGGAGAACTGAATGGCGAGCACGACCCGCCGGCCGCTGATGGCCGGCAACTGGAAGATGAACCTGAACCACCTCGAGGCCAACCTGCTGGTGCAGAAGCTGGCCGCGAGCCTGAACGAGAAGCAGCTCACCGACGTCGAGTGCGTGGTGCTGCCGCCCTTCACCGATCTGCGTACCGTGCAGACCGCTGTGGACGGCGACAAACTGCTGATCGGCTACGGCGCGCAGGACCTGTCGCCGCACCCGTCGGGCGCGTACACCGGTGACATCGCCGGGCCGATGCTCGCCAAGCTGGGCTGCGGCTACGTGGTGGTCGGCCACTCCGAGCGGCGGCAGTACCACCACGAGGACGACGCGCTCGTCAACGCGAAGGTGTCGGCGGCGCTGGCCAACGGGCTCACCCCGATCCTCTGCATCGGCGAGGGCCTGGAGGTCCGGGAGCAGTCGGGTCAGGTGCGGCACTGCTGCGACCAGCTCGACGGCGCGCTCAAGGGGCTCACCGCCGAGCAGGTCACCAAGGTCGTCGTGGCGTACGAGCCGGTCTGGGCGATCGGCACCGGCAAGACGGCGACGCCGGAGGACGCCCAGGAGGTCTGCGGCGCGGTGCGCAAGCGCATCGCCGAGACCTACGACGCGGGCACCGCCGAGCAGGTCCGGGTCCTGTACGGCGGGTCGGTCAAGGCGTCGAACGTCGCCGCGATCATGGCTCAGCCGGACGTGGACGGGGCCCTGGTCGGGGGCGCGAGCCTCGACGCCGAGGAGTTCGCGCAGATCTGCCGGTTCCCGGAGCACACGGCCCGCTGATCGCTCGCTATCCTTGACGCTGCCCGTCCACCGGCCGGTGCCGCAGTGCCCGACAGGTCCGGGCAGTGATCGCAACGAGAGGACTGACCCCCGCCATGCCGATCTGGTTCGCCTACACGATGATCACGCTGCTGGTCATCACGAGCGTCCTGCTCACCCTGCTCATCCTCCTGCACCGTGGTAAGGGCGGCGGGTTGTCGAGCATGTTCGGCGGCGGGGTCAGCTCCAGCCTGGCCGGGTCGTCGGTGGCCGAGAAGAACCTCGACCGCTACACCGTTCTGGTGGGAATCGTCTGGTTCGCGTGCATCGTCGGGCTCGGCCTCTGGCTGCGGCTGCAGATGGCCAGCGGCACCTGAGTCGGCGCTGAGAAGCGTACAATCTGCGCGCGGTCCGTCACGGACCGCGCGCAGTTTTGTTTCTCCGCGCGTCGCCCGTCGCCCACCCCCTCCGGCGGCGGTCCCCTCCGACGACAGGGAGCGAGCAACAGTGCCCAGCAACAACGTTATCCGCGGCACCCGCATCGGGTCCGCCCCCGAGCGGTTCGACCAGCGGGTCGAGCCCGCGCCGCGCCGCCCGGTCGTCTACTGGTGCCGCCACGGGCACCGGGTCGAGTTCCTGATCGCCGCCGAGGCGGAGACGCCCGCCACCTGGGAGTGCCCGCGCTGCGGCGAGCCCGCCGGCCCCGACCCGGGCGACCCGCCGGGCCGCCAGCGCGCCGAGCCGTACAAGACCCATCTGGCGTACGTGCAGGAGCGGCGGACGCCGGAGGAGGGTGAGGCACTGCTCGCCGAGGCGCTCGACGCGCTGCGGCGTCGCCGCGGCCGGGCCTGACCCGAGGTGTTAAGAAGGGGCCCCTTCTCTACCGGAGACGTTAAGAAGGGGCCCTTCCTTACACCTCAGCGGAGACTGCGCAGGCGGGGCGGCACGTTGGCCGCCGCGGCCCGGTCGAGCAGCCAGAGGGTACGGGAGACGCCCCGCACCCCGGCGGCCGGCAGCTGCACCGGCCCCGCCCCGGCCAGCGCCATGCCGACCGCGCGGGCCTTGTCCGCCCCGGCGGCGATCAGCCACACCTCCTCGGCCGTGTTGATCGTCGGCAGGGTCAGCGTGGTCCGCACCGGCGGCGGCTTCGGGCTGCCCCGCACCGCGCTGACCGGCCGGTTGTCGTGGTGCACCGGGTGCTCGGGGAACACCGACGCCACGTGCCCGTCCTCGCCGACGCCGAGCATCAGCACGTCGAAGTGCGGCACGAGCGCGTTCCCGGGCCGGGCCGCCGTCGCGAGTTCCCGCGCGTACCCGGCCGCTGCCGCCTCCGGGTCGTCGCCGGCCGGGCCGTCCGACGCCGGCATCGGGTGCACCCGGGCCGGGTCCAGCGGTACCGAGTCCAGCAGCGCCGCCCGCGCCTGCGTCTCGTTGCGCTCCGGGTCGCCGGCCGGCAGGAACCGCTCGTCGCCCCACCACACGTCGACCCGGGACCAGTCGACCGCGTCCCGGGCGGGCAGCTGCCCGACCGCCCGGTACACCGCCGCGGCGATCCGCCCGCCGGTCAGCACCACCGACGCCTGGCCACGCTCGGCCTGCGCGTCGAGCAGCTTCACCACCAACCGGGCCGCCACCGCCTGCGCGAGCAGGTCGGGGCCGGCGTGTACGGCGACACTCGCCTCAGTCATCCGTCGTGCCCTCGTGTTCCGACCGCCCACCGGCGGTCTCCTGTGCCTTCGACCGCCCGGTCCGGGCGGTCACTCGTTAGCTGTCGCGCCCGCGTGCGCGGTCACGCCGGCCTCGGCCCGCCGGGCGGTCGCCGGATCCTTCCACACGTGCACCCGCTGGGCCGGACGCTGGTCGAGCCCGGTGATCCCGGCCGCGGCGCCGAGCGCCTCCGCGTACACCTGGTCGGCGTCCAGACGGCGCAGCTCCTCGGCCAGTTCGTCGCCGAGCGGCCGGCGGACCAGCGGCAGCGTGCGGTCCTCCTGGCCGGTACGCCGGAACACCGCGATGCTGTCGTCCCGGGTCAGCGTCAGCTCGTCGCCGTTGGCGCAGCGCAACTGCACCTGGCGCATCCGCGGGAACTCCTCGGTGGCGGTCATGACCGGGTCGATGCCGAGCCGGGCGTTGAGCCAGCCGCGCATCAGCGCCGCCGTCGGGTCCGACGGGGGCGCCACCACGCTCGCCTCGGTGACCCGGGCCTGGGTGGTGTCGAACGCGCCCGCCACGAGCGTGCGCCACGGGGTGATCCGGGTCCACGCCAGGTCGGTGTCGCCGGGAGCGTAGTCGTGCGCCCGCTGCCGCAGCGCGGCGATCGGGTCGGCTGCCTGCGCCGCGTCGGTGATCCGCCGGTCCGCGACCACGCCGAGGAAGTCGGTGGAGATCTCCGCCGGCGGTTCGCCGTGCCACCACGTCACCACCGGTACGTCCGGCACCAGCAGTGGCATCACCACCGACTCGGCGTGCAGCGCGAGCCGCCCGTACATCCGGGTCACCACCGCCTCGCACGGCCCGAGCCGGCCACCCACGACGATCTCCGCGTCCAGCCGGTTGCGGTCCCGCTCCACGTCGGAGCGCACCACCACGAGCAGGCGGCACGGATGCGCCGCCGCGGCGATGGTGGCCGCCGCCTCGGCCTCGCGTACCCGCTTCTCGTCCACCACCACGATCAGCGTGAGCGCCATGCCGCTGGCCACCCCGCCCGCGCTGCGCCGTTCCGCGGCCAGCGCCTTGACCACCTCGTTGCCGGTGGTGTCCCACAGCCCGATCATGCTCTTCTCCAAGCCCGGCCCTCGCGGGCCAGCATCTCGTCGGCGGCGCGCGGCCCCCACTCGCCGGCCCGGTACGGCTCGGGTGTGGTGCCCGCCCAGGCGTGCTCCAGCGGGTCGACGACCTGCCAGCTCTGCTCCACCTCGGCGGCGTCCGGGAACAGCGTCCGGTCGCCGATCAGCACGTCCAGCACCAGCCGCTCGTACGCCTCGGGGCTGGACTCGGTGAACGCCTCGCCGTACTGGAAGTCCATCGCGATGTCGCGGACCTCCATCGTGGTGCCCGGCACCTTGGAGCCGAACTTCAGCACCACGCCCTCGTCCGGCTGCACCCGGATGACCAGCTGGTTGGGGCCGAGGGACTCCATGTCGGCGGCGTTGAACGGCAGGTGCGGCGCCTTCTTGAACATGATGGCCACCTCGGTGACCCGCCGGGGCAGCCGCTTGCCGGCCCGGATGTAGAACGGCACCCCGGCCCAGCGGCGGTTCTGGATGCCCAGCTTCACCGCCACGTACGTCTCGGTGGTGGAACCCTCCGGGACGCCCTCCTCCTCCAGGTAGCCTTTGGCGCGCTCGCCACCCACCCAGCCGGGCAGGTACTGGCCGCGCACGGTGTCCTCGGCGACGTCCCGCGGCACGGTGATCGCCTTCAGCACCTTGAGCTTCTCGGCCCGGATCTCGTCGGCGTCGAAGCTCGTCGGCTCCTCCATGGCGACCAGGGCGAGCAGCTGGAGCAGGTGGTTCTGGAGCACGTCTCGGGCGGTGCCGACGGAGTCGTAGAAGGCCGCGCGGGTGCCGATGCCGACGTCCTCGGCCATGGTGATCTGCACCGAGTCGACGTACTTGGAGTTCCACAGCGGCTCGAACAGGTTGTTCGCGAAGCGAAGCGCCAGGATGTTCTGGACCGTCTCCTTGCCCAGGTAGTGGTCGATCCGGAACACGTCCTGGCTGGTGAAGACGTCGTCGACGAGGTCGTTGAGCGCCTTGGCCGAGGGCAGGTCGTTGCCGAACGGCTTCTCCACCACCACCCGTCGCCAGCCGCCGGACTTGGCGTTGTCCGCCATGCCGGTGCGGGCTAGCTGCTTGAGCACCACCGGGAAGGCCGCCGGGGGGATGGAGAAGTAGAAGGCGGCGTTACCGGGGATGCCGTGCGAGTCGCGCAGCTCGTCGAGCGTGGCGGCGAGCTGGTCGAACGCCGCGTCGTCGTCGAACGAGCCGCCGACGAACTTGATGTTGCCGGCCAGCCGGGCCCACACCTCCTCCCGCCACGGGGTACGGGCGTGCTTCTTGGCCGCCTCGTGCGCCACCGACTCGAAGTCGCCGTCGCCCCAGTCCCGGCGGGCGAAGCCCAGGACCACGAAGCCGGGCGGCAGGAGCCCCCGGTTGGCCAGGTCGTAGACCGCCGGCAGCAGTTTCTTGCGGGCCAGGTCGCCGGTCACCCCGAAGATCACCAGGGCACACGGCTCGGGGATCCGGGGCAGCCGCCGGTCCTGCGGATCGCGCAGCGGGTTCACCGGGCCACCTCCTCCTGCGTCTCGGTCCGCTGATTCCAGGTCATTGATCGTCACGTGCGTGTCCGTCCGGCCGTGTGAAGGAGCGGGCGGCACCCGCCGCCCGCTCGGTCAGGTGCAGCACCTGGCGCTCCCGGCCGGCCAGGGCCCGCCGGTCGCCGGCGGCCCGGGCCGCCTGGAGCTGCGCGAAGGTGTACGGACGGCCGGGCCCGCCCAGATCATCGGTGACCGCACCGGTGATCTGGAGGCGCCGGCCGTGCGGGTCGGTGTGTGCCGGCCGGCGCGGTCCGCGGCCGGCGGTGACCGGCCGTCCGGCGGCCGGGGTCACGGCGTCACCTCGGGCTCGCTCACCGGCACCACCTCACCCGTTCCACGGTACGGCGCGACGCGTCCCGGGGCCCGGCCCCGGGACGCGTCGTACGCCGTCGGTCACGCGTTGCCGCCGGCCTGCTGGGCCGCCTGCGCGTTCTTCCCGGCGGCCCGGTGCGGGCTGCCCGAGCCCTTTGCCGCCTCGGCGAGGGACTTCTTGACCCCCTCCAGCAGCTCTACCCAGCTCGCCTCGAACTTCTCCACGCCCTCGCGCTCCAGCGTGGCGATGACGTCGGACAGGTCCACGCCCACCGCCAGCAGGTCGTCGAAGACCCGGCGGGCGTCGTCGTACGCGACGGTGACGGTGTCCGCCTTCGTCTCGCCGTGCTCGGCGTACGCGTGGACGACCGGCTCCGGCATGGTGTTGACGGTGCCGGGCGCGATCAGCTCCTCGACGTAGATGACGTCCCGGTAGTCCGGGTTCTTCGTCGAGGTGGAGGCCCACAGCGGGCGCTGCGGGTGGGCGCCCGCGTCGGCCAGCTTCTGCCAGCGCGCCGAGGAGAACACCTCGCTGTAGCGCTCGTACGCCAGCCGGGCGTTGGCGACCGCGGCCTTGCCGCGCAGCGCCTTGGCCTGGTCCGAGCCGATCTTCTCCAGCCGCTTGTCCACCTCGGTGTCGACCCGGGAGACGAAGAACGAGGCGACCGAGCCGATCTTCGACAGGTCGTGCCCGTTGGCCTTCGCCTGCTCCAGGCCGGCCATGAAGGCCTCCATCACCTGCGAGTAGCGGTCCAGGCCGAAGATCAGCGTGACGTTGACGCTGATCCCCTCGGCGAGCGTCGCGGTGATCGCCGGCAGGCCCTCCTCGGTGGCCGGGATCTTGATGAACAGGTTCGGCCGGTCGACAAGCCACCACAGCGCCTTGGCCTCGGCGACGGTCTTCGCCGCGTCGTGCGCCGAGCGCGGGTCCACCTCGATCGACACCCGCCCGTCCACGCCGCCGCTGGCCTCGTACGACGGGCGCATCACGTCGCACGCCCACCGCACGTCGTACGTGGTGAGCATGCGGACCGCCTCCTCGACGTCCACGCCGCGTACGGCGAGGTCGCGAAGCTGCCAGTCGTACTCGTCGGCGTCGCTCAGCGCCTTGGCGAAGATCGTCGGGTTGGTGGTCACCCCGGCCACGTGGGACTCCCGGCGCAGCTTGTCCAGCCCGCCGGAGGTCAGCCGTACCCGGGAGAGATCGTCGAGCCAGATCGCCACCCCGGCGCCCTGGAGCTCCTTCAGCCTGTCGGTCATGACGCCCACGCTCCCCTCAGTTGCCGGTCGTGAAACCGGTGATGTCGCCCACCCGGGTCAGCGCCGCGTGCGCGGCGGCCACGATCCGGTCGGGGGTGAACCCGAACTGCTCGAAGAGCACGGTGTGCGGCGCGCTGGCGCCGTAGTGCTCGATGCTCACGCTCTCGCCGCTGTCGCCGACGATCGCCCGCCACGACATCGCGATGCCCGCCTCCACGCTCACCCGCGCCTTTACCCCGCGCGGCAGCACCGACTCCCGGTACGCCTCGTCCTGGGCGAAGAACCACTCCTGGCAGGGCATGGAGACGACCCGGGTGGGGGTGCCGTCGGCCTCCAGCCGCTCCCGCGCGGTGAGGCAGAGCTGCACCTCGGAGCCGGTGCCGACGATGATCACCTGCGGCTTGCCGTTCGACGCCTCGGCCAGCACGTACCCGCCCTTGGCCACGCCCTCGGCGCCGGCCAGCTCGGTGCGGTCGAGCGTCGGCAGCGCCTGCCGGCTGAGCGCCAGCGCGGTCGGCCGGTCGGTGTGCTCCAGCGCCTGCCGCCAGGCCCAGACCGTCTCGTTGGCGTCGGCCGGGCGGACCACGTCCAGGCCGGGAATGGCCCGCAGCGCGGTCAGGTGCTCGATCGGCTGGTGCGTCGGGCCGTCCTCGCCGAGGCCGATCGAGTCGTGCGTCCAGACGTAGGTCACCGGCAGCTTCATCAGCGCGGCCAGCCGTACCGCCGGGCGCATGTAGTCGCTGAACACCAGGAACGTGCCGCCGTAGGGGCGGGTGCCGCCGTGCAGAGCGATGCCGTTGAGGATCGATCCCATGGCGTGCTCACGGATGCCGAAGTGCAGCGTGCGGCCGTACTCGTCGCCGGGGAAGTCCTTGGTGGCGTGCGCCGCCGGGACGAACGACGGCTCGCCCTTCATGGTGGTGTTGTTGCTCTCGGCCAGGTCGGCCGAGCCGCCCCACAGCTCCGGCAGCACCGGCGCCAGGGCCTCCAGGACCTTGCCGGAGGCGGCCCGGGTGGCGACGCCCTTGGCGTCCGCCGGGAAGGTGGGCAGCGCGTCGGTCCAGCCGGTCGGCAGCGTACGGGTGGCCATCCGCTCCCACAGCGCCTTGCGCTCCGGGTTTGCCTGCGCCCAGGCGTCGAACCGGGTGGTCCACTCGGCCTGCGCCTGCGCGCCGCGCTCCAGCACCTGACGGGCGTGCTTGAGCACCTCCTCGTCGACCTCGAAGGTGCGCTGCGGGTCGAAGCCGAGGATCTCCTTGGTGGCCTTGACCTCGTCCGCGCCGAGCGCCGAGCCGTGGATCTTGCCGGTGTTCTGCTTGTTCGGCGCGGGCCAGCCGATGATGGTGCGCAGCGCGATGAAGGACGGCCGGTCGGTCTCCGCCTTGGCGGCCAGCAGCGCCTGGTAAAGCGCCTCCACGTCCTCGTGGTAGTCGCCCTGGTCGGCGTCGCCGCTGCGCCAGTCGACGGTCTGCACGTGCCAGCCGTACGCCTCGTAGCGCGCCGCCACGTCCTCGCTCTTGGCGATGCGGGTGTCGTCCTCGATCGAGATCTCGTTGTCGTCGTAGATAACGCAGAGGTTGCCGAGCTGCTGGTGGCCGGCGAGCGCGCTGGCCTCGTGGGTGATGCCCTCCTCGATGTCACCGTCGGAGGCGATGCACCAGATGTCGTGCCGGAACGGCGAGTCGGCGCGGTCCGGCTCCGGGTCGAACAGGCCGCGCTCGCGGCGGGCCGCCATGGCCATGCCGACCGCGTTGCCGAGGCCCTGGCCGAGCGGGCCGGTGGTGGTCTCCACACCCGGGGTGTGGCCGTGCTCCGGGTGGCCCGGGGTGAGCGAGCCCCACTGGCGCAGCGCCTTGAGGTCGTCCAGCGACAGCGGGTAGCCGGACAGGAAGAGCTGGATGTAGAGCGTCAGGCTGGAGTGGCCGGCGGAGAGCACGAACCGGTCGCGTCCGGCCCAGTTCGGGTCGGCGGGGTTGTGCCGCATGACCCGGTTGAAGAGCAGGTACGCCGCGGGGGCGAGGCTCATCGCCGTCCCCGGGTGGCCGTTGCCGGATTTCTCCACGGCGTCCATGGCCAGCACGCGGACCGTGTCGACGGCCCTGCGGTCGAGGTCGGACCAGTTGAGAGCGGGAAGCTCGGGTCGGTTGGCAGCCACGATGGTTGTGCTCCTCGGCAGATGGGCGGAACCCTCACTGATGACCCTATCGAGCGGTGCTAAACGTCCGCCCGGGGATCTCAGCATGCTGTTCTGTACGGATCGCGGACGTTCGGTCGTTCAACCCCAGGTGTGACGGCTCGCACCGATGCCGGGTCCACGGGGCAGCGAAAACGACGCCGCGTAGTGTGTGGGGCGGTGTGTGGACCTCGAAGGGTCCGGGCCGAACGACCTCCCCCGCCGATGCCGGAAGGTGGCAATCCGTGAGCACGATCACCGAGCGCCCCGTCAGCAATCCTGCCGGGCAGCCGCCGGTGGGCACGGTGGCGGAGGCGCCGGCGAGCGGCCGGCGGGACGTACGCGCCGTGGTGGCGGCGTACGTGACGCTGACCAAGCCGCGGATCGTCGAGCTGCTGCTGGTCACCACCGTGCCGGCGATGATGCTGGCCCACGGCGGGATGCCGTCGCTGTGGCTGGTCGCCGTGGTGCTTGTCGGCGGGTCGCTCGCGGCCGGCGCGGCGAGCGTCATCAACTGCTACATCGACCGCGACATCGACCAGCTCATGCGGCGCACCAAGCGCCGCCCGCTGCCCGCGCACACCGTGTCGCCGCGCAGCGCGCTGATCTTCGGCCTGGTGCTGGCCGCCGTGTCGGTGGCGTTGATGGCGGTGGCGACGAACTGGCTGGCGACGGTGCTGACGGTGGCCGCGATCGCCTACTACGACCTGGTCTACACGCTGTGGCTGAAGCGCACGACGGCGGCCAACACGTTCTGGGGCGGCATCTGCGGCGCCGCGCCGGTGCTGATCGGCTGGGCCGCTGTCACCGGCTCGCTGGCGCCGGCCGCGTGGGGCCTGTTCGCCGTGGTCTTCTTCTGGCAGATGCCGCACTTCTACGCGCTGGCCATCAAGTACAAGGCCGACTACGCCCGCGCCGGGGTGCCGATGCTGCCGGTGGTGGCCTCGGTGCGGCGGGTCAACGCCGAGATCATCGGCTTCTCCTGGCTCACGGTGCTCTCCTCGCTGGCGGTCTGGCCGCTGGGGATGAGCCCGATCTACGGGGTGACGGCGCTCGTGGTCGGCGGGATCTTCCTGGTCGAGGCGCACAAGCTGTGCCGGCGCGCGACGCGCGGCGAGGCGGTCAAGCCGATGCGGCTGTTCCACTGGTCGACCACGTACCTGACCATCCTGTTCGCCGCCGTCGCGCTCGACGCGCTCCTCTGACCCGCCCGTCCGGCGGTTCATCAGAAATTTTTTTCGGGCATCCTCGGACGGGTGCAACCTGGACAGATTGTGACGATCCCGCCTGCCTGTTTTGCCCGCCTAAAAGCGACATGTACGGGCAAATTACCTGTGGTTCTTCTTAAACCGATGGGTAATTGGCATCACATTCAGTTCATGGTTCTCGCACATCCGGGTGGAACTCTGCTTAGGCTTCGCGTCATGGCAGATGGTTCCGATACGACGCTGACGGCTGACAAGACCGCCGAGCAGGCCCCCAACGGCCTGGTCGCGGGCATCAAGTCGTTCGCCGCCGGGCACGGCGGCGCGAAGGCGGTCATCGAGTACGTCGGCAAGCGCGGCGCACGGATCGTCCTCGTGGGTTCCGACGGGGCATGGGCAGACCAGTTCGCCGACGGCACCGACGTCGCGCGGCAGGCCTGCGCCAAGGCCGGGGTCGACGTGGAGAACGCCTGGGAGCGTGAACTGATGGACCAGATGCGTCCGAGCAACGACCTGTGGCGGTCGATGGCCCGGCGCACGATGGCCCGTTGACATACACCGAATGACCAACCACCACCAGTCGACCCGGGGGAGACCCCGGGTCGCTTTCGTCACCTGCGCCGAGCTGCCCGACCTCGACCCGGACGACCGGCTCGCGCTCGGCCCGCTCGCCGCCCGCGGCGTCACCACCGAGATCGCGGTCTGGGACGACCCGGCAGTCGACTGGTCCGGGTACGACCTCGTCGTGCTCCGCTCCCCGTGGGACTACGCGCGGCGGCGGGACGAGTTCGTGGCCTGGGCGCGTACCGTGCCGGCCCTGGTCAACCCGGCCGACGTGGTCGCCTGGAACACCGACAAGCGCTACCTGTCCGAGCTGTCCGCCGCCGGAGCGCCCACCGTCCCGACGGAATGGGTCGAGCCGGGCCGGGTGTGGGCGCCACCGGCCGGGGGCGAGTACGTGATCAAGCCGGCGGTCAGCGCGGGCAGCCAGGACACCGGCCGTTACGACCTGACCGACGCGCAGCACCGCGAGCTGGCGGTGGCCCACGTACGGCGGCTCTCCGACGCCGGTCGGGTCGCCATGGTCCAGCCGTACCTCGGCGCGGTGGACACCGCCGGGGAGACCGCGTTGCTGTTCCTGGCCGGCCCCGGCGGCCTGGCGTTCAGCCACGCGATCCGCAAGGGCCCGATGCTGACCGGGCCGGACCTCGGCGAGGCCGCGCTCTACAAGGAGGAGCGGATCGACGCCCGCGCCGCCACGGCGGAGCAGCGCGCGGTGGCCGAGAAGGTGCTCGCGGTGGTGCCCGGCGGCCCGGAGCGGCTGCTCTACGCCCGCGTCGACCTGATCCCCGGTCCCGGCGGCGAGCCCGTGCTGGTCGAGCTGGAGCTGACCGAGCCGAGCCTGTTCGTCGGGTACGCCGACGGCGCCCCGGACCGCCTCGCCGACGCGGTGCTCACCCACCTGGCCCGCCGCTGAGGCCGCCGGCCGGCTGACCGCGACGCTCAGTCGCGGTCGCTGTGGTTACGGGCCCAGCGGCCGCCGATCGGCGGCGTGTCCAGCCGCAGCGCGGCCTCGGTGCCGGCCAGGTCGTTGTCCTCGAACGCGCAGGAGACGCAACTGCCCGCCTCGGTGACCCAGATGCCGTACGCCTGGGTGTCGGCGTCCCGGTGCCAGATCCGGTTGCCGCGCACGGTGGCCGAGTCGAACGGCGCGGCGATCGTGATGCCGCCGCACGCCGGCGGAGCATCAGGCAGCTCGTACGCCGTGCCGGGCCCCGGCGTGGCCGCGCTCCAGCCGGTGGAGCCGTCCGGGCGTACCTCGGCCAGGGAGAGCCGGTCGGCGCTGTTGTCGGACACCACGGCGTCGCGGGAGCCGACCCGGACCACCTTTCCCCGGTGACCGCCGGGCGGCCAGTGCGCGTTGCCGTCGGTGACCTCGCGCGGGCCGTAGCGCACCGCGCCGCCGGAGCCGGAGCAGGCCGGCGCGGACCGGCGGCCGTTGTCCCGGATCCGGTTGCCGACGATCGACGTGTCCAGCATCGGCCTGTCGATCCGGATGCCGTCCAGCGCGTTCTCGCGGATGTCGTTGTCCTGGATCACCACGTCGGCCGCCGCGCCCCGGTAGCCGTGGCCCAGGTCGTGCTCGTGGTAGCCGAAGCCGCCGTTGCGGCTGATCCGGTTGCCCTGCACCGCGTACGGGCCGGGGGTGTTGCCCATGCTGATGCCGTCACCGACGTTGGAGTCGATCACGCAGCCGGTGAGCAGGCCACCGCGCCCGGCCACCCCGGCGGTGCCGTTGCCGGACACGTCGAAGCCGGCCTCCAGGTTGTTGGTCATGGTGCAGCCGGAGACGATCAGCCCGTCCGCCCCCCAGTCGGAGATGCCGAACCGGTTGGCCTGGCTGTGGCAGCCGATGATCCGGATGCCACGCGGCGGGGTCCAGTAGTCCTTCTGGAGTTCCAGGAAGATGCCGTTGGTGCCGTTGCCGATGGTGGTGCAGTTGGTGATGGTGAGGCGTTCCACGTCGCCCCAGCCGCCGATGCCGACGCCGATCCCGGCGCCGCCCATCTGGTCCTCGTTGTCCAGCCGGCCGCAGCCCACCGCGATCACCCCGTCGATCAGGCTGTCCTGGAGGAAGTCGCAGCCCAGCCCGGTCGCGCCGGTGTGGTGGATGTAGAGGTTGCGGAACACACCACGTACCACGTACTGCAGGCCCAGTCCCTTCGCCAGATAGTCGTAGGACGCCTGGGCCACGCCGGAGCCGTCGATCTCGAAGTCGGCGAACGTGCAGTCGGCGATGTGCCGGTCCCGGTCCGCGCCGTGCTGCACGGTGGTCCAGAACGCGAGCGGGACCGGCGCGCTGCGGTTGCCCTCGTTGCTGAGCAGGAAGCGGGTCGCCGCCGGTCCGGCGCCGAGCAGCGAGACCCCGCTGCGCCAGACGGTGCCGGCGTTGCGGATCGAGTACAGGCCCGGCGGGCAGTAGATCACCCGCGCGCGGCCGTCGGCGTCGTAGCCGGTGCCGAGGCGGTCCACCAGCGCCGCCAGGGCGGGCTGGTCGTTCGTGACCCCGTCGCCGGTGAGGCCGTACTCGCGGGCGTCGCACCACAGCGGCGTCCCGGCGACCGGGGTCAGCCGCTGCGGGGTGGTGGTGGCGAGGCTCTTGCGCGACACGGGGAGCTCCCCTCGGGCGGGCGGTCGGTGGCCCGGACCGCTTTCCCGCTCCCGCCGCTCGGTAACGCCCGCACTCAGGCGGCGGCGCCCACCCGTTCGGTGACCGCCTCGGCCGGGGCCTCGGCGTCCGGGGTGGCCGGCAGCCGCTCGCGGGTCGACCAGAGCACGCCCAGCGTGGCCAGCAGCACCAGGCAGGAGCCGAGCATGTGCGCGCCGACCAGCACGGCGGGCAGGTGGGTGAAGTACTGGACGAAGCCGATCACGCCCTGGCCCAACTCGACCGCGATCAGCACCGCGGCGGCCCGCGCCGCCCGCGCCGCGCCGACCGCCCGGAACGCGAAGTACAGCGCCACCGACAGGCCGATCAGCAGGAAGACGCTGTCGGCGTGCACCTGGGAGATCGCCGCCGGGTCCAGGCCGTTGCGAGCCGCGCCGTGGTCTCCGGCGTGCGGTCCGCTGCCTGTCACCCACGTGCCGACCACCAGCACCGAGGCGCTGACCACGGTGGTGATCCAGGCGAGGGTACGCAGCGGCGCCGGCACGGTCGGTGCCACCGGCCCGTCCGGCTCCTTGATCCGCCGCCAGAGCGCGTACGCGGCGGCGATCACCGCCATCGAGGCGAGGAAGTGCAGCCCGACCACCCACGGGTTGAGGTTGGTGAGCACCGTGATGCCGCCGATGACCGCCTGGGCCGGGATGCCGAACAGCACGCCCAGCGCGAGCGGGAGCAGCCCGCGGCGGCGGGGGCGGTGGGCCAGCACGGCCAGCACCACGGCGAGCGCGATGATGCCCACCGCGAACGTGAGCAGCCGGTTGCCGAACTCGATCACCCCGTACACGCCCATCTCGGGCGTGGTGACGTACGAGTCCTCGGTGCACCGTGGCCAGGTGGGGCAGCCGAGGCCGGACGCGGTGAGCCGGACGGCCCCGCCGGTGACCACGATCGCGACGTTCGCGATGATCGAGGCGAGCGCGAGGCGGCGCAACAGCGTGGCGGAGACCGGAAACCGGACGGATCGCTTCACGTAGCGAATCCTACGCACCGTAGTTGATCCCGATCGGGTGACTCCGGCACCCCGGTGGTCGGAATCACCGGACCCCGGGTTTGCGGGCCCTCGGCGAATTACGTAACGTTGCCGTTGTGAAAAACGCGGCGGCGCTCTCCCGAACGCCGGTGACCGGTCCGGTCGCCGGTGGTTCGCGCGCACGTCGCGGCGTACGGCCCGGCGAGCGGGAGACCGTTCCGGCCGACCTGTCGACCCGCGACCGGGTCACCCAGTTGCTGCTGGAGCGTGGTCCCACCACCGCCGCGCAGCTCGGCACGGCGCTCGGTCTGAGCCCGGCCGCGATCCGCCGCCACCTCGACGCGATGCTCGCCGACGGTGACGTGGTCGCCCGCGACCAGACCGTCCGCGGCAGTCGCGGGCGCGGTCGCCCGGCCAAGGTCTTCGCGCTCACCGAGGCGGGCCGCGGTCGCTGCGGCACCCACCACTACGACAACATGGCCACCGCCGCGCTGCGGTGGATCGCCCGCACCGGCGGCACCGAGGCGGTCGCGGCGTTCGCGGCCGAGCAGGTCTCCGCGCTGGAGACCCGCTGCCGGGCGGCCATGGAGGACGCCGGAGACGCCCCGCTCGCGCGGGCGGAGGCACTCGCCGGCGCGCTGACCGCCGAGGGTTACGCTGCCAACGCGTCCACGATCGCCTCCGGCGGCCAGCTCTGCCAGCACCACTGCCCGGTGGCGCACGTGGCCGCCGAGTTCCCTCAGCTGTGCGAGGCCGAGACCGAAGTGATCTCCCGTCTGGTCGGCACTCACGTACAGCGCCTGGCCACCATCGCGCACGGCGACGGCGTGTGCACCACGCACATTCCCGCCCAGTCCGGTTCCACCGTCACCACTGTGAGGACAGATAGATGACCGAGCAGATCGTTCAGCCCCTGACCCAGGAGGAGCAGCTCGCCGCCCTCGGTCGTTACGAGTACGGCTGGGCCGACCCCGACGTCGCCGGGGCGTCCGCCCAGCGTGGCCTCAGCGAGGCGGTGGTGCGCGACATCTCGGCCAAGAAGAACGAGCCGGCCTGGATGCTCGACCTGCGGCTCAAGGGCCTGCGGCTGTTCGGCCGCAAGCCGATGCCGAACTGGGGCGCCGACCTCACCGGGATCGACTTCGACAACATCAAGTACTTCGTGCGGTCCACCGAGAAGCAGGCCACCTCCTGGGAGGACCTGCCCGAGGACATCAAGAACACCTACGACAAGCTCGGCATCCCCGAGGCGGAGAAGCAGCGCCTGGTCGCCGGTGTCGCCGCGCAGTACGAGTCCGAGGTCGTCTACCACCAGATCCGTGAGGACCTGGAGGAGCAGGGCGTCGTCTTCCTGGACACCGACACCGCGCTCAAGGAGCACGAGGACCTGTTCAAGGAGTACTTCGGCACTGTCATCCCGGTCGGCGACAACAAGTTCGCGGCGCTGAACACCTCCGTCTGGTCCGGTGGCTCGTTCATCTACGTGCCGAAGGGCGTGCACGTGGACATCCCGCTGCAGGCCTACTTCCGGATCAACACGGAGAACATGGGCCAGTTCGAGCGGACGCTGATCATCGTCGACGAGGGCGCGTACGTGCACTACGTCGAGGGCTGCACCGCGCCCATCTACTCCTCCGACTCGCTGCACAGCGCCGTCGTGGAGATCATCGTCAAGAAGAACGCCCGGTGCCGGTACACGACCATCCAGAACTGGTCGAACAACGTCTACAACCTGGTCACCAAGCGCGCCGTGTGCCACGAGGGCGCGACCATGGAGTGGGTCGACGGCAACATCGGCTCCAAGGTCACCATGAAGTACCCGGCGGTCTACATGACCGGCGAGCACGCCAAGGGCGAGGTGCTCTCGGTCGCGATGGCCGGCGAGGGCCAGCACCAGGACGCCGGCGCCAAGATGGTGCACGCCGCGCCGCACACCTCCTCGACCATCGTGTCGAAGTCGATCGCCCGGGGCGGCGGCCGCACCTCGTACCGCGGTCTGGTGCAGGTGCTGGAGGGCTCGACCAGCAGCAAGAGCACCGTCAAGTGCGACGCGCTCCTGGTCGACACGATCTCCCGCTCCGACACCTACCCGTACGTCGACATCCGCGAGGACGACGTGTCGATGGGGCACGAGGCGACCGTCTCCAAGGTCAGCGAGGACCAGCTCTTCTACCTGATGAGCCGGGGCCTGAGCGAGGACGAGGCGATGGCGATGATCGTGCGCGGCTTCATCGAGCCGATCGCCAAGGAGCTCCCGATGGAGTACGCGCTGGAGCTCAACCGCCTGATCGAGCTGCAGATGGAGGGCGCGGTCGGCTGACGCCGGCTGCCCGCCCTCCGCCTCACCTGACACCTCGTCGTAGAACAGACCAAGGAAGAGATGACTACCCAGGCTTCCGCGCCGCCCACGACCAAGTCGCAGGCGCTCCGCTCGTACGACGTCGCCGACTTCCCGGCCCTCACCGGCCTGGAGGAGGAGTGGCGCTTCACCCCGCTCAAGCGCCTGCGTGGCCTGGCCACGTCGGCGCAGGGCGCGACCGGCGCGGTCCGGCACGAGTACGGCGACCTGCCCGAGGGCGTCACCGTCGACCGGATCGGCCGGGACGACCCCCGGGTGGGCAGCGTGCTCACCCCGTTCGACCGGATCAGCGCGCTGGCGTACGGCGGGGCCGACGGCGCGCTGCTGGTGCGCGTCGACCGCGACGCGGTGGTGGAGGCGCCGGTGCGCCTGCGGGTGGTCGGCGAGAACGCCGACGCGCTCGCCTTCGGGCACACGTTCGTCGAGGTGGACCGGTTCGCCGAGGCCACAGTGGTGATCGAGCACGTCGGCTCGGCCACGCTGGCCGACAACGTCGAGGTGACTGTGGGCGACGGGGCGAAGCTGACCCTGGTTACGGTCGCCGACTGGGCCGACGACGCGGTGCAGGCGCAGCACCTCAAGGTGCGGCTGGGCCGTGACGCCCGGATCCTGCACGTGCAGGTCAGCCTCGGCGGCGACCTGGTCCGGCAGTACACGTCGGTGGAGTACACCCAGCGCGGCGGCGAGGCCGAGCTGTACGGCGTCTACTTCGCCGACTCCGGCCAGCACCTGGAGCACCGGCAGCTGGTCGACCACACCGTGCCGGACTGCCGCAGCAACGTCGGCTACCGGGGCGCGCTGCAGGGCGACGACGCGCACACGGTCTGGGTCGGCGACGTGCTGATCCGCGCCGAGGCGACAGGCACCGACACGTACGAGATCAACCGGAACCTGCTGCTCACCGACGGCGCGCGGGCCGACTCCGTACCCAACCTGGAGATCGAGACCGGCGAGATCGCCGGCGCCGGGCATGCCAGCGCGACCGGCCGGTTCGACGACGAGCAGCTGTTCTACCTGATGGCCCGGGGCATCCCGGAGGCCGAGGCGCGGCGCCTGGTGGTGCGCGGCTTCTTCGCCGAGCTGATCAACAAGATCCCGGTCGAGGACCTGCGCGAGCGCCTCGGCGACGCCATCGAGGCGCGGCTGGCCAAGGCGGGCGCCTGATGCTCAAGATCTGCTCCACCGAGGACGTGCCGAAGGGCACCGCGATCAGCGCCGACGTGGACGGCGTGCAGGTCGCGATCGTTCACGGCGAGGACGACGTGTTCTACGCCGTGCACGACGAGTGCTCGCACGCCGCCGTGGCGCTGTCCGAGGGCGAGGTCGAGGGCTGCACGCTGGAATGCTGGCTGCACGGATCCCGTTTCGACCTGCGTACCGGTGAGCCCACCGGCCTGCCCGCGACCGAACCCGTACCCGTCTATTCCGTCGAAGTCCGTGACGGCGACATCTACCTTTCCGTGGACGGCGACGGCCGTCCGCTGCCGAGCAATGGAGTGACCCGCTGATGAGCACCCTGGAGATCCGCGACCTGAAGGTGTCGGTCAAGCTGCCCGAGGGTGAGCTCAAGCCGATCCTGCACGGGGTCGACCTGACCGTGCGCTCCGGCGAGACCCACGCGATCATGGGCCCGAACGGCTCCGGCAAGTCGACGCTCGCGTACTCGATCGCCGGTCACCCGAAGTACGAGATCACCGGCGGCGAGGTGACCCTCGACGGCGAGGACGTGCTGTCCATGTCCGTCGACGAGCGGGCCCGCGCCGGCCTCTTCCTGGCCATGCAGTACCCGGTCGAGGTCCCCGGCGTGTCGGTGGCCAACTTCCTGCGTACCGCCAAGACCGCGATCGACGGCGAGGCGCCGAAGCTGCGCACCTGGGCCGGCGAGCTGCGCGGCGCCATGGAGAAGCTCCAGATGGACCCGGCGTTCGCCCAGCGCAACGTCAACGAGGGCTTCTCCGGCGGCGAGAAGAAGCGGCACGAGATCGTGCAGCTGGAGCTGATCAAGCCGAAGATCGCGATCCTCGACGAGACCGACTCCGGCCTGGACGTGGACGCGCTGCGCGTGGTCAGCGAGGGCGTGAACCGGGTGCGCGACACCGGTGACACCGGCCTGCTGCTGATCACCCACTACACCCGCATCCTGCGCTACATCAAGCCCGACTTCGTGCACGTCTTCGTGGCCGGCCGGATCGTCGAGCAGGGCGGCCGGGAACTGGCCGACAAGCTCGAGGAAGAGGGCTACGAGCGGTACGTCGCCGGAGCCGGCGCGGCGCGGGCCTGAGACTCGACATGACCTCGATGGCCATCCCGGCGGGCATGCCGCAGTACGACGACGTGCCGCGCTTCGACGTGGCGAAGGTGCGGGCCGACTTCCCGATCCTCGACCGGGAGGTCAACGGCCACCCGCTGGTCTACCTGGACAGCGCCAACACCTCGCACAAGCCGCGGCAGGTGCTCGACGTGCTCGCCGAGCACTACGCGCTGCACAACGCCAACGTGTCGCGCTCGGTGCACACGCTGGGCACCGAGGCCACCGAGGCGTACGAGGGCGCGCGGGCGAAGATCGCTGCGTTCATCAACGCGCCGAGCGTCGACGAGGTGGTGTTCACCAAGAACTCCACCGAGGCGATCAACCTGGTGGCGTACGCGTTCTCCAACGCCTCGCTGCGCGCGGACGGCGACCCGCGGTTCCGGCTGGGCCCCGGCGACGAGATCGTGATCTCCGAGATGGAGCACCACTCGAACATCGTCCCGTGGCAACTGCTCGCGGAGCGCACCGGCGCGACGCTGCGCTGGTTCCCGGTCACCGACCAGGGCCGGCTCGACGAGTCCGGCCTGGACGACCTGGTCACCGAGCGGACGAAGATCGTCTCGCTGGTGCACATGTCGAACATCCTCGGCACCGTCAACGCGACCTCGCGGATCACCGCGCGGGTCCGTGAGGTCGGCGCGCTGCTGCTGCTCGACTGCTCGCAGTCGGTGCCGCACATGCCGATGGACGTGGTCCAGTACGACGCGGACTTCATCGTCTTCACCGGGCACAAGATGTGCGGCCCGACCGGCATCGGTGTGCTCTGGGGCCGGGGCGAGCTGCTCGCCGCGATGCCCCCGGTGATGGGCGGCGGCTCGATGATCGAGACGGTGACCATGGCGGGCTCGACGTTCGCCGCGCCGCCGGCCCGGTTCGAGGCGGGCACCCCGCCGATCGCCGAGGCGGTCGCGCTCGGCGCGGCGGTGGACTACCTCACCGCGATCGGCATGCCGGCCATCCAGTGGCACGAGAAGGAGCTGACGGCGTACGCGCTGGACGCCCTCGCCACGGTGCCGGGCCTGCGGATCTTCGGCCCGACCGTGCCGGTGGGCCGGGGCGGGACGATCTCCTTCGCGCTCGGTGACGTGCACCCGCACGACGTCGGGCAGGTGCTCGACTCGCTCGGCGTGCAGGTGCGGGTGGGCCACCACTGCGCCCGGCCGGTGTGCACGCGGTTCGGGGTGGCGGCCACGACGCGGGCGTCGTTCTACCTCTACACCACCACCGCGGAGATCGACGCCCTGGTGGCGGGTCTGGAACAGGTGCGGAAGGTGTTCGAGTGATGCAACTCGACCAGCTCTACCAGGAGATCATCCTGGATCACTACAAGCACCCGCACGGCCGCGGCCTGCGGGAGTCGGCGGACCCGGCGGCCCGGGTCGGCGAGGCGCACCACGTCAACCCGACCTGCGGCGACGAGATCACCGTGCGGGTGGCGACCGACGGCACGGTGTTCACCGACATCTCGTACGACGGGATGGGCTGCTCGATCAGCCAGGCGTCGGCGAGCATCCTGCACGAACTGCTGCGCGGCCGGGCCGCGAGCGACGCCGCCGTGGTGCACGAGGCGTTCGTGCAGTTGATGTCCGGACGGGGCCAGGTCACGCCGGACGAGGACGTGCTCGGTGACGGGGTGGCGTTCGCGGGTGTCGCGCGCTACCCGGCCCGGGTCAAGTGCGCGCTGTTGTCGTGGATGGCGTTCAAGGACGCCGCGGCACGCGCCGGGGTGGGCGTGAGCCCGGAGGTGAAGGCATGAGCGACGAGACCAACATGACCTCGGAGACCGGCGCGGTGGCGACCGACGGCACGGTTGCCGGTGGCGCGGCCGTCAACGGGACTGTTGCTGACGGCGCGGCCGCGGGTGCGGTGGCGCCGGCCGGCAGCAAGGCCGCGGTCGGCGACATCGAAGAGGCGATGAAGGACGTCGTCGACCCCGAGCTGGGCATCAACGTGGTCGACCTGGGCCTGGTGTACGGCGTCCACGTCGACGACGACAACATCGCCACCCTGGACATGACGCTGACCTCGGCGGCCTGCCCGCTGACCGACGTGATCGAGGACCAGGCGCGGCAGGCGCTGACCACCGGTCCCGGTGGCGGCCTGGTGAACGACATCCGGATCAACTGGGTCTGGCTGCCGCCGTGGGGCCCCGACAAGATCACCGACGAGGGGCGCGACCAGCTCCGCTCGCTCGGCTTCAACGTCTGACCGTTCCCCGCTCACCGCCGCGGGCGCGGCGCTCCTGCCAGAGGAGTGCCGCGCCCGCGGCGTCTCTCCAGCACCCTCACCGGCGCCCGCGCGTCGGCTCAGGTTGTAGATCTTGGAACGAAACGGCCCCCAGGGGGTCCCTTCGCTTCCAAGATCTCGCCCGTCTCCAATGCTGGGATTCAGCTCCCTCATTCTGGGATGTCGCGATACGGCGACGAGATCTTGGTACGAAACAGCCCTCATAGGGGCCGTTTCGTACCAAGATCTCCAGCCCAGCCCAGCCCAGCCCAGCCCAGCCCAGCCCAGCCCAGCCCAGCCCAGCCCAGCCCAGCCCAGCCCAGCCCAGCCCAGCCCAGCCCAGCCCAGCCC